>CBIFWW010000045.1:0-22816 GCA_966186435.1 uncultured Enterobacteriaceae bacterium
CAATATTCGTTTTTTGAATATCGCGAAGATAATCAGCGGTTTTGGCAGAAAGCGGGCTGCCAGACGCTGTTTCACCTTTGATAAACTCGGCTATATTTTGCTTCTGAACTGACCCCGATTTTACAAACGTATCTGAGGTTTTGGACACTTCCTGATAAAACTTGGTGAGGCTGTCTTTACTTTTGCCCACCAAAAGGGTGCTGCCTGCCAGAGCGGCACCTGTTCCAATGGCCGCTTCAGAACCGACAACATCGGCGGCAACGATCCCTGCCTTATTAAAGCAGATCATTGGCGCGTTTTTACAACCGATGAGGGACAGACGGGCGGCCAGTAGCATTGCAGGTGTGGCTGCCAGCAATGTATAGCCACCAACAGTTGCAACACTGCCACCTGCACCAGCGGTTATTGCAATCACTGCAGCTTCTCTTCGGGCAGTTACCCTGTTAGCTGCGGCTTTATCTCCTCTGTCCGCCGCCAGAATATCGCGCTGATTCTCCAAAGCCAGCTGCTGTAGGCGATGCTCCGTTAGATTGTAGCGATAGACCGATTGGGCACTATCGGCACCACTATAAATACCTTCCGGTTTGTTCGTTATTAGTGCGCCGGCGAGTGCGCCGATAACACGAGCGACTTGTTCTTTTCCTGGGCTACCATTAATTGCTTCCTGAAGTAAATTAAACTGTCGTTGTGTTTCGTTAAGGGGAGAAGGGGCAAATAGCTGGCTGTTCATCAGAACGCCCCCCAGTTCCGCTGCCATGGCACCGGCGGCGGCGCCTTTGGCATTGCCACCGGCAATTTCTGCGGCAATGCCTGCCATCACCCCGTGGCTAATGGTTTTCCCTGGGATGCCCAGCACTTTGCCATTATTACCAATTAAATTGGCCCCTTCTGCATGAAGCTGGCTGCCAATATTGGCCATTAAGGCGCTTGTCAGGTTGTCTTTAAAGCTGCCGCCATTGATAGCGGTATTCAGGCTGGAACTGATTAATGATTGGCCGGAAACGCGCTGGACGACTTTGCTCCAGTCGCCATTGCTAAGTTGTGGCAACTTCGCAGCCGTAGGATCAGGTGCCGCACCGGTCTGCCCCCAGCCCATGGCTGCGTCAAACCCGCTAAGGGCACCACCAATGGCCATTGAGGTGATTAAAGATTTGACAGAACTACTGCTGCCCAGGGATTGGAGAGTCTTAGAAAGGTTGCCCTTGTTATTGATTAACGTCACTGCTGCATGGGAGGTTATCGCGGTCAAGCCACTGGCAGCAGCACCGGATACCATCGCAGCAGCAGTCCCGGTTGCGCCGGTTGCACTTGCCGCTGATAATCCTGCGGTAGCGGCTGCACCGCTACCGACAGTAACGGCAGCAACGGCAATGGTGATAATAGCGGCGGCAACAGGGCTTAAGCTTTGACTTTTATGATTCCAGCTATCATAAGCATCTTTAACCTGCGTCCACTGCACATCCTTACGTTTATCTAAATCTTGTACCCAGCGGGTACCATTAATATTCGCGAAAACATTAACAGCGCCCTGTAACTGCTTGGCATTTTTAGCTTTGACATCAGCAGAAATACCTTTAGCTGCGTCAATGGTTAATTTACCGCCGGTGTTGATACTGGGTAGGATCCAACGACCTTCCTGGAATCCGCGATTGGCTTGCTTGATGAATAAGCCGTTGGACGATTTCGTAATAATTTGTTCAAAGATGGTGTCCTGAACCCCGCGGAGATTAACCTTACCGTGGGTGCTTACGATTTTGGCATTTTTATTGGTAGCAATCTTACTGGCTTCAAATGTGCTGCCTGTACGGCTGACCAAACTAATATTACCACCGGCAATAAACTCAGTGATTTTATTAGTTACCGTATTGCGCGTTTTTTTGTATTCCTTTTTCTTTATGCAAAAGCTCCATTTGCTACATTTTTTTCTGGTTTCTTGATAGTGACTGGTTTCCTCCATGGCTTGGGCATACAAATACCCCCCCTTTGCTGCTACATCTAAAGCACCTTTAGCTATTAACTTAGAGGCTTGGAATAATATACTACCCGAAGCAATAATGTTTATTTTACCGCCAGCATTAAGTTCAGTGCTTTGTTGGCGAGAATTCTCGCTGTGGCCACCTTTGAAGGTATTTTTAAAATAAGTCGCTCTGGATTCAAGGCGTAGATTTCCGCCTGTGTTTATATTTATATCTCCGGAGGAGAGAAGCTGACTGCTTCTTATCAAAGCATCTGAACCGGAGATTATATTAAGTCCTTTTACACCTTGAAGATGTGGTTTGACCATCCTGTGCTCGATGGTGTTCCCATTATTACTTTCAACAAGATAGTTGGTATTGGTGATGTTAATTTTGCTGCCTACAGTAATCACCGCCTTGCCTAATGCAATCGCTTTCACGCTTTGGGTAATAAAATCCTTCCCTGCGCTAACTAATAAATCGGAATTAGTTATTAACTCACTTCTAAGTTCTGGGTGTCGACTTTCACTGAATAATTTTCTAAAGTTAGAGCCTAATCCAAAATTTAAAAATTGGATAGTTCTACCCGCGTATAGACTTAGGCCTTGCCCAGAGTGAGTTTTAACTCCATAAAGTTGGATATTGCCGCCGGAATTAATTACAGTGGTGCCAGTAGCATTAAGTCGGTTTTTGTTAATCAGTTGATTGAAGCGTGCGGCCTCTTCTAACGGGGTAGACGTTTTAAAAGCGCTATTATTCAGCAGTTGAGATTGGTTAAATTCAACGTGCACGACACTATTGCCAGTAAGGGAGATATTTCTACTGGTATTGGCAAGCAACGTGTTTATAAGCGTTAAACCTCTCCCGGCACTCAGGGTTAAATCACCAGAAGCCTCAATTAATGAATTTAACTTACTATTTGCAGTAGAAAAATATTGTTTGTTATTATCAGGGGCAGATATCAGATTACCGCTTCTACTGGCAATGAGAACGTCTTTTCCTTTTATTTCGGAAGTATTAAGCTGTATATTGTTAATTGCAGTTAAGGATACATTTGAGCCGGCATTCAACCTTGCGGCATTGAAGGTTATATTTCCGTCAGAAATGATATTGATGTTTTTTGTTGCAAATAAATCTTGATTTAAAGTGATATTTGAAGCTTTGAGCAAAATATCTTTTGCTGAAAAACTCGCACTAAATGATGCTAACTGGATATCACTACTAAACTGACTTGTACCCATGTCTGTAGTAATGTGATCTTTAAAATCAGCGACCAAACTATTGCCGGATTTAATCTCCCCTTTATAATGTCCATTATTCTTCCAACTTGTTACAAACCCACTATTATTTAAACCTGGCGGCCTTATAGTATAGCTTAATTGTCGTTGGTAGTTGGTTTGGGTTCCCAATGATAGGGTTCTGTTGGTGAGCCTGGAACCCGTTAAAATTAGATTATTTTTAGCCGTTATCTGGCTGTAATTATTGTCTAGAAACACGCCGTGGATGTACGCATCTTTACCCGCACTAATTACAGAAGGCAGGGAATTTTTAGCAAGCCTGATTTCCTGGCGGGAATCAGGTTTAAGCGTTATTTTTACACCAGGGTCTGGGGAAGTATGGTGAACCCAATTTGATGGATTATTTTTTTCAGCCGGGCTTAAAGGGGTAGTTTTTGTGATTGTAGTCAACTCACGTTTATTATGTAGATGCTGGGCACGAATAATGATATCGCCGCTATCAGTCTGGATATTACCTGAGTTGTTTACAACGGTAGTAGAAAGTGCACCTGTGCTATCTCTTTGTATCCAAAGATTTTTACCGCTTTTAATTGCAGCGTTTGTATTGCTGAGATTGTCTGTAAATAAACGAGTGTCGCCTGAAGCGGATATATTACCTCGGTTATCTATTTTGTTGCCTGATATGGTTAAATCATTACCAGCATTAATTTTCCCTGCGGGATTCACTGCAAGTTCCCGCGCCGAAATATTTACATCTGTTTTAGCATTGATGTTTCCCACAGTAATTTTACCGTTGGCGCTAAGTAAAATATCATGTTGTGAACTTTGTACTGTATTTAAATTTACGCCAATTCCTGATTCTGTAGATATTAGACGGATTTTATTAGCATACATACCACCTAAGGCTTTACTATCTAATGCTATAGCTTTGGAAAATTGAACCTGTCGCGGTTTAATATTTCCTGTCTTATAATTAATGTCATTGGCGCCTATCGTCAGGGAAAGAGATTGCGCCTGAACTTTGCCGTTAATTTCGGCAAAGCGACTGAGGATATCCACGTATTCCAACTTACTGGCATCCAAACCCTTAGGGCCAATGGTGACAGAGCTATCCCCAATATAAAGTGCCTCAAGGGCACCTTGATTATCAAGTTTCACTCTGCCAGTGGCGAGTGTGGCCCCTGGAGTATTAATAAACCCGCATCCGTCGCAGGTAATGCCATTCGGATTGGCAACAATTACCGCAGCCTTTTGGCCAAATACTTCCTGGGCGCCTTTAAGCTCACTGCGGCTATAACCGGTGACTTCATTGATAATTAAATTTGCTGGCTTACCTTTTAAACCAGGATTTGCAGCAACTTGCCCGGCAAGCTGTGATTGCCCTGCTTGAGTGGCATTGTTAAGCACCACTCCGGCAGTCCCAACATTAAAATCACGATAACGGTTATGGGATATACCCGCACTATTAGGTTCGGTGATGTTGATTATTGGAACGGCTCCTGATTGCACAACTGTTTTTCCACCTGGATTAATTTTTGCCGCCATTGCCGGGTGGAGTGGCTGAATAGCTGTCAGGTATATCAGTAGATAACTTAATCCTCGTCCAATGAGGTGATAATTTTTGTCCATGTTGAATTCTCTTATTACATATGATTATTGCGCTCACGCGCGTCCAGTATTGTGTTCTGGCTTTATAAAGAGAGGGATGCCTGCCAGTAGACAACCCACTTATCTGGCTTCATTGAACCGGGATAAAAAAGCGGTACACCACCACTGAATGCGTGGCTGAAATATTGGTTGGACACATTTATACCGATGGCGGCCCCGGCCAATGATCCACCTTCGAGATAAGGCTTTTGTTCTTGTAACCAACCGGCATCAATTGCCCCATAAATCGATATACCGAAGTCATAGAATGGCTTGGGCCATCGCCAGTTGATATCGTTACGCCAATACGCCCCGCGATTGGCGCTAATTGACTGTTCTTTAAACCCACGCACTGAATATTGGCCACCTGCGGTGACTTGCTCACTGCTATACAAATGGTCGGGTGATATCTGGCCATAAATCGCCGTCAGGTAATAAATCGATGGAGTTAATGGGAGGTAATAACTGCTATTCAAGCTGGCCTTAATAAACTGGGCCTGAGGTAACCCTGGGGCATCCCCGCTATCCCTGGTTGCTCCGAAGGTGGTAATCCCCTTGGTTATTTGAGGGTTTAGGGTTAGATAACCTCCGGCTAAGGTGCGGCTGTAATTTAACCCGCTTGAAAGGGTACTAATTTTATGGCTACTATTTTTCAGCCGTTGATCGGCGAGGCGGTTTTCTGAGCGCCTCTGCGAGAGTGCCAGTTCCGCCGAGAGCTTTTGCTGGCTATCCCGTAACAGTACCCTGTTCACATTTAGCTTTTGCCAAAGGGTATCCCCGGCATAGCGGTATGCAGTGTTGCTAACGGGTATATGCTGATAAAAGTCATTCCAGGCCACCTGATAACCCAGTAACCAGTATCCCCAGGGAATGCTGACATTACCGGCTAAGTTACGGCTACGGCGATCTTGATGAAACTCGCTGTCACGCCCGGCACTGAATGACCAGCTGTCAGCTATTCTAAGGGGGTTATCCAGGGTGAGTGAAAGATTAAGTTGACCCGTACCGGTTGATCTTTGGCCGCTATTACTCAGACTTAACGCTGCGGATAATGGCAAATTGGTAGGTTGATCCTGGATTATGACAAGCGAATACCCAGGTAACGTACCCGCTTGAATATCGATGGTGACCGGTTGGCTAGTGAGACGATTCAACTGATCCAACCCTTGTTCAAGATCGCGCAAATTCAATAACGAACCGGGTTTCAATGGAAATGCGGTCTTGAGAGCCAGCGTAGCCGCACCGTCGCGGGTGATAGATTCAATCCGGCCTTCTGTTACCTCAATAATAAGTGTTCCGCCGGTGATATCTTGCTGGGGTATCCATGCCTGTGAGGTGATAAACCCACGCTCCAAATAGGCCGCAGTTATCTGCCGAGCTATAGACCTAATATCATTGAGGTTAAGGCAACGTTTTTCCCAGTCCGATAATATCTTCCGTTGGTTATTAATAGTGAGTACTGAACTATTTCTAATTTCTATCTTTTGGATAAATTGGCACGGCCCCGCTTCAGAAGGGAGGCTTAGCGGTTCAGTCTCTGGAATTAAGGACTGACTGCTTTGCAACGCCTCCCGCTGTTGCTGGCTTTTATCAATTAACTCTTTTTGCTGACGTTCAATCTGCTCTTGTTCCCCTACAGGTAGCGCAGCTATTGCAGAAGCGTTATATACCAGGCATATCAGCAATATTATAAAATTATAATATTTAAAATTTATATATTTCAGCAATTAGGGTGGCTCGTGAATTAAAGGTAGACATTAATCTAACCTGATTAATTCTTACGTCTATTCGGAAATACTGTTCTAACAGTTCGTTTTATTCGAGGATTGTTGTGGCGTCTGGTGCGGGCTTACATTTAAATAGGTGTTTTTAGATTTCTTGCCAGTAAATTAAGAATTCTATTAGATTCTCTATTATATAAATTAATAAATAGATGGTGGTTAATATTATTTAATGATGTATTTAACGTGTTTTATGCCGTCAAATATTAAGTATGCTGAATGATTCCAGTCATCGCATATTTACATGTAATGGCTCAAGCCTTATCCTGTCCTACGGTTAACTAAAGGTTAACCAAATGACTCGGGGTGCCCTTCCACGTGAAGGCTGAGAAATACCCGTACCACCTGATCTGGATAATGCCAGCGTAGGGAAGTCAGATGCCTGTCCGGTATCCCTTCTTTATGCCGGGCAGGAGCAAATAATGCCGCAACCTGACCTGCTAACCGGCCCTGAGGCCGCACACACCTTACAACTTCTCCACCAACATGCCCCACTGGTTCACTGCATGACCAATGATGTGGTGCAGGGCTTCACTGCCAATGTCCTACTGGCCTGCGGGGCCTCCCCGGCGATGATTATCGATCCAGTCGAAGCGGCCCAATTCAGCGCCATTGCCAGCGGATTACTGGTGAATATCGGCACCCTCACTTAAGGACGCAGCGCGGCGATGCGGGCGGCGGTAGAAAGCGCCCGGCGCAATAATAAACCCTGGACATTAGACCCAGTCGCGGTGGGGGGGCTTAGCCTGCGCACCGGTTTTGCCCTGGAACTATTGGATCAGCAACCGGCGGCGATCCGCGGCAATGGATCAGAAATCATGGCGTTGAGGGATAAAGCGGGCGGCGGCCGGGGGGTAGATACCGCTCACGGCTCACAGGATGCGCTCCCGGCGGCCCGGGAACTGGCCCGCCAGAGTGGGGCGGTGGTGATTGTCAGCGGGGCAGTGGATTACGCCACCGACGGTGAGCGCATTTTAGCGGTTCCTGGCGGTGACCGGTTGATGACCCGCGTAGTGGGCGCCGGCTGTGCTTTATCGGCGCTGGTGGCGGCAGTGGTAACCCTCCCGGGGGATAAACTCCAGCATAGTGCGGCGGCCTGCTATTTATTCGCCCGCGCCGGGGAACAGGCATTGGCCGAAAGCACTGGCCCGGGTAGCTTTATCCCGGCATTTCTCGATGCCCTCTATAATCTGGCCCCGGAGGATCTGGCATGAAGCGCATCAATGCACTGACTATCGCCGGCACTGATCCAAGTGGTGGTGCCGGGGTTCAGGCGGATTTGAAGACTTTCTCGGCACTAGGGGCCTATGGCTGTAGCGTTATGACCGCACTGGTGGCCCAGAATACCACCGGGGTACAGTCGGTGTACCGGATAGAGCCTGCATTTGTGGCAGCCCAGCTGGATTCGGTGCTGAGCGATGTGCGTATTGATACCTGCAAAATTGGCATGCTGGCGGAAACCGATATCGTCGAGGCAGTGGTGGAGCGGTTGAGCCGCTGGGAGGTGTCGAATGTGGTGCTGGATACGGTCATGCTAGCGAAAAGTGGCGATCCGCTGCTATCCCCTTCAGCGGTAAGCGCTATGCGCACCCTGCTGCTCCCCCAGGTAGCACTGATTACACCAAACCTGCCAGAGGCCGCAGCACTATTGGAAACCGCCGTTGCCCAAAATGAACAGGAGATGCGCCAGCAGGGCCAGGCATTGCGCGAACTGGGCTGTGAGGCGGTGCTAATGAAGGGCGGTCATCTGGATGATCCACAAAGCCCGGACTGGCTATTTACCGCCACCGGGGCCGAGCGTTTCACCGCCCCGCGCATCGATACCAAAAACACCCACGGCACCGGATGCACGTTGTCAGCGGCATTGGCAGTACTGCGGCCCCGCTTCACGAGCTGGCATGACACGGTGCCTGAAGCTAAAGCCTGGCTATCGGGGGCGCTGGCGGCAGCAGACTCCCTGGAAGTGGGCAGCGGTCACGGTCCAGTCCACCATTTCCACCGCTGGTGGTAGTATATTGGCTGCATCGCCTCGCCAGGAAAAGACTCGATAGAACAAGCGCATACCCGGCTGAATAACCAGCTTATTGAACTTGCCTGATCCCAGGCAGTGCGAAAATCCGCCGCCGGGCAGCCGATGGCGGATTTTTTTACTTGAGGAGTGGGCAATCCGGCGGTAAACGGCAGCTCAGGGCCTGCGGGTGCAGTTCCAGGCGGAATGTCTGACCAGTAAGCGGCTCCCCGTCGAGATTAAAGGTCATCTCATGGGGGGAGTTAATTTCAAACCAGCTGGAGCGGCTCTCAATAATCGAGGGATTCTCTTTACCAGCCAGGGTTGAAAACAGCGCCGGGATCAGCTCTTCGCCGGTAAAAATCCGCAGATCCAGCAAGCCATCGTTGATCAATGCAGCAGGGCAAAGCTGCTGCCCGCCCCCGGCCTGGCGGCCGTTACCAATACCAATCACCAGGGCTTCACCCTGCCATTGGAAGTTCTCGCCGCGGATCTCACAGCGGTCTGGCTTTAAGGTATCCAGCCGCAGCAATCCGTGGATCACATAGGAGATCCCGCCCAGTGCAGCTTTAAGTTTTTCCGGGGTTTCCGTGGTAATGCGGGCGCCAAAGCCGCCGGTGGCCATATTGATAAAGCAGGCATTATGGTTCACCTGGACTAAATCAACCGGCATCGCTTTACCGGCCACCGCCAACAGCAGGGCGCTATCCAGATCCACCGGGATGCCCACGCTGGTGGCGAAATCATTAGCGGTACCCAACGGCAAAACACCCAGCGCCGGGCGGTGTTCAGGTGCCAGTTCGGCCAGCGCAGTGGCGACCTCGTTGATGGTGCCATCACCGCCACCGGCTATCACAGTGGCAGCATTAATATTCACAGCTTCCTGCACATAGCGCACGGCATCGCCTTTCTCCCAGGTGACACGCACCTGGATATCATGGCTCTGTTGGCGCAATTTTTTGACGGCGCTACGTAATTCATCCAGCGCTGCACTCTTTCCATTGAGAATCAGTAACGATGTTGCCACGGGGCGCCTCCTTTTTCGTTGTTCTTCAATTTTATCGCAGGTACAGGAATTAGGGTTAAGAACAGACTGAAACAAACTAAAAATAACTATAGAACGTTAACGCCAGATAATGGCTGATTTCGCAGGTAATACCTTACGGACTAAATGTCTGAAGGGGTGAACCATCGGAACAGTAAATGTCAAGGAGCGGGGTGGCGACTCAACGCTAAGGGAATTTTAAGCATTCAGCGGTATGTACAAAAAAATTAGCCCGCACAAGGGAGATTGCACGGGCCAAGGAGGTGGTTCCTGGTACAGCTAGCATTTATTAGTTATGTTTTTCAGCGCGGTGATAATAGCCAGAAGCGAAACGGCGGTATGTGATTATCATCGCACCCTGAAAAAATAATGCTAATTAACTACTTAGCTGTCTTTTGCTCAGTCACTCTACCGTGAGGATCGCGGGTGGTCTGGCCTTCCAGATTGCGCAGCAGCAGGCCATATTCCAGGGGCATATCTTCTGGCACCGGCAGCCAGACAATGTGGCCGTCGCCTGGTGCTACATCGATTGGCTGGGCTTTGCCATTCTCCAGTTGTTCCAGGGTGAAGGTGACATTCCCCGTTGGGGTCATCATCTCCAGGCTATCGCCTTTCAGGAATTTGTTTTTTACCGCGACGGCAGCCAGGGTGCCACGGCGTTCACCGGTGAATTCGCCAACAAATTGCTGGCGATCGGATACCGAAGAACCGTATTCGTAGTTCTGGTAGCTGTCATGGGTGTGGCGGCGCAGGAAGCCTTCGGTATAGCCACGGTGGGCCAGCCCTTCAAGGGTGGTCAACAGGCTTGGGTCGAATGGCTTACCGGCGGCGGCATCATCAATGGCGCGGCGGTATACCTGCGCGGTGCGGGCGCAGTAGTAATAAGACTTAGTGCGGCCTTCGATTTTCAGTGAGTGGACCCCAAGCTGGGTCAGGCGCTCAACGTGCTGGATGGCACGCAGGTCTTTGGAGTTCATGATATAGGTGCCGTGCTCGTCCTCGAAGGCGGTCATCGGCTCGCCGGGGCGCAGGGCTTCCTCCAGCACAAACACTTTATCGGTCGGTTCACCGAGGCCCAGTGTCGGTTCGATATTTTGCACCGGGATAGGTTCGTGCTGCTGGACGATATTCCCCACGTCATCCTGCTTGCCTTCTTCCACTTTATATTCCCAGCGGCAGGCGTTGGTGCAGGTGCCTTGGTTTGGGTCACGCTTGTTGATATAGCCAGAGAGCAGGCAGCGGCCGGAGTAAGCCATGCATAGCGCACCGTGGACAAAAATTTCTAGCTCGATTTCCGGCACCTGTTCACGGATTTCGGCAATTTCGTCCAGCGAAAGTTCGCGGGAGAGGATCACCCGGGTCAGGCCCATCTGTTTCCAGAATTTCACGGTGGCCCAGTTCACGGCGTTAGCCTGGACGGAGAGGTGAATATCCATCTCCGGGAAGGCTTCGCGCACCAGCATAATCAGGCCCGGGTCGGACATGATCAGGGCATCAGGCCCCATTTCAACCACCGGCTTCAGGTCGCGGATAAAGGTTTTTAACTTGGCGTTGTGGGGGGCGATATTCACCACCACGTAGAACTTTTTCCCCTGGCTGTGGGCTTCTTTAATGCCGAGGGCCAGGTTTTCATGGTTGAATTCGTTATTGCGCACCCGCAGGCTGTAGCGCGGCTGGCCGGCATACACGGCATCGGCACCATAGGCAAAAGCGTAACGCATATTTTTCAGCGTTCCCGCCGGGGAAAGCAGTTCTGGTTTAAACATGTTTATCTCGTTCTGATGACAGGTCAGAGTCGCGCCACCTGATGGCACGGCGTAAAAAGTGGATACCCACAACGTGAGGGCGGGGATTGTAGCGCCAGCGGGACGGGGAGTAAACCACGGGCGCAGGTGAGGTTAGACCATCCGGCAGGGATCGGCTTCCCAGCGGTAGCCTACGCCGTAGACGGCGCGAATAAAGGAGGCTTCGCTATCGAGGGTTTCCAATTTGCGGCGCAGGTTCTTGATATGGCTGTCGATGGTGCGGTCAGTCACTACCCGGTAATCATCATAAAGATGGTTCAGCAACTGTTCCCGGGAGAACACTTTCCCTGGCTCGCTGGAGAGGGTTTTTAACAACCGGAATTCCGCTGGCGTGAGATCCAGTAACTGGCTGCGCCAGCTCGCCTGAAAGCGGCCTTCGTCAATGATCAGCGGCGACTGGGCCACCTGGCCACCCGGCTCGCGCTGGGGTTTACAGCGGCGCAGGATGGTTTTCACCCGCGCGACGACTTCTCTTGGGCTGTAGGGTTTGCAGATATAATCATCGGCCCCGATCTCCAGCCCCAGCAGGCGGTCTATCTCTTCGATTTTGGCAGTCACCATCACGATGGGCACTTCGGAGAAACGGCGGATCTCTCGGCACAGGGTCAGTCCGTCGGCGCCCGGCAGCATTAAATCCAGCAGGATCAAATCCGGTGGCGTCTGGTGAACATAGTCCAGCACCAGGTCGCCGTGGGAAATCAGCGACGGGGCATAGCTGGCGGCCCGTAAATAGTCGATAAGAAGCTGGCCCAGCTTAGGCTCATCCTCCACAATCAGGATGCGCGGGGTGTTCTCATCAATCGGTAACTCGATCATACGGCTCTCTGTAAATCTGTCACTAACGGTAACACTACTTTAATGCTAACCCCGCCGAAAGGCGAATGGCTAGCGCTGAGGGTGCCACTGTGGGCTTCGACAATATTTTGGCAAATTGCCAGGCCGAGGCCAGAACCCCCGCTGGCCCGGTTGCGGGAGGCCTCCGCCCGGTAGAAGCGCTCAAATAGCATCCCCAGTTGCTCATCACTAACCCCTGGCCCGGTATCGGCAAAGGTTAATACTATCTGGCGGCCCTGAACTTCACCGTTGATCTGCAAAAACCCCCCGGCATCGCTATAGCGTAGGCTGTTCTCCAGCAGGTTATTAAATAGCTGGGAGAGGCGGTCAGGATCGCCAAATACGGTAATCTCCTCGGCCATGGTCAGGCTTAGCTCCAGGCCACGGGAGTGGAAACGCTCGCGGAAGGCCCCGGCGGCCATCTCCACCAGGGCGCTAATATCCAGCGGCCGTTTTTGATAGGCCAGCGCGCCCTCATCGGACATCGACAATTGGTGCAGATCGTTTACCAGCTTGGTGAGTGTGCCTACCTCCATTTGCAGAGAGGCCACCGATTCCGGGGTGAATTGACGCACCCCATCCTGGATGGCTTCCAGTTCACCGCGCAACACCGCCAGCGGGGTGCGCAGCTCGTGGGAAATATCTGCCATAAAGGCCCGGCGCATTTGCTGGTTTTTCTCCAGGGTACTGGCCAATTGGTTGAAGTCCTGAGCCAGTTTGCCCAGTTCATCTTCGCTGGTGGGAGTGACCCGGGTGGTGAAATCCCCGGCGGCCAGTTTATGGGTGCCTTCCACCAGGCGTTTAACCGGGCGCAACAGGCCACGGGCGAGGGGGAAGGTGACGCCGGCCGCCAATAGGGTAGAAAGTAATACAATTAGCCAACTGGTGCGCCGCTGCTGTTTATCAAAATTGATATCGGTATTGCGGGTGAGCCGCTCCACCGGGGAGGCAATCACCCAACCTACGGTTTGCCCATCCACGGAGATGCGGCGGCGCATACCGTCATGGGGAACAGGCCCCGGCGGCCCTACCAAATGGTGGGCCTTACCGTCGATCACCCAAAACTGGGTGCGCCAGCCGTGGGGCGGCATATCATGGTTGGAATCTGGCTCGCGATCAAAAGAGCGCAACAACTGGAACATGTAGCGGTCGTTATGGCGCAGAAACTGCCAGCTGCCGTGCTGGACATATTGTTCGCCCAATGCATTGCTAAGTAACTCCAGCCGCTGTTGGTTACCGTGCTTGATGTAATCGATAAAGCCCCGTTCGAAACTAATGCGCACTGCCCAGTGCATCAGCCCAAGAACCAAAATACAGCTGGCGAGGATCGCCAAAAACAGTTTGTCGGTGATCCCCGGTCGCCAGAGCTTCATGATGATTTCCTTGCGCGGCGTGAAATAACAGTATTTTTGCTGGTATCGTCCGGCACCCGGAGAAATACCAGGGCCGGGAGCGCAATCACCAGCGCCATACTGAGATAGGTGTAAGTGAAGATGCCATGTAACGTGGCGCTGTCTGCCGCCAGCTGATGATGGCCATACATGCCCAACAGCGACCCGGCCACGGTGACGCCGATACTCATGGAAAGCTGCATCACCATCGACAGTAGGCTGTTGCCGCCGCTGGCTAATTCGTCGGGCAGATCCTTCAAGGTCAGGGTATTCATCGAGGAGAAACGCATCGAGTTCACCATCCCCTGGAGCAACAACACCAGCGGCAGGGCATAGTACCAACCCATCAGGGCCACTCCCATAAAAATCAGGCAAATCAGCGCCAGGGCCAGGGTGGAGGTCACCAATACCCGGCGGTAACCAAAGTTATTCACCACTTGCACGACAATGCGCTTCATCCCCATGCTACCCAGCACCATCGGGATCATCATCAGCCCGGCGTGGAACGGGGTAAAGCCGAGGCCGATTTGCAGGAATACCGGGGTCATAAACGGCAGCATCCCACTCCCGATACGCCCGCAGAAACTCCCCAATAAGCCAAGCGAGAAAGTGCGGGTGTTAAACAGATTCAGGCTGAACAGCGCCTGCTCATTGCCCTTGGCGTGCCACAAATACCCTAGCAATGTCATCATCCCTATCGCCACCAAAATGGCTAACTGCCAGGGAGCGATACCCAGCCCTTCGTTACCGTCCAGGGCCAGGGTTAGGACCGCCATGCCAAATGCCAGCATAAAGAAGCCGCTAAAGTCGAAGCGCCGGGTCTGCATGGTGTAATTAGGCATCAGCCACAGGGTGGCAATGGCGCCGATAATCCCCACCGGGATATTTATCAGGAAGATCCAGTGCCAGGAGGCATACTGCACCAGCACCCCGCCGAGGGCCGGGCCAACCAGCGGGCCAATCTGCCCCGGCAGGGTGACGAAGGTCATCGCCGCCATATATTGATCCCGTGGCACGATTTTCATCACCGTCAACCGGCCCACCGGCACCATCATCGCGCCACCCACGCCTTGTAAAACCCGGGCCATCACTAATTCATCCAGCGTGGTAGCCCGGGCGCAAAACAGCGAGCCTAAGGTGAACAATACAATGGCGGTGCAGAAGATATTGCGCACCCCTACCCGGTCTGCCAACCAGCCGCTGGCTGGCAACATCACCGCCACGGTTAATACATAGGCAACAATTACTCTATGCATATGCAGCGGGCTTTCCCCCAGGCTGTGAGCCATGGAGGGCAGGGCGGTGTTGACGATAGTGGTATCCAGCGTTTGCATAAAGAAGCCAAAGGCCACGATCCACAACGGCCAACGCACGGCAACAGGTAAATCTGTCATGATTTATCACTCAAGGCTAAAGCATCACTCTGGCGGGTGCGGCGGGCAAAACGCTGGCGCAGCCGGTCAAAGAACAGGTACACCACCGGGGTAGTGTATAACGTTAAAAGCTGGCTCATCACCAGGCCACCGGCAATGATGATCCCCAGGGGTTGGCGCAGTTCGGCCCCGTCGCCGCTGGTGAGCACCAGTGGCAGGGCACCAAACAGCGCCGCCAGGGTGGTCATCATAATCGGGCGGAAGCGCAGTAGGCTGGCCTGGAAGATGGCTTCTTGCGGGCTGAGGCCGCCTTTGCGCTGGGCGTCGAGGGCGAAGTCCACCATCATGATGGCATTCTTCTTCACTATCCCAATCAGCAGCATAATCCCTATTAAGGCAATCAGGCTGAAGGGGGCGTTAAACAGTTCCAGCGCCAGCAGGGCGCCTACCCCGGCGGAAGGCAGGGTAGAGAGAATGGTCAGCGGGTGGATATAGCTTTCATACAGTACCCCCAGCACGATATACACCGTGGCGATGGCGGCGATAATCAACACTATTTGGTCATTCAGGGTTTGCTGGAATACCTGCGCCGTCCCGGCCCACACCCCACGCACGCTGCTCGGCACCCCAAGGGTGGTCATGGCGCGGTCAATGGCATCGCTGGCTTCAGAGAGGGATACCCCGTCAGGCAGGTTAAAGGAGACGGTGGCCGCAGCCGACAACCCCTGGTGGTTAACAGACAGGGGCGCGTTGGCCGGCTGCCATTTGGCAAACCAGGAGAGCGGCACCGGCTTGCCTTCTTTATTAATTACATTCATCAGGTTTAACGCGCTGATGTCCTGGGTATAGCGCGGATCGACCTCCATCACCACATGGTACTGGTTCAGGGGCTGGTAAATAGTGGAGACCTGGCGCTGGCCAAAGGCGTTATTCAGCAGGTTGTTGGCATCGCTGGCGCTGATCCCTAGCCGGGCCATGCTGTCACGGTCGTACACCAGATCCATTTCCGAGCCTTTATCCTGCTGATCGGAACTGACATCCGCCAGTTGGGGCAACTTGCTCAAGGCGGCGGTGACCTTCGGCGCCCAGGTGCGCAGATCCGCCAGATCGTCCGATAACAGGGTGTATTGGTAGCCGCCGTTAGACTGGCGCCCCCCCACCCGGATATCCTGCACCGCCATTAGGAACAGGTTAGCCCCCGGCTCTTTGGCCAGCTTTTTGCGCAGCCGGTCGATAATTTGCTGGGCGCTCTCTTTGCGCTCGCTAAGGGGCTTGAGGGTGATAAACATCATCCCGCTATTGGTGCGCGAGCCACCGGTAAAGCCGGTGACGTTATCCACCGATTTATCGTCGCGGATAATCTTCATAAAATCTTGCAGCTTGCCGCGCATCGCCTGGAACGAAATGCTCTGGTCTGCCTGGATATTACCCATGATCACCCCGGTGTCTTGCTCCGGGAAGAACGTTTTCGGGATGGCAATATACAGCCAGACGTTGAGGGCGATGGTGGCAATCAGCACCATTCCGGTGAGTTTGGCATGGCGCAGCGCCCATCTTAGTGAGCGGGCGTAGCCCTCCTGCACCGATACCAGCACCCGACCAAAGCCACGGTTGCGCTTCGGGGTATGACTCGGGGTGGCCTTAAGCAACCAGCCGCACATCATCGGTGTCAGGGTGAGGGAGACGAGCAGTGAAATCCCAATCGCCACCGCCAGCGTCACCGAAAACTCGCGGAATAATCGGCCGGGCAGCCCGCTCATCAGCAGCAGCGGCAGGAACACCGCTACCAGCGACAGGCTCATGGAGAGCACGGTAAAGCCCACCTCGCGCACCCCCTGCAATGCCGCCTGGAGCGGTTTCATCCCGGCTTCCAGATGACGGGCGATGTTCTCCAGCACCACAATGGCATCATCCACCACAAACCCGGTAGCGATGGTCAGGGCCATCAGCGACAGGTTATTCAGGCTGAAGCTACACAAATACATGGCGGCAAAAGTACCAATCAACGACACAGGCACCGCTACTGCCGGGATCAGGGTTGCCCGGCCCGAACGCAGGAACAGGAACACCACCAGGATCACCAGCGCGATGGAGATAACCAGAGTTTGCTCCACTTCAGCCAGCGAGGCGCGAATGGTGGGTGAACGATCCTGGGCCACCTGCAAATCAATAGAGGCCGGGATGGTGTCCCGCAGCATCGGTAGTTGTGCACGGATGCGATCGACGGTTTCGATAATATTGGCGTCAGCGGATTTACGTACCATCAGCAGGATAGCTGGCTTGGCGTTGGTCATCCCGGCGTTGCGGGTGTTCTCGACGGAATCTTGCACTTCAGCCACATTGCTGAGTTTCACCGCTGCCCCATTGTTGTAATGGATGATCAGCGGGGCATACTCTGCGGCGGTGGTGATTTCATCATTGGTTTGCACCTGCCAGCGATGGCTGCTGTCCTCAACGGCCCCCTGAGGGGTGCGCACGTTGGCCTTGCTGATGGCGGTACGCACCTGATCGAGGGAAACCCCTTGGTTAAACAGCGCCTGGGGGTTTAACGACACCCTTACCGCCGGGAGGGAGCTGCCGCCCACATCTACTTCACCCACCCCGTTTATCTGCGAAATAGTTTGCGCCAGACGGGTTGAGGCGAAGTCATAGAGCTGGCCCTGGGAGAAGGTATTGGAGGTTAGCGTTAGGATCATGATTGGCATGTCCGACGGGTTGGCTATCCGGTACGTGGGGCGGCTCGGCATCCCGGAAGGCAGCAGGCTTTGGGCGGCGTTAATGGCCGCCTGCACATCGCGGGCCGCGCCGTTAATGTCGCGGTTGAAGTCAAACTGCAAAATAATCCGCGTACTGCCGAGCGAGCTGGAGGAGGTCATTTCATTGACTCCCGCCACCCGGCCTAAGGCCCGCTCCAGCGGGGTAGCAATCGAGGAAGCCATAGTTTCCGGGGCAGCCCCCGGCATTGAGGCGCTAACCATGATCACCGGGTAATCCACCTGGGGCAGGGGCGCCACCGGCAGCAATTTCAGGCCAAGCACGCCGCACAGCACAATCGCCACCGAAAGCAGGGTAGTGGCAATGGGCCGGTGGATAAACAGGGCGAAAAACTTCATTACGCCCCCTGGTGCTTACGAGCAAACCGCGCGCGGGTGGCAATTGCCAGGCGGTCAAACAGCAGGTAGATCACCGGGGTGGTAAACAGGGTTAACACCTGGCTCACCAGTAGCCCCCCCACCATGCCTATCCCCAAGGGGCGGCGCAGTTCGGCACCCACCCCGGTGCTGAGCATCAGCGGTAACGCCCCCAGCAGGGCCGCCAGGGTAGTCATCAGGATTGGCCGGAAGCGCAGCAAACAGGCTTGATAAATCGCTTCCCGTGGATTCATGCCCTGTTCGCGCTCTGCGGCGAGGGCGAAGTCGATCATCATGATGGCGTTTTTCTTGACGATCCCGATCAGCAGAATAATACCGATAATGGCAATCACATCCAGCTCACTGCCGGCAATCAACAGCGCCAGCAGCGCCCCCACGCCCGCCGTCGGCAGGGTAGAGAGGATGGTGATCGGGTGGATAAAGCTCTCGTACAACACGCCCAGCACGATATACATGGCGATAACGGCTGCCACGATCAGCCAGATGGTGCTGCCCAACGCCGCCTGGAAGGCCAGGGTGCTGCCCTGGAACTGGGTGGTGATATCTTCCGGCAGTTGCAGCTGGTTTTCCGCCTGGGTGATAGCTTTGACCGCATCCCCGAGGGAATAGCCGTCTGGCACGTTAAAGGAGATGGTGGTGGACGGGAACTGATCCAAATGGTTGATGGTGAGCGGACCAAAGCGTTGCTCCACTTTGGCGATGGCACTGAGCGGTATGGTGCCGCCGGCGCTGCTCACCAGGCGAACATTGTCCAGCGCACTTAGCCCCGGGGTGGTGCTGGTGTCATGTTCCAACACCACGCGGTATTGGTTGGCCTGGGTATAGATGGTGGAGATCAGCCGCTGGCCGAAGGCGTTATATAAGGCGTTATCCACATCGGCCATGGTGATCCCCAGGCGGCTGGCGCTGGCCCGGTCAACATTGACGTAAGCCACCAGCCCCTGATCCTGCCAGTCGCTGCTCACATCGGAAAGCTGAGGCAGAGTTTTAAGTTCGTTCATTAACTGCGGCACCCAGGTGCTGAGTTCATCCAGCGAGGTGGTTTGCAGGGTGAACTGGTACTGGGTACGGCTGGCCTGGGTGTCGATGGTCAGATCCTGCACCGGCTGCATATACAGTGCCACCCCCGGAATGTTGGCGGTGCTCTCGGTCAGGCGTTCAATCACTTTACCCACCCGGTCGTCCCGCTGATTTAACGGCTTGAGGATGATCTGCATCCGGCTGCTGTTCAGGGAAGCGTTAGTGCCATCCACCCCGGTAAAAGAGGTAATACTCTCCACCGCGGGATCTTTCAGGATCTGATCCGCCACCCGATGCTGGCGCTCGGCCATATTGGCGAAGGAGCTGGATTGCGGGGCCTGTAGGGTGGCCTGGATAATGCCGTTATCCTGGATCGGGAAGAAGCCTTTCGGGATAAACACCCACAACAGCACCGTCAGGGCCATGGTGCCCAGCGCCACACCAAGGGTCAGCCACGGGTGGTTGAGTACCCGGCTCAGGCCGTGGCCGTAGCGTTCAATCACCCAATCAAAGAAGCGTTCTGAGGCCCGCGAGAAGCAGTTTTGTTTACGCAGGGATTCATGGCTTAACATGCGGGCGCACATCATTGGCGTTAGGGTCAGGGAGACGACTGCGGAAATCAATATCGCCACCGCCAGGGTGACCGCAAACTCGCGGAACAGGCGGCCGACGATATCGCCCATAAACAGCAGCGGGATCAGTACCGCAATCAACGAGAAGGTGAGGGAGATAATGGTAAAGCCGATCTCTCCGGCCCCTTTAAGGGCGGCGGCCAGCGGTTTTTCGCCTTTCTCGATATAGCGCGAAATATTCTCGATCACCACGATGGCATCATCCACCACAAAGCCGGTGGCAATGGTCAGGGCCATCAGTGTCAGGTTGTTGATTGAGAAATCAAGCAACACCATGGCGGCAAAAGTCCCCACCAGGGAGAGCGGCACCGCCACCGCCAGGATAATGGTGGCCGGGACGTTACGCAGGAAGATATAGATGATCATCACCACCAGGGCGATGGCCAGCATCAGTTCAAACTGGGTATCACTTACCGAGGCGCGGATATTGTTAGTGCGGTCAGACACCAGCTCCATCTTGACGGATTTTGGCAGGGTTTGAGTCAGCGCCGGGAGCATCTGGCGGATGCTGTCAGCGGTGGCAATGATATTGGCCCCCGGCTGGCGCTGGACGTTCATCACAATGGCCTGTTTTTTGTTAGACCAGGCTCCAAGCCAGGCGTTTTCCGCCCCTTGCTCCACGGTGGCAATATCCCCCAAACGTACCGGTGCGCCATTCTGATACGCCACCACCAGGTCGCGGTATTCGGCGGCGGTTTTCATCTGGTCGTTAGCCCCAAAGGTGATGGAGCGGGTCGGGCCATCAAGGCTACCTTTGGGAGAGTTAACGTTGGCACTGCTGATGGCGGTGCGCACCGCCTCGCTGGTTAAGCCTAATGCCGCCATCGCCGGGGCATTCAGTTTAACCCTTACCGCCGGGCGCTGGCCGCCGGAAAGCGTCACTAAACCGACGCCGGAAACCTGGGAGATTTTCTGCGCTACCCGGGTTTCCAGCATATCTTCAACCTGGGTCATCGGCAGGGCGCTGGAGGTCACCGCCAGGGTCATGATCGGCGGATCTGCCGGGTTCACCTTGCTGTAGACCGGCGGGTTTGGCAGGTCAGATGGCAGCAGGTTGGTGGCGGCGTTGATAGCGGCCTGCACCTCTTGCTCGGCCACATCGAGGGAAAGCTCAAGGTTAAACTGCAACACCACCACCGATGCCTCACCGGCACTCTGGGAGGACATCTGTTTCAGGCCGGACATCTGGCCGAACTGGCGCTCTAGCGGCGCAGTGATGGCGGAAGTGGTGACGTCAGGGCTGGCCCCCGGGTAGAGGGTCACCACCTGAATAGTGGGGTAATCCACTTCAGGCAGGGCGGAAACCGGCAGGAAGCGGTAACCCACCAGGCCCGCCAGCAGGATTGCCACCATTAACAGGGTGGTGGCAACTGGCCGCAGGATAAACAGGCGGGATGGCCCGCCGGTGGCGCTTGGCGGTAGCACCTGCATCAGGATTTCGCTCCCTGGCTGGCGTCTTGAGCCGGTTTGCCGCTGGCGGCTTTGGTCTGCTCAGGCTGTACCACTTCTACTTTTGCCCCTTCGGTCAGGCGGTCGATACCATCGGTAATCACCCGATCCCCGGCGGATACCCCGGCGGTGACCACCACTTTCTGGCTGTCCTGAATACCGGGCACCACGGTGTGTTTGCTGACTTTGTTATCACTACCCAAAATCCACACAAAGTGGCCGTCGTTACCCATTTGCAGGGCCGCCGTTGGAATCACCACCGCATTTTGCTCGGTAGCCACCAGGATACGGGCGTTAACGAACTGGTTGGGGAACAGGGCATCATCCTGATTGTTAAAACGGGCTTTTAGCTTGATGGTGCCGGTGGTGGTATCGATCTGGTTATCCAGGCTCAACAATGCGCCATCGCTGAGCTTAGTGGTGTTGGTGCGGTCCCAGGCCTCTACCTGCACACGCTGGCCGTTTTTCTGGGCCTGCACCACGCTGGCGATACTGTTTTCCGGCAGGGTAAACACCAAATCAATCGGATGGGTTTGGGTGAGGATCACAATGCCGTTGGTATCGCCTGTGGAGATTTGGTTGCCGATATCCACCTGCTTTAAGCCAACCCGGCCATCAATTGGCGCGGTAATCCGGCTCCAGTCCAGCTGAAGCTGGGCGCTGGCGACACTGGCCTGGTCAGCCTTCAAGGTACCGGCGGATTCGCTCACCCGGGCCGCCTGGGTATCCAGCTCCTGGCGGGATACCAGGTTGGTTTTCACCAGCTGTTGATAGCGGGCTAAATCGCGGCGGGCGTTAGCCAGGGTTGCCTGATCCTTGGCAAGCTGGCCCTGGGCCTGGGCGAGGGCCACTTTAAACTGGCTGGGGTCGATTTGCGCCAGTAGATCCCCGGCTTTCACCTGCTGGCCTTCTTTAAAGTTAATCGACATTAGCTGGCCGTCTACCCGGCTACGGACGGTGACGGTATTGGCAGCGGTGATGGTCCCCAGGCCGTTGAGGTAGTTAGGCACCGATTGGCTGGTGGCGGTGGCGGCCTGCACCGGTGCCAGCGCCCCGCCAGCACGCATCCCACGCCGGCCCCCGCCCGCGGATTGATGGCTGGTGGTTTTAGCACCATTACCTTCAGTCGCGCTATGGGTACGCCAGAAAATCAGGGCTGCAAGGATCAATACAGCGACAGCCACAATCAGGAACCAGCGGGAACGGTTTGTACCTTTCATCTTTAACGTCTTCTTTTTCTTAGTATGGGGCGTGATGTTACTAGTGTAGA
This sequence comes from uncultured Enterobacteriaceae bacterium, assembly GCA_966186435.1. Classification (GTDB taxonomy): domain Bacteria; phylum Pseudomonadota; class Gammaproteobacteria; order Enterobacterales; family Enterobacteriaceae; genus CBIFWW01. The sequence goes on from CBIFWW010000045.1 coordinate 22,601, forward strand.
CAGCATTGTGCGCTGAAAAATGGAGGAAATATGGAAGACTGTGTGGAGGGGTCTGAAAGGGGGGTAAGGGGGGATTGGTTGCCGGGGCAGGTATGTGGCTTTAGTGAAAGGTTCCGTTCCCGGATTTCAGCTGAGATTGGCATATGTTTATGGAGTGCCATGGGTTGCGTGCCTTAAAGCACCGGCTTTCCTATGTTGCACCCGCACCCGGCCCGC
>CBIFWW010000046.1:0-21955 GCA_966186435.1 uncultured Enterobacteriaceae bacterium
TTTTTCCCACTATGTGCTAAGGGCACTTCTGAAACATAAAACGTAGAGGAAATTCCTATCCTTGATATCAAATGATGAGTTAACATTGTATCTCATTATCCGATTTAAATTTTTAATTTAACGAAAAATATCTGAAAGGAGTTTGTCATGTCCAAACAACAAATCGGCGTCGTTGGCATGGCCGTGATGGGGCGCAACCTGGCGCTCAACATCGAGAGCCGTGGTTATACCGTCTCTATCTTCAACCGCTCCCGCGAAAAGACTGAAGAGGTTGTTGCCGAGAATCCGGGCAAGAAACTGGTTCCTTTCTATACCGTTGAAGAATTTGTACAGTCATTAGAAACCCCACGTCGTATTCTTCTGATGGTAAAAGCCGGTGCCGGTACTGACGCCACTATCGACTCTTTGAAACCTTACCTTGATAAGGGCGATATCATCATTGATGGTGGTAACACCTTCTTCCAGGACACTATCCGTCGTAACCGTGAACTTTCTGCCGAAGGCTTTAACTTTATCGGCACCGGTGTGTCCGGTGGTGAAGAGGGTGCACTTAAAGGCCCATCCATCATGCCTGGTGGTCAGAAAGAAGCCTATGAATTAGTTGCTCCAATTCTGACTAAAATTGCTGCTGTGGCAGAAGATGGCGAACCTTGTGTAACCTATATCGGTGCTGATGGTGCTGGTCATTATGTGAAGATGGTTCACAACGGGATTGAATACGGTGATATGCAGCTGATTGCTGAAGCCTATGCACTGTTGAAAGGTGGCCTGAATCTTTCCAATGAAGAGCTGGCTGAAACCTTTACCGAGTGGAACAAAGGTGAACTGAATAGCTATCTGATCGACATCACCAAAGATATCTTCATCAAGAAAGATGATGAAGGTAACTATCTAGTAGATGTGATTCTGGATGAAGCAGCAAACAAAGGTACCGGTAAGTGGACCAGTCAAAGCTCTCTGGACTTAGGCGAGCCGCTGTCACTGATCACTGAGTCCGTGTTTGCTCGCTATATTTCTTCACTTAAAGATCAGCGCGTTGCCGCTTCCAAAGTGCTTTCTGGTCCTCAGGCTAAGCCAGCTTCAGATAAAAAAGAGTTTATCGAGAAGGTACGCCGTGCTCTTTACCTTGGTAAAATCGTTTCTTACGCTCAAGGCTTCTCCCAATTGCGTGCAGCTTCCGATGAGTATAACTGGGATCTGAGCTATGGTGAAATCGCGAAAATCTTCCGCGCTGGCTGTATCATCCGTGCACAGTTCCTGCAGAAAATCACCGACGCTTACGCTGAGAACAAAGGTATTGCTAACTTGCTGTTGGCACCTTACTTTAAAAATGCTGCGGATGAATATCAGCAGGCACTGCGTGATGTCGTTGCTTATGCGGTACAAAACGGTATCCCAACGCCGACCTTCTCTGCCGCAATTTCCTACTACGACAGCTATCGTTCTGCGGTGCTGCCAGCTAACCTGATTCAGGCCCAGCGCGACTACTTCGGTGCCCATACTTACAAGCGCATCGATAAAGAAGGCGTATTCCATACTGAGTGGTTGGATTAATAGCTTTTAATTATCCAGAGCCTGGGCAAATGTCCGGGCTTTTTTATGGCTATAAATTCCTTAAAATTTTTGTGTAGGCACATTAATATTGTATCTCACATTAACCTATGACTAGTGATAAAAATGAAAATTACAATTGCCGGGACCGGTTATGTTGGTTTGTCAAACGGAATCCTTATTGCGCAGCATCATGAAGTAGTTGCATTAGATATAATGCAATCTAAAGTGGATCTGCTTAATCAAAAAATTTCGCCGATTGTTGATAAAGAAATTGAAGAGTACCTAACAACTAAATCATTAAATTTTAGTGCAACCACGGACAAGCATATTGCTTACAATAATGCGGATTATGTTATAGTTGCCACACCAACAGATTATGATCCCAAAACAAATTATTTTAATACCTCAAGTGTTGAAAGCGTTATCAAAGATGTTATAGCAATTAATCCCGATGCAGTAATGATTATCAAATCGACTATACCTGTAGGTTTTACTCAATCTGTTAAAGAAAAATTTGGCATTAATAATGTTATTTTTTCCCCTGAGTTCCTACGTGAAGGCCGCGCTCTGTATGATAATTTGCACCCCTCACGTATTGTGATTGGTGAGCGCTCCGAGCGTGCGGAACGTTTCGCCGCTATACTCCAGCAAGGTGCAATTAAACAAAATATCCCAACTTTATTTACTGACTCCACAGAGGCAGAAGCCATTAAATTATTTGCCAATACCTATTTGGCTATGCGCGTAGCCTATTTTAATGAACTGGATAGTTATGCCGAAAGTTTAGGATTAGACAGCCGTCAAATCATTGAAGGAGTAGGGTTAGATCCGCGTATTGGTAGCCACTATAACAACCCTTCCTTTGGATACGGCGGTTACTGTCTACCTAAAGACACTAAACAATTGTTGGCAAACTATCAATCAGTGCCAAATAACCTTATCTCAGCAATAGTGGATGCGAACCGCACTCGTAAGGATTTTATCGCTGACTCCATTTTGGCGCGCAAACCGAAGGTGGTAGGTATTTATCGTTTAATCATGAAAAGCGGATCCGATAATTTCCGTGCTTCTTCAATCCAGGGGATTATGAAGCGTATTAAGGCCAAAGGTGTTGAAGTGATCATCTATGAGCCGGTCATGGAAGAAGATATGTTTTTCCATTCGCGTGTGATTCGCGATTTAGAGGTGTTCAAGAATCAGTCGGACGTCATCATCTCTAACCGAATGGCTGATGAGTTGCAGGATATTGCTGAAAAAGTGTACACCCGAGATTTGTTTGGTAGCGATTAATTTTCATAATTGCCTAACCTCTGGCTCTCAGGGGCAGCTATAACCCGGCTACAGCGGTTAAATTAACATAAAAGTGGGACTCAAATTGGCATAGCTAGCTATTTTATCTACGATTTGCACATCAGAGAATTCCAATAGGCCTTAAGTATGGCAGTAATCTGATAGCAAATTTTATGAGCTAGGATACAATCAGGGCTTCATGGGCATTTTCTCATTTATGTAGTTAGGGTTTGTATGACGCAGGATAACAATTACGGCAGCAATGCTCGCCACAGTGAGCCAGAACAAATTGATCTTATCGATCTTTTCACACAATTATGGGCAGCAAAGAAAATCATCATTGCTTTTGTTATTGTCGCGTTGATTCTAGGCGGTAGCTACGCGTTTCTTGCTAAGCAAAAATGGACCTCGACTGCGATTGTTACGTTGCCTTCATCAGGTCAAATCACCAGTTACTATGATGCTTTAGTGACGCTTAACCCTAATGCGGCCAATACCACATCGATTGCGACCATCCAGACCATCTTCTTCGGCAAGTTGAACGATGCTCTTACTGCAATATCTATGCAGCTGCAAAATCAGCTTGAAAAAGAAGATTTAGAAATCAGTCCGTTGGTAAAAGGGCAGTCAGTGCCTTTGCAAATCACATACAGTGCTGGCAGTGCTGAGAAAAGCCAGAAAATGCTTAATCAGCTGATTGAGAAAGCCAACAAATCAACCGTTACTCAGATTAACTCTGACCTTGAGCAAGATATCGCCTCTAGAAAAGAGAGCCTGGCCACTTCTTTGAAAACGCTGGAGTCTGTCGCACAGGTTAAGAAAGATAAACGTCTGAATGTACTCACCCAGGCGCTGACCATCGCTGAAAGTTCTAATATCAAAACCCCTCGAATGCAGCAGGGTTCACCGCTTACTGATGATGTGATGTTCTTACTGGGTAGTGATGCGTTAAAGCCAATGATCGAAAAATACAAAGACAGCCCGTTGCCTTTGGATCAAAGTTACTATGCGACTCAGCAAAACCTGCTTGCTGTAAATAAACTTAAAGGCCAATCTACTACCCAATACAGCTTCCGTTATGTGATGGAACCTGATCAGCCGATCCACCGCGATAGCCCGAAACGTTCGCTGATCCTGATTCTGTCCGTCCTGCTGGGTGGCATTATCGGTTCTGCTTTTGTATTAGGTCGTAACGCGATCCGTACTTACAAGCAAACCAACGCTTAAACTCGCAGTAATAAAAAACCCGCTGAATTGAAGTTAAGCGGGTTTTTTTACATCTACCATCCGCATCAACAAACTCAGGCTTTGTGCCGCTCCGCCAGGTTTTCAATCACCTCCCCCAGCCCCAATCCCTGATCCTGTAATAGCACCAATAGGTGATAGACCAAATCGGATGCTTCGTTTTTCAGCTCAAAGCGGTCGTTGACCGTAGCTGCCAGCGCGGTTTCTACACCTTCTTCCCCCACTTTTTGGGCAATACGCTTAGTGCCGCTGGCATAAAGTTTGGCGGTGTAGGAGCTTTCCGGGTCGGCGTTTTTGCGCTCTGCCAGCAGTTGCTCAAGCTGATACAGGAACAGCCAGTCATGATGGGCTTCACCGAAGCAGCTGGTGGTGCCTTCATGGCAAGTAGGCCCGATAGGATCTACTAACGCCAGCAGGGTGTCGTTATCGCAATCCACTACCAGGCTTGCCAGTTTAAGGAAATGGCCGGAGGTTTCTCCTTTGGTCCACAGGCGCTGTTTGGTGCGGGACCAAAAGGTGACGTTGCCCGTTTGCTCGGTGGTGGCTAACGCCTCCTGGTTCATATAGCCCAGCATCAACACTTCGCCGGAGCGGGCGTGTTGGACGATAACCGGCAGCAGACCGTCAGTTTTTTCCCAGTCGAGCTGGCTTTTTTGTTGTTCGGTTAGCACAGACGTATCTCCACATCGTTTTCTGATAAGTAGCGTTTTAGCTCGCCAATATTAATGATTTGCTTATGGAACACTGAGGCCGCCAGTGCTCCATCGACGCCGGCCTGCTGGAAGGCTTCCAGGAAGTGTTCCATGGTGCCAGCCCCGCCGGAAGCAATTAGCGGCACATTGCACACCGCCCGCACTTTGCTGAGTTGCAGCAGGTCGTAGCCATTACGCACACCATCCTGATTCATCATATTCAGCACGATCTCCCCGGCGCCGCGTTTTTGGACTTCCTGTACCCACTCCAGGGTTTCCCACTGGGTCATCCGGGTGCGGCTTTCATCGCCAGTGTACTGGTTGACGTGGTACTTGCCGGTTTTACTATCCAGCCAGGTGTCGATGCCCACCACGATGCACTGCACACCGAAGCGGTCAGCCAGGCGGGTAATTAAATCGGGGTCCGCAAGAGCAGGAGAGTTAACAGAAATTTTATCTGCTCCAAAGGTCAGTATTTGTGCGGCGTCTTCTGCCGACTTAATCCCGCCCGCTACACAGAAGGGGATGTCGATCACTTCCGCCACCCGGGAGACCCAGCTTTTATCCACTACTCGGCCATCGCTGGAAGCGGTGATGTCGTAAAACACCAGTTCATCGGCCCCTTCGGCGGCATAGCGCTGGGCCAGCGGCACGATATCGCCGATGATTTCATGATTGCGGAACTGCACGCCTTTCACTACCTGGCCGTCACGCACGTCCAGGCAAGGGATTATCCGTTTTGCCAGCATGTGATTGCCTCCGCCACCGTGAATTTACCTTCCAGTAATGCCCGCCCAACGATCACACCCTTAACCCCGGTACTACGTAAGGCAGCAATGTCTTCAAGTGAACCAATACCGCCCGATGACTGAAATGCCACCTGCGGGTAGCGAGCGCAAATATCGCGATAAAGCTCTACATTTGATCCCGCTAAGGTGCCGTCCCGGGAGATATCGGTGCACAAAACGTGGCGAAGACCTGCGGGGAGATAGGTATCCAGCAGTGCTTCCAGGGTGACGCCGGAGTCTTCCTGCCAGCCGCTTACCGCCACCTGGCGTACCCCTTCCGGGCTGATGCGCACATCCAATGCCAGCACCAGGGCATCGGCCCCGAAGCGTTTGAACCAGCCCAGCACCGTCTGCGGATCTTTTACCGCGGTGGAGCCGATAACCACCCGCGCCGCCCCAGCCTCCAGCAGGGCTTCAATTTCCGCCTCGCTGCGGATACCTCCACCTACCTGAACAGGAATACTCACCCCTTTTAGCAGGGTTTTGAGTAATGGAATCTGGCGCAGGGCCGGATCTTTTGCCCCGGTTAAATCCACCAGGTGCAGCACGTCAGCACCCTGGGCCTGATAATCCATCAAGCGCGGCAGCGGGTCGCGGCCATAATCGCGCTGTTGCCCGTAATCCCCCTGGTGCAGGCGCACCACGCTGCCATCAATTAAATCCAATGCGGGAATAATCATCACATCTCCAGGAAGTTTTTCAGTAACGTGGCCCCGGCTTTACCGGAGCGTTCCGGGTGGAACTGCACGCCATAGAAGTTATCTTTTTGTACCGCCGCGCTGAAGGCTTCGCCATACTGGCACTGAGCGATGGTACTGGTATTTACTGGCATCGCGTAGCTGTGGACAAAGTAGAAATAGCTGCCGTCTTTAATGCCACGGAACAGACGCTCCCCGGCTTTGGGATAGACCTGGTTCCAGCCCATGTGGGGCAGCGGCAAACCGTGGTCGGCCATGTGGGGCACCGGGGTATCAATAATTCCCAAGGTTTCAATGCCGTTGCTTTCTTCGCTACGGCTACCCAGCAGCTGCATACCGAGGCAGATACCCAGCACCGGTTGGGTACAGGCTTTGATTAATGCCACCAGATCCCGCTGTTCTAACTGTGCCATTGCGGCCTGGGCGGTGCCCACCCCAGGCAGGAATAGTTTGGCGGCCTGGAGCACCACATCCGGGTCGCGGCTGACCACCGGCTGATAACCCAATCGTTCAATCGCCCATTTAACCGAAGCCAGATTGGCGCAGCCGGTGTCGAGGATCACCACGCTCATCACAGCACTCCTTTGGAGGAGGGCAGGGTGTCACCTTCAACGCGGATCGCCTGGCGCAGGGTGCGGCCAAAGGCTTTAAACAGGCTTTCCACCCGGTGGTGATCGTTCTTGCCTTTAGTTTTCAGGTGTAGCGTGGCACCCATGGTGTAAGACAAGGAGCGGAAGAAGTGCTCAACCATCTCAGTGCTGAGGTCACCCACCCGCTGGAAGTTGAATTCCGCTTTATATTCCAAGTGTGGGCGGCCGGAGATATCCAGGGCGCAACGGGCCAGGCACTCATCCATCGGCAGCACAAAGCCAAAGCGGGCAATGCCGCGCTTATCACCCAGGGCCAGTTTTAATGCCTCGCCCAGCGCCAGGCCGGTATCTTCCACGGTGTGGTGATCGTCGATATACAGGTCGCCACCGACGGTGATTTCCATGCGGAAGCCGCCGTGGGTGGAGATTTGATCCAGCATATGGTCAAAGAAGCCGACGCCGGTGGAAATCTTACTGCCGCCTTCGCGGTCCAGCCAAATTTTGACATCAATCTGGGTTTCTTTGGTGACCCGCTCCACGTGGGCATAGCGGTCGCGGCAGGTGAGTTTCTCAGTGATGGCTGACCAGTTCAGTTCACTGGCGCTATAACGCAGCCCCTGAATACCCATATTGGTGGCGAGCTGGATATCGGTCTCCCGGTCGCCAATCACATAGCATTGCCCTGCATCCATCACCCCCGGCTCCAGATAGCCCTGTACCATGGCAATTTTAGGCTTGCGGCAGTTGCAGTTCTCTTCCGGCAGGTGCGGGCAAATCAACATATCGTCAAAGGTGATGCCCTGGGAGCTAAACACCTGCATCATCAGATTATGGGGGCCGTCAAAATCAGCCTGTGGAAAACGCTCACTCCCCAGGCCATCCTGATTGGTGATCATCACCAGGCGGTAACCGGCCTTTTGCAGGGCCAGCAGCGCCGGGACCACCCCTGGCTCGAAGGCCAGTTTATCCATGCGGTCCACCTGGTAATCGGTAGGTGGTTCGCTAATTAGGGTACCGTCGCGGTCAATAAAAAGGTACTTCTGGCTCATTTCGCCTCCGTGGCCGCCAGGCCGGGTTGACATTGCAGGGCATCAATCAGGCGCTGGCACTCAGTTCGGGTACCCACGCTAATTCGCAGACAACCGCTTAAGGTCGGCTGCTTGTTTTGGTCACGTAAGATAATGCCCTGATCCCAGAGGGATTTAAAGACCGCGCTGGCGGCGGTAAAGCGCACCAGAACATAGTTGGTTTCGCTTTCAAACACCTCTTCTACACAGTCGGTTTCTGAAAGCGCCTGTACCAGGAAGCGGCGGTTAAGGATAATTTCCGTCACCCGCTCACGCATGGCTGATACCCCCTGCGGGGTCAGGGCCTGAGCGGCAATGTCTGCCACCGGCGTGGATAACGGATAAGGGGCGATTACTTTCATTAATAGATTGATCACCGGCTCATTGGCCAGGGTAAACCCGCAGCGCAGCCCGGCGAGGGCAAACGCTTTGGAAAGCGTACGCAGGATCACCAGGTGCGGGTACTCGCTAAGCCAGCCGGAGAGGGTGGCCTGTGGGCAAAACTCGATATAGGCTTCATCGGCCACCACCAGGGCTTTGCCCCGCGCCATCTCCAGCAACACCTTTAAGTCATCAGGATTGATTATCTGGCCGGTAGGGTTGTTCGGGCTACAGACAAAAATCAGCTTCACCCCTTCCAACTGTTCCGCAATGGCCGGGAGATCCAGCTGCCAGCCATCCAGGGTGGTGGCGGTACGGCACTCAACGCCGAAGGTTTCCGCACTCACACTGTACATGCCGTAGGTAGGTGGACAGAACAGCACCGCATCCTGACCCGGTTCACAGAAGGCGCGGATCAGTAGTTCAATGCCCTCATCGGCCCCGCGGCTTACCAGTACCTGCTCGGGCTTGACCCCGGCATAGGCGGCATAGCGGGTGATGACCTCTTTAGGCTGGCACTCCGGGTAACGGTTTAAGGTCTGGGCCGTCAGCTCAAAGGGAACCGGGGTGGGGTATTCGTTGGCATTGAGCCACACATCGCCGTTGCCACCCAGGCGGCGGGCCGATTGATACGGCGTCAGGCGGCTGACGTTAGCGCGGGCCAGATCTTCAATGTTCATTCCATCTCCTTCAGCGCGGCAACCCGCAGCGTAACGGCATTCTTGTGGGCGGTGAGTTGCTCAGCCGCCGCCAGGGTTTCAATGGTAGACGCTAAGGCGGCAAAACCGTCGCGGCTCAGCTCTTGCACCGTCATGCGTTTCTGGAAATCCGCAAGCCCCAGGCTGGAGCAGGTACGGGTGTAGCCATAGGTAGGCAGCACGTGGTTGGTACCAGAGGCATAGTCACCGGCAGATTCCGGGGACCAGTCGCCAAGGAACACTGAACCGGCGCTGGTGATGCTTTCCACCAGATCCCGGGCCTGGCGGGTCTGAATAATCAGGTGCTCCGGGCCGTACTGGTTAGATATCTCCACACACTGGGCTAAATCACGGGCCACAATCAGGCGGCTACTTTCTAATGCCTGGCGGGCGGTATCGGCACGAGGGAGGTCAGCCAGCTGGCGTTCTACCGCCTCGGCCACTTGCTGTGCCATTCCGGCATCAGGCGTCAGCAGGATAACCTGTGAATCCGGGCCGTGTTCGGCCTGGGAGAGCAAATCCGAAGCAACAAAATCCGGGGTGGCTCCGCTGTCAGCAATTACCAGCACCTCAGAAGGGCCGGCAGGCATATCAATGGCTGCCCCGTCCAGCCGCTGGCTGATCTGGCGTTTGGCCTCTGTCACCCAGGCATTGCCCGGGCCGAAGACTTTATCCACCGCTGGAATAGATTCAGTGCCAAATGCCATGGCGGCAATAGCCTGGGCGCCACCCACCTGGAATACATTTTGAATACCGCACAGGCGGGCGGCATACAGGATCTCGTCGGCTACCGGGGGAGGGGTGCACAGCATTACTTTACGGCAACCGGCGATGCGCGCCGGGGTCGCCAACATTAATACCGTAGAAAATAACGGGGCTGAGCCGCCCGGGATATAAAGGCCGACGGCATCAACCGGGCGGGTGACCTGCTGGCAGCGCACCCCGGGCATGGTTTCAATATCAACGGCAGGAAGCTGCTGGGCGCGGTGGAAGGTTTCAATGTTCGTCACGGCAACGGCCATGGCGTTTTTAATCCTTTCACCCAGCCGGGCGCAGGCGGCATCAATCTCGGCCTCGCTAACATGAATGGCGGACACAGTGGTTTTATCAAACCGGGCGCTGTATTCCCGCAGCGCCGTATCGCCGTTGGCCTTCACGTTTTCCAGGATTTCCGCCACGGCGCGGGTGACGCTGTCTGAGGCACTCAAAGCCGGGCGGGCCAGTAAGGCTGCCTGGCGCGCCGCGTCACATTGGTTCCAGTCTATTGGGGTGGCAAATGACATGGTGCTTACTCCATCATCTTCTCAATAGGCAGCACCAGGATCGAGCTGGCACCCAGGGCTTTCAGTTTTTCCATGGTTTCCCAGAATAGGGTTTCGCTGCTCACCATGTGCATCGCCACCCGCTGCTGATCCCCGGCCAACGGCAGGATTGTCGGGCGCTCGGCACCTGGCAGTAAATTGATCACTTCTTCCAGGCGATCGGTTGGGGCATGTAGCATGATGTATTTGGATTCGCGGGCTTGAATCACCCCCTGAATACGGGTCATCAGTTTGTCTACCAGTTGCTGTTTGGCTTCATCCATTTGACCATCGCGCTGGATCAGGCAAGCCTTGGAGCGGTAAATCACTTCTACTTCACGCAAACCGTTCGCTTCTAAGGTGGCACCGGTAGAAACCAGGTCGCAGATGGCATCGGCCAGGCCAGCCCGCGGGGCCACTTCAACGGAGCCGTTCAGCAGGCAGGATTTGAATTGAATGTTTTTCTGATCGAGGTAGCGCTTCAACAGGTGCGGATAAGAGGTGGCAATACGTTTATTGTTGAGGCAGGCCGGGCCATCCCACGGCTCATCCATTGAGGTGGCGAGGGAGAGGCGGCAGCCGCCGAAGTCCAGACGTCGCAAGGTGAAGTAGCGCGGGTCTTCCCCCTGAGCGCGGCGGTTAAGCAGCTCTTCTTCTAGCACGTTTTCGCCGATGATGCCCAGATCCACCACGCCATCCATCACCAGGCCGGGGATATCGTCATCGCGCACTCGCAGGATGTCGATAGGCATATTCTCGGCCATCGCAATCAGGCGCTGGGTGTGGAGATTAATTTTTATGCCACAGCGGGCCAGTAATTCGCGGGAATCGTCGCTAAGACGGCCTGATTTTTGAATAGCTATGCGTAAACGTGAGTTGTCTAACATGGGTTTTGTCCTCAAATACCTGAAGTAGAACTACCTGAAACCGATAATAAAAAAGCCCCCGGAAGAAATCTTCCGGGGGCTTTTTTAAGCATTCATGCGCCACTGGAAGATCTAAACGTCTTCCAGCACTCATCGCCTGAAAGACTAGTCAGGATGATGGTGATGGTGGTGGCGCAATTGAGTGCTGTTCATTGGGATTCTCGTTGAATGACTATTCACTGTATGTATTTAACCTAAACAGTTGGTGGATTTAACGCAAGGGATTTTTTGGGATAATTTCCGACCATTGCTTAGACCGCTTGAATTGTCAGTCTACGCTTACTGGCGTAGCCTCTAAAAGCACGCCAGCGGGGCGGGATTAGCAGCGCATGACAGGAGAAGATGCATGAAAAAGGTCGCGATTGTCGGATTGGGATGGCTGGGCATGCCATTAGCATTATCGTTGATGGGCCGTGGTTGGCAGGTGTCCGGTAGTAAAACCACCCTGGATGGGGTTGAGGCGGCACGGATGTGCGGTATCGATAGCTGCCTGTTGAATCTGACGCCAATGCTGGAATGTGACAGTGACGACCTGGATACGCTATTAGAGGTGGATGCGCTGGTCATCACACTCCCCGCCCGCCGTACCGGGGAAGGGGACGGCTTCTATTTACAGGCGATGCAGGAAATCGTGGACAGCGCCCTGGCACACCAGATTCCGAGAATCATCTTTACCAGCTCTACTTCGGTTTATGGTGACAGCGAAGGCCAGAAGAAAGAGAGCAGCCCGCTTAATCCCCAAACCGCCAGCGGCCAGGTGCTGCGAGATTTAGAGCAGTGGCTCCACGGATTACCGGGCACGCAGGTGGATATTTTGCGCCTGGCAGGTTTGGTTGGCCCGGGGCGGCATCCGGGGCGCTTCTTTGCCGGTAAACATGCGCCCAATGGCAGCCACGGTGTCAATCTGGTTCATCTGGAAGATGTGATCAGCGCTATTACTCTGTTGCTGCAGGCACCGAAGGGCGGCCACCTGTTTAATCTTTGCGCACCGGGCCACCCGGCAAGGGCAGATTTCTATCCACAAATGGCCAGTGACCTGGGGCTTGCGTCACCGACATTTAGCCAGTCTCATTCTGAGGGTAAAGGAAAGACCATCGACGGCAGCCTGATCTGCAAAACTCTGGGCTTTGAATACCAACATCCGGACCCGATGAAAATGCCAATGGCGTAAATTTCAACCAAGGCGATAGGGCACTATTTTGCCCTCAAAGGGGGGCTGTTCATTCTGGGGTAATCGGCTTGTTAAATTTTGTCATCAACTTTATGAAAAATTTGCCGTTATGGTCACTTTTTGGCAGTGCAGTTTGGGATAAGACTATGCTCAATCTTTGAAAGGTAACAAGAGCCGCCCGGCGGCCCTGATAAGCCATAGAATTGTGGTGCCAGGGCGGGTTTAACCCGTTAAAAATGCCCGGGGGAACAGGGGGATTGTTATGCGATTTTTAACACTTCTGTTTGTTCAAAAAGAAATTGTTCTACAGGGCGCTAAGGTCTTGTCTTCGAGGCTCGAAGTAGGGCAAAATACGCCGCCTGCAAAATGTAGCAAAAACCGACGCCGTCTGGGTGTCGGTTATTTTTTTGCAGTAAACCAAGCCATTTAAACAAGAGGCCGGGCTTCGTACCGGATAGATATTTACTAAAAAACGACAGTTTTGTCGCCGAGGAAAGTTCAAAGATGGGGCAATTATTTGCTTTTGCGACTGTGTCCACCGCCGTTTGGGGGAATAAAAATGTCGCATAACGTCAACACTCAGTCATCTTCTCGCGTGGAATTACGTAAGAGCCTTACGTTGATTCCGGTTGTTATGATGGGCCTTGCCTATATGCAGCCGATGACGCTGTTCGATACGTTTGGTATCGTTTCAGGCCTCACTGACGGTCACGTTGCAACGGCGTATGCCTTTGCGCTGATCGCGATCCTCTTTACCGCGCTGAGCTACGGCAAGCTGGTTCGCCGCTTCCCGTCCGCAGGCTCTGCGTACACCTATGCTCAGAAATCCATTAGCCCGGCTGTCGGCTTTATGGTGGGCTGGTCATCCCTGCTGGACTACCTGTTCATGCCGATGATCAACATTCTGCTGGCCAAAATTTACTTTGAAGCGTTAGTGCCTTCCGTACCGTCATGGATTTTCGTGGTGGCGTTGGTTGGGTTTATGACCGTTTCAAACCTGCGTAGCATTAAAGCCGTTGCCAACTTCAATACCCTGATCGTGGTGCTGCAGATGGGTATCGTTGCCGTGATTGTGGGCCTGATTATCCATGGCATCATTAACGGCGCCGGCTCTGGTACGCTGGTTAGCACCCGTCCTTTCTGGTCTGAAAATGCCCACGTGGTGCCAATGATCACTGGCGCGACCATTCTGTGTTTCTCATTCCTCGGCTTTGACGGTATCAGCTCTTTGTCTGAAGAGACTAAAGACGCTGGCCGCGTGATCCCGAAAGCGATTTTCTTGACTGCGCTTATCGGTGGCTTGGTATTTATTAGTGCATCGTACTTCTTGCAGCAATACTTCCCGGACATCAGCCGCTTCAAGAACCCGGACGCATCCCAGCCTGAAATCATGCTGTACGTTGCCGGTAAAACCTTCCAGTTTGGCGTGCTTATTTTTTCCAGCGTGACGGTTCTGGCATCCGGTATGGCGGCACATGCAGGCGTTTCCCGTCTGATGTACGTTATGGGCCGTGACGGCGTGTTCCCGAACCGCTTCTTTGGTTACATTCATCCGAAATGGCGTACTCCGGCATGGAACGTGCTGCTGGTTGGGGCAATTGCTTTACTGGCGATTAACTTCGATTTGGTTACCGCGACTGCGCTGATCAACTTCGGGGCGCTGGTGGCGTTCACCTTCGTGAACCTGTCGGTTATTTCCCAGTTCTGGATCCGTGAGAAGCGTAACAAGACGCTGAAGGACCACTTCAACTATCTGGTTCTGCCAATCTGTGGCGCTCTGACTGTAGGCGCACTGTGGATTAACTTGGAAGAAAGCTCCATGGTTTTGGGTCTGATCTGGGCAGCCATCGGCCTGATTTACCTGGCTTGCGTGACAAAAAGCTTCCGCAACCCGGTTCCACAGCACGAAGATATCGTCTCCTGATAGCTATTCAGTTATCGAATGAAATCCGGGCCAAGTGCCCGGATTTTTTTAGCTTACTAATTCCTGAACATAATGATACAGCGCCTGTACCATGGCGACTTTCTCGTTATCCCCCTCATGCTGGTTGTACAGCATTTCAAGTTCCTGGGCATACTGTTGCAGGATCTCTGGGCTGAAGGCCTCCCGCCGTTGCTGTAACCAGCGCTGTTGCTCCGCTTCACTCAGGGTGCCAGGGAAGTTGCGCGCCCGGTAGTTAAACAGCAGTTTTTCAATGCGCTTATCGGCGAAAGTAATATCCAGGGCCGGGAGGTTTGCCGGGGCCGTCTCCAACAGGATTTTCATCGCGGCGCGGTCGGCATCGCTAAAGAAGCCATTATACAGCTGGGCATCAACATTTTCGGCAGGTTTAAACGGCTCGGCTTCCGCATACAGGGCCACTACTTTTTCCCGTACCTGTGGATTAGCCCGCAGTAGCTTGAGGTTCTCCAGGCACTGAGCGCGGTTAATTCCCAAACGCTGCGCATCCTCAGGCCTTAGGGTGTTGGCCTTCGCCAGTACCGGACACTTATTCAAGTGTACTAACTTAATTGGGGCAGGGCTGGCATCCCCCAGTTCGGCCTTCGGGGTGTACAGTAATTCCCGCAGCCCGTCGACATCCAGATCCATTAATGGCGCTACATCACCGGCCAGATCCACCACGATCAGCGCATTTTTGTTGTCCGGGTGCCAGGCCAGCGGAGCGATCCAACTGGTATTACCGCGCCAGGCACCAAACATCCCGGAAATATGCACCAGTGGGGTCATCTGTGGCACATCCACCAGCGTGATCAGCTTATGCTTACTGCGGTAGGCCAGCAGGTAATCAAACAGCCGTGGCTGCTGGGTTTTCACCAACTGGGCCATGGCGATGGTGGCATACACATCGGCCATAGCATCGTGGGCGTTACTGTGTTCAATGCCATTCGCTCGGGTCAGATGCTCGAGGCGGAAGCTAGGTAGCCCGTCTTCATTCTCCGGCCAGTTAATACCTTCTGGGCGCAGGGCGTAACAGGCTCGCATCACGTCCAGCAAATCCCAGCGTGAGTTTCCGTGCTGCCAACTCCAGGCATAGGGATCGTAAAAATTACGATAGAAGATGTTACGGGTGACTTCATCGTCAAAACGCACGTTGTTGTAGCCCACTATGCAGGTATCCGGCACGGTAAAAATGTTCTGAATACGGCGGGCGAAAGCAGGCTCTATCTCCCCTTTATCTCGGGCCTCTTGTGGGGTAATCCCGGTGACCATCACCGCCCCTGGCTGTGGCAGATAATCTTCCGGTGGCTTGCAATAGAACACCTCGGGCTGGCCAATCACGTTGAAATTCATATCAGTACGCAGCGCGGCAAACTGAGAAGGCCGATCAAGGGAGGGGCTGGTGCCGAAAGTTTCATAATCATGGAACAAAAAAGTTGGCTGTTTATTCGTGTTGGACACCCGGGTTTCTCCTGAATCGTGCGCAGACCGGCTATGGTAAACCATCCGGCGGGCAGGCTCCACTGGATAACTTGCTGGTAATCAGTGGCGGTACGTTCTTGAAAAATCTTAAAATAAGTGCTGAGTCACACTTCCTTGCAAATTCTCAGAGAATCGACACAGCTTCTCCCGTAAAACATCCCACAAATTTGGCTTTACTTGAGGGTATCCCTTTGAAGTTCCGTTTACTTTTTGTTCTTTCCCTTTATGCAGCCGCTACCAATAGCGCTTTTGCAGATCAAACCTTTAGTGGTGCGCCCCAGCCGCCATATATTGAAGCGGGATCCTGGGTGCTAATGGATTACACCACTGGCCAAATTCTCACTGCTAACAATGAGCACGTGCAGCGTAACCCGGCCAGCCTGACTAAGCTGATGACGGGCTATGTGGTTGATCGTGCCATCAACAGCAAACGTATCACCCCGGACGATATGGTCACCGTGGGCACTGATGCCTGGGCCAAGGGTAACCCAGTATTTGATGGTTCTTCTCTGATGTTTCTGAAGCCGGGGGACCGTTTATCGGTACGTGATTTAAGCCGTGGCCTGATTGTGGACTCCGGTAACGATGCCTGTGTGGCGCTGGCGGATTATGTGGCCGGTGGTCAGCGCCAGTTTGTAGGAATGATGAACCACTATGTTCAGACCCTGGGTCTTCAGGACACCCACTTTGAAACCGTTCATGGCCTGGACGCCCCCGGCCAGCACAGTAGTGCCTATGACCTTGCCGTGCTCAGCCGCGCTATAATTCACGGGGAGCCAGAGTTCTATCATATGTATAGCGAGAAGAGCCTGACCTGGAATGGCATCACCCAACAGAACCGTAACGGCTTATTGTGGGATAAAACCCTGAATGTGGATGGCATGAAAACCGGCCACACTGAAACCGCCGGGTTTAATATTATTGCCTCCGGCGTATACGGTAACCGCCGCCTGATTGCGGTAGTGATGGGCGGGCTTAGCTCAAAGGGCCGTGAAGAACAGGCCCGTAAGTTGCTGAACTGGGGCCGTCAAAACTTCGACACTGTACAAATCCTGCATAAAGGCCAGCGCTTTGGCATGGAAAAAATCTGGTATGGTGATAAAGAAACTGTGGAAGTCGGGGCCGACCAGAACTACTGGATGGCACTGCCAAAAAGCGAGCTATCCCATGTTAAAGCCCGCTATGTACTGGATAAACCTGACCTGGAAGCGCCATTGGTGGGCAACCAGCGGGTGGGTGAAATCCAGCTGTTCGACCGGGACAAAATGGTGGCCCATTGGCCGCTAGTAACGCTGGGTGCAGTGGATAAAGGTGGCCTGCTTTCTCGCTTTAGTGATTATCTACATAAAACCTTGTAACGACATGATAAAAAGCTCCTACGGGGGCTTTTTTTACGCCTGCCATTCAATAATTAACCTGTTTATTGATGGTTTTTTAAACGAGATTACGATCTGTGCAGCATAATTAGAAAGTATGGGTTGCTACTTTTTAGGTTGCTGTACAAAAATACAGTAAATCAATGCAGCAGGAGTAAGCGATGAACTTTCAAGTCAAGCAATTCTCAGGGCGAGCGGTGGCCGGTTTCCATATGGTTGGCCCTTGGGAGAAAACGGTAAAGCAAGGGTTTGAGCAACTGGCGTTATGGATCAAAACCCATGATATTCCCGAAGGAGAGTGGATTGCCGCTTATTACGATAATCCCGAGGAAACCCCGGCAGAAAAACTGCGCTGTAATACGGTTATCTCGGTTCCAGAGGATTTCACCATCCCGCCTAACAGCGAGGGGGTGATCCTGACTCACCTGCCAGCAGGGGACTATGCCGTGTACCGCACTACCGTAGAAGATGGCGATTTTGGCCAACCTTGGTATGAATTTTTTGGTGAATTGGCTGCCAGTGAGCAATACCAGTTTGATGGCGGCTCCTGCTTTGAAATTTACCTGAATGACGGCTGCGAAAGCGGGGTTTGGAAAATGGATCTCTACGTGTCGGTAGTAGAGAAGGGTTAAGAATTAGGACATAAAAAAGGCCCGAGCTAGCCGGGCCTTGAATTCACGCGAAGTCACTTATTCCTTCAGGTTTTCACGCATTTTCTTCACGTCACTGGCGCTTACCTCAGAGGCAGCGTTACCCCAACTGTTGCGAATGTAAGTGAGTACATCGGCAATTTGCTGGTCGGTCATGGTGGCGGCGAAGGATGGCATGGCCGGGGCCGTTGGCCGTGTTGGGGTATCCACCGCACGGCTACCGGCGAGCACCACATGCATCAGTGATGTCGGCTCACTGGCGTTAATCAGCGGGCTGTTAGCTAGTTGAGGGAAGATATTCTTCACTCCCGCACCGGAGGAGGTGTGGCAAGCAGAGCAGCGGTCAAAGTAGATAGCCTTGCCCGTCACCATCTGGCTATTATCCGCCTTCACGGCAGCTGGCAGCGCTTTTTGATTATCTTTACCCAAGGACTTCAAGTAAACCGCTGCGGCCTGGAGATCTTCACCCTTCCAGTGTTGTGAAGAGTTTTTTACCTCTTCCGCCATAGGGCCGGAGGCAGAATCGTAACGGTTTACGCCAGTGCGCAGGTAATCCTTGATGTCCTGCACCGTCCATCGGCCGATACCCTGATGGTTATCCGCTGTGATGTTCGGCGCCCACCAGTTTTCTACTTCTGAGCCTTGCAGGAACTGGTCATTTTTATCGCCACCGATAATGTTCTTCGGTGTGTGGCAGGTACCGCAGTGGCCCAACCCCTGAATGATATAGGCCCCTCGGTTCCACTCGGCGGATTTCGACATATCCGGTTGGTAAACGCCCTTATCGAAGTTAAGCCAGTTCCAGCCGATCAGGCTGGTACGCACATTGAAGGGGAAGGGCAGCTGGTTGGTTTCTACCGGGTTGTGAATCGCTTGCAGGGTTTGCAAATAAGCCCAAATAGCCCGGTTATCCTCATCGGTCACCTTGGTGTAGGCGGTGAATGGCATGGCGCCATAGAGCCGCTTGCCGCCGTGGCCGATACCTTCGGACATGGCCTTTTGGAATTCAGCATAGGTCCAGTTGCCAATCCCGGTGGCGGTATCCGGGGTGATGTTAGCCCCTACCAGGGTGCCAAAAGGGGTCTTGATGGCAATCCCTCCGGCAAAAGGCTTGCTCGGATCTGAAGTATGGCAGGCGGCACAATCGCCAACGGTGGCCAGATAACGGCCCTTGCTGACCTGGTCAAACTCCGGCTGAGCAAAGGCATGCCACGAAGCGCTGGCGCAACATAACGCCACTAACGAACGCGCGAGACGTTTCATACGCTGATCATCTCCCCTGGGTTTTTCAGGTAGAAGTTCTTGATGGCGTAGGCAGTTTTAAAAGCCAGCGCGCCAACGGTCCCTGTTGGGTTATAGCCCGGGTTTTGAGGGAAGGCCGACGCCCCCACCACGAACAGATTGGGCACATCCCACACTTGCAGGTGCTTATTCACCGAACTGTTTGAAGGATCGGCCCCCATAACAAAGCCGCCAACCACGTGGGAGGACTGGTAAGGCACGCTATTCCAGTGGCCTTTCATTGGGTTTGCCACAATCTGGCTCGGCCCCATGGCTTTGGCGATTTCGGCAACTTTACCAGTGCAATAAGCGGCCATTTTGAGGTCGTTTTCCGGAAAGTCGAAGGTAATGCGCAGCAGCGGCCGGCCCAGGGTGTCCTTGTAATTAGGGTCCAAAGACAGGTAATTGGTACGGGTGGTGTAGCTACTGGCTTCACAACCGATAGACATGGTGCTCTGGTAGTTTTTCACCATTGCCTGTTTCCAGCCTTTCCCCCATTTAGGGGAGCCAGGAGGAGTAGGGTGATAGGCAATTGGCGCACCGCCAATCGGGGTGACGCGGATACTGCCGCCGCCAAAGAAGCCCAGGCCGCTGTGGTCAAAGTTATCGTTATTGAAATCGTCGATGCCCATACCTACAGCACCGGCACCGATAAACGGGTTGAATTTCTTATCGTCGAAGAACAGGGACACACCGTTGGCAGTCTGGTAAGCGTAGTTACGGCCAGTGGTGCCGCTGTTGGTTACCGGGTTGTAGGGCTTGCCGATATTGGACAGCAGCATCAGGCGCACGTTTTCGAAGGTGAAAGCAGCCACCACGATGATATCCGCAGGCTGCTCCCACTCATCACCGGAGGAGTCAATATAGGTGACGCTGGTGGCGTGCTTGCCGCTGCTGTCGGTGTTAACTTTCAGCACCTCGCAGAAGGTGCGGGCTTCAAAGTTATCCTGGCGCATCAACGCAGGTAAAATCGTGGTGATGGCGCTGGCTTTGGAATAGTTGGCGCAACCATAGTTGGTACAGAAGCCACAGTAGGTACATGGCCCCATGGTCACCCCATAGAGGTTAGTATACGCCTCAGACACCAATGATGACGGCACGGCAAACGGCGTGTAGCCCATTTTTTTTGCCGTATCAGCAAACAGCGTTGGCCCGTAAGGTTGGCGCATGGGTGGCGTTGGGTAGTCACCAGAGCGGGTGCCTTCAAAGGGGTTACCTCCCTCCTGGCGCTGGCCATTTAGCATCCCGGCTTTGCCGGAGGTGCCCGCCACTCGTTCAAAAGCCATGTAGTGGGGTTCCATCTCGTCCCAGTCGGTGCCCCAATCCTGTAACACCAGCTCTTCCGGGATGTTGCCATAACGTTCAGTCAGGTGACTTTTCAGGCGGAATTCTTCTGGCTGGAAGCGGAAGGTGATCCCCGCCCAGTGGTTACCGGCCCCGCCGGTACCATTACCCGGGTGGAAGGAACCCCAACTGCGCATTGGCAGGGCGGTTTGCGAAGGATTGTTACGCATGGTGCAGGTATTCTGGCGGGTACGGAGCATCAGTTCCTGGCGCTGCACATAGCGTAATTCATCGGTAACGGTGGCCACGTTAAAATCGCGGGCAGTATCACGCCAAGGACCACGCTCAATGCCAACCACATTTAATCCGGCATCGGCCAGTTCTTTTGCCACAATCGAGCCAGCCCAGCCTAAGCCGATAACCACGGCGTCGGTTTTAGGGAGTTTTTTAGCCATGTTTATGCCTTCTTATTCCATTGAGGAGCACCCTGAATGCTAACCGGGGTCAGATACAGATCCTGATTATGCCGGTCGACAAAATCGCGGTAGTCATAGCGAGCGCCGGGGAAACCGATCATTTTCCACGAGACCATTTCGCGGTTGCCGCCATATATTGGGTCAGCAAAGAAGCCTTCAGTGGTGTTGTTTAACACTTGGGCAAAAAACATTTTGCTATCAATGCCGTTAAGGGCGATCTCGCCCTTCTCCAGGCCTTGAAGTGTCGTGTCCTGCTGCTCTGCCGTTAGTTGATGGAACGGTTTGTTGAATTTTTTACCCGTCCACTCATCCAGGGAAGCCAGCCCAATTCGGTAGCGGTCACGCGGGGTGAGGGGGGATTGGTCGCCTTGCTCTGGCGCACCTTGCTGAAAGGGGCCTTGCATATAAAGGCGCTCGTAGTTGCCATAAAAACCATGGAGCTGGCGATCAATAAACACCGCACACCCGCAGGCTTTGCCTCCCGGGCTAAGCTCATCTTCGGGGATGAGCCTATCGACAATAGCTTCCAGCGTCGCGGCTTCCTTGTCATTCAGGAACAGCCAGCCAGTGGCATCAAACGTCTCGGCGGGGTTATCGGAGAAGGGTTGCCAGCCGGGCGCTCCCGTCAGGGTCACCGCTTTGGTAGGCCCCGCGCCCAAGGCGATTGCTGCACCGGACCATGCAAGTATCTGCCGGCGGGTCACACCTGGCAGCGTCTTCTGTGGTTTGCGCATTTTGCTTCCTTAACTATCCATTAAAATAACACCACGGAAGAATAAAATTATGTGGTGAATGTATTCCCTATAAATCCTAAGTCGATCTGCATTGTAAAGAAAAGGTTGGTTAGTGCGATCTATGTAAGTTAAATGTTAATTAATGTAAATAATTTGTTGATAACATGAGGGTATTATTCAGGGTTGAAGCATTGTTTTTGCGGGGAACAGGGTTTTTTATCCATAAAGACATGGCTTGTGAAACAATAGAACTTATTAAGTTTGAAAATATTAAGATTTACATCGATTACCCAACCGGAGATTTGGCGTGCGCCCGGATAAAGCATTAACCC
>CBIFWW010000047.1:0-21895 GCA_966186435.1 uncultured Enterobacteriaceae bacterium
GTTAGTTCGTGGCGATCACGAACTGAACGAAGTGAAAGCAGAGAAACTGGCGCAGGTTGCCAGCCCGCTGACCTTCGCAACCGAAGCAGAAATCCGTGCTGTGGTAAATGCTGGCCCTGGCTCCCTCGGCCCAGTCAACATGCCTATTCCGGTTATCATCGACCGTACCGTTGCCGCCATGAGTGATTTTGGCGCTGGCGCAAACATCGATGGCAAACACTACTTTGGCATTAACTGGGACCGTGATGTGGCAACCCCAGAAGTGGCTGATATCCGTAACGTGGTTGCAGGCGACCCAAGCCCAGACGGCAAAGGCGTGCTGATGATCAAACGCGGGATCGAAGTTGGCCATATCTTCCAGTTGGGGACTAAGTACTCCCAGGCGATGAAGGCTTCCGTTCAGGGTGAAGATGGCCGTAACCAGGTGCTGACCATGGGCTGCTACGGTATCGGGGTGACCCGCGTGGTGGCTGCGGCTATCGAGCAGAACTTTGACGATAAAGGCATTCTGTGGCCAGACGCGATTGCGCCATTCCAGGTCGCCATCCTGCCAATGAACATGCACAAATCCTTCCGCGTTCAGGAACTGGCAGACAAGCTGTATAACGAACTGCGCGCCAAAGGTATTGATGTGCTAATGGATGATCGTAAAGAGCGCCCGGGTGTGATGTTTGCGGATATGGAACTGATCGGCATCCCACACACTATCGTTATCGGTGACCGTAACCTGGATAACGACGATATCGAGTATAAGTACCGTCGTGATGCTGAGAAGAAACTGATAAAGACGGGTGATGTAATAGATTACCTGCTTAACGCACTGAATAAATAACGCCAAATGCCCCGTTCACGGGGCATTTTTCATATGGATGGTGAATAAATGAAGGCAAGGAAGCCAATTTTAATTTGTTCTTTATTACTTTCAGCCTGTACTGCTGAATTTAATCTAGCACCAGAATCAAACGCTAAAGTGTCTGATTCTTTCCGCCCCTTGTTTAGTCTGCAACACAAAAGCTCAGCACCCAAGGGTAGCTATAAGGATATTGATCGCTCACAGCTGCTGCCTGGGGATTTGCTTTTCTCTTCAACCGTGGGGTTAACCTCTGCCGGTATCCGGCTATTCAGCGTAGCCTCCGTCAGCCACGTCGCAATATATTTGGGTGACAATCGCGTGGCAGAGGCTATTGGCTCCGGTGTTCAAATTGTGACGTTGACGGATGTCATATCCCATAGCGATAAATTATTCGTTCTCCGCAACCAGAACCTGAGCGATGAGCAAGCTGTCAGGCTTCGGGAATTCGCTACGTTGAAACAGGGCGTTGGGTATAACTTTAAGGGGATTATAAAAATGGTGCCTTTTATGGTGACCAGCAAACTCTGTTCTTTAAATCCCTTTTCGCGTGAGTTCCGCCAGCAATGCGTGCAGGGCCTGGCGCGTTCCCAACTTGGTTATGATAAACCGAGTGATAATGAGCGCTACTTCTGCTCGCAATTTGTGGTGGCGGCATACCAATACGCCGGGCAGCCCCTGACTCTGGCGGAGGCCAGCTGGATAAGCCCAACCGATTTATTACATATGCGTGAGGGTGACATTGCGACGGTAGCCCCGGTCCAACAGTTACAATATATTGGCCATTTAAGACCGGGGATATATTTCAAAGCACTGAGAGTGGCGAAGAATTAAGGGCGCGTAGAGCAGTCTTTATCCGCCTGGAAGTGACCAGCGCTATCGGGAGTTATAAACAACTGTGGCTCACCGGTATCTTCGTTGGCATCTAGGCTAAAGTGGCCCTGAATGGTCACTAGCACAGGGTTCACCCCAGTACCTTTGGCGGCAGCATAGCCCTGCTCCAGGGCGATTGTGTTATTCACCGCGTAGGTCTTGCCCGATGCACAATCAGTAAATACTGCGGCATCCGCCATATACTGATACATCCCGCGCATGGCCATCGGCACGCTGGGTACCGTGGTTTTTGCTGCATCCAAACGGTAATTAAGGCGGCTATTGATTGGGTTGCCGTCAGTATCCAGTATCTCCAGGCTGTTCCCCTGTGGATGGAAATACTGTTTCTCCCCATCGGCATCCGTTAGCACCAGCTTGTTGGCGGTACGTGCCCAAGTGCCCCAAGAGGCGATCGACAAAGGCTGCTTTTTGCCTTGGTAGCGTTTTTCCATCACCCAGGTGCCCTCCTTATCCAGAAACAGTGAGGTGGCAATACCCGAGCAATCGGCACAAGGTATGGTACCGAAGTAACTTTGCTGCATCGGCGTTAGCTCTGCGGGCTGGGCAGGAGAGACCGCCTGATAATCAGGGCGATTGTTACACCCCACCAGCACAAGTAATCCACCGGCTAGCGCCGCAGATATCATATATCGTTTCATTGTTTTCCTTTCCCTTAATGCTGTTAGTCCGTTGAACGCCTTACTTTGCCACGCAGCGATTTGGTAGTGCTGCGTTGGGATTTGGACGTTAAACGGCGCTCCTTTGATGCCCGGGTCGGGCGGGTGGCCCGCCGGGTCTTTTGCACCATGGTTAATTCACGAATCAAGGCAACCAACCTGGCTGCCGCTGCTTCACGATTTAACTCCTGGTTACGATATTCCTGAGCTTTAATGATCACCACCCCATCGGCCGTAATCAAATGGTGGCTGGCTTCCAGCAGCCGCGCTTTATAAAAATCTGGCAAGCTGGAGGCGCGAATATCAAAACGCAGGTGAATAGCCGAAGAGGTCTTATTCACATTTTGCCCGCCGTTGCCCTGGGCCCGGATGGCAGTAATCTCTAATTCATCGTCTGGAATGATGATATTCGGCGAGACTTCAATCATTAGCGTTTTGCCAACAAACCGGTGCCAACTCCAAATTAGTTTGGCTGTCAGACAGCCAGATGACGCCTTCTTGTAAGGTAGCCTGCAACGACATATTACGTGCAGCCACCTGGCTGAGCGTTTTTAACTGGGTATCATCCATATACCAGATGGTGAGATTTTTATATCCCGCCAGGTTTTGCTGGTTCTGCTGCCACCAAATTTGCGCTGCCCGCGTATTATAAGTAAACAGCGCCACTTGTTGAGAAACACTACAGGCCTTTTTCAGACGACGCTCTTCCGGCAGCCCCATCTCCACCCAAAGATCGATGCCCAGATGGTCGTTAAGGATCCACAGCTCAGGCTCGTCATCGGCGCTTAAGCCACGGGTGAACTGTAGCCGTTCATCGGCATACTTAATCCAGGCGAGTAAGCGCAGCATCATGCGGTCTTCAGTTTCTGATGGATGCTTAGCCACCGTCAAACTAGTATCCAGGAAAACATTGCGATCTAAATCGGCCACATTCAGTAGTGCTTTATAAATAGTTGCTTTTAAGGCCATAATTCCCCCAAATACATAATGCCCATAGTGTAACGGAATCAGCTCCTGTGCGCCGGAGAAACTGTGCCGCAGGGCGGTAACAAGATAAATTTTACCTGCCCATGACAAAACCATGGTTATGGTATAGTCACCTTGCTAAACAGAGTTTATCTTCGTAGGCTTAACAGGCAGCCCACGATAAAATCTGCTGTCAGGGACTCTGAAAGGAGGGTATGTGGAAAAGTATTGTGAATTAATTCGCCAGCGGTACAGTGAGATCGCCAGCGGCGATTTAGGTTATGTACCAGACGCACTGGGTTGTGTGTTACGGGTTTTGAAT
This sequence comes from uncultured Enterobacteriaceae bacterium, assembly GCA_966186435.1. Classification (GTDB taxonomy): domain Bacteria; phylum Pseudomonadota; class Gammaproteobacteria; order Enterobacterales; family Enterobacteriaceae; genus CBIFWW01. The sequence continues at coordinate 3,689 of CBIFWW010000047.1, forward strand.
GAGATAGCATCCGATGCAAGTGTAGCGGAGGCACTCAGGGAAAAGGCGGCGTATGCTGCCGCGAACTTACTGGTGAGCGACTATGTCAACGAATGATTCCTATCAGCCCATTAACTGCGATGATTATGACAACCTCGAGCTTGCCTGCCAGCACCATCTGATACTGACGCTGGAGCTGAAGAGTGGGGAAACCTTAAAAGCGAAAGCCAACGATCTGATTACACGTAAGAACATCGAATACTTGATCGTGGATGACGCAGGCAGTGCACGGGAACTCCGTCTGGATAAAATCACCAGCTTTAGCCATCCTGAAATTGGTACGGTGGTGGTCAGCGAATCCTGATTATAAAGCCAACCCAAAAATGCCCGGCATGGAGCCGGGCTTTTTTATGCCGGTATTAAGGCTTTTGAGAAGCGTACCAGGCTGCCAGATTGTTGATATCGCTGTCGGATAAGCCGCTGACATACGCCTTCATAATCTCTGCCGTCCCACCATTGCGATGGCCACTCTTGTAAGCATGTAGCGCTTGGGATAAATAATCTTCACTCTGCCCGGCAATAGTGGGGTACAGCGGTGAGTTAGATTTCCCCGTTGCCCCGTGGCAGGCCACGCACATTGCGGCCTTTTGAGAACCGGCTTTAACATCCCCTTTCGCCATCGCCGCACTGGCACACATCATCAGCGCCACGCCTAACATCACACGCTTACTCAACATTGCTTACTCTCCTTTTGCCAGTCGATATGCCAGCATTCTTCACAATCGGGTTGCCCTTCAAGGGTGACAAATATCCCACAGGCGGCAATAAGTTGCTCGCCATAAAACAGTAGCGGTGTGGCGTCCCGTTGCCAGGAGGGGATATTTAACGCCTGCCAGAGCTTCTTCATTGGACGGCTACGATCGCGCCCGACAATATGAATATTGCCTGATGCACTAAAGCGGATGGAGATCGCTTCCCCTTTTGAGGCTTGCCTGACGGCTAAGCCTGCGCTACCCAGCATCACCTGCCCAAGATTATCGGGCAAAATTAGCGGTTGTTTAGGGTTGATCCAGGAAATTGATACATCGCGCTGGCTTTTATGGGTGGCAATGCGCCATAGCGCCCCCTGGAAGCGGCGTATTTCATGGTCACCCAGCTGCAATATCGGGTTGGCATCCTCCCGGCTGAGGGCCACTTCCTGCCACAGGCGCAACAAGCCATTGCGGGAAGGCATTTGCGCCCCCTGCCCCGCCAGCCAACGGCGTATCAAAGCCGCCCGGCGGCCTTCACTCATTTCGAGTAAAGGGGCGATAAGCAACGATCCGTTGTGATCCACCACCCGGCCAAGATCCTCGGCCAGTAGCTCGTCAATCAACGCCTCTTGTTCACCGCACAGGGCCGCACTCCGGGCCGCCGCACTGGCAAAGTGGGGCCAGCGGGCTTCCAGGGCCGGGACAATACGTAGCCGCAGGAAGTTACGGTCATAGCTATCATCCTGATTGCTGTCGTCCTCCACCCATCGCAGCTGATAGTGAGCGGCATAACGCTCAAGCAAGGAGCGGGAAAGACCGAGCATCGGGCGGATAATCGTGCCCTGTGCGAAAGCCAGGGTTTCCGGCATCGCCGCCAGACCACCGGGGCCGCTGCCACGCTTAAGCGCCAGCAGCAGGGTTTCACACTGATCGTTTTGATGCTGCGCCGTCACCAGCCCTTCCCCTTTTTGCAGATGGCGAGCAAACGCGGCATAACGCGCTTTACGGGCATGGGCTTCAATCCCCAATCCCTCTTTTTCAAGGGTCACCCACTCGACAATAAGGGGTACCTTCAACCCCTGGCATACTCTTTCACAATGGGCTACCCACTCATCGGCATAGGGGCTGATACCATGATGAATGTGAATCGCACGCAGGGTAAAGCTACTGGCATCCGCAAGCCGGGCCAGAGAATGGAGCAAAACGGTAGAATCAAGACCGCCGCTGAAGGCCACCAACAGTTCGCGGTAGCCCGTCAGGGCGGAGGAAAGCGGTAAATCAGCCTGGGTATTCATGAGTGTGGTCAATGTTCAGAGATACCAAACGTTAACCACACTCGGCGTGTCAATCAAGCACTAACGGCGCAACTTTGCGTTTCATCCGGCTACGCCAAACGGCCAGCACCACCAGGATCGCTACACAGGCCAGGCTCCACTCCCCCATTTGGGCAAAGAAGTGACCGTAAGCGGTTATGGCGGTCTCCGGAATGGAGGATTCCGTGGTTTGTTGGGCTACCACACCGGCCAGCCAGTTGGCAATAGAACCACTCGCCAGCATATAGATACCGGTGAGCATCCCAGTTGCACCCGGTAAATTCAGCCGGGTAATTTGCGCCATGGCGATAGGGTCGATAAACAGCTCGGCAAAGCCCATTAGCGCCAGCCCAGTTACCATCAGCCCCATCGAAGACTCACCGTTTAACTGCCCGGCCCGGGCATTGAGGGCCAGTACCAGGAAACCGGCGCTCATCAGTGCCAGACCACAGGCAAACTTCAGCCACATCCGCAGTAGGGTCGCCCGTTTGCTTTCGCCACGGGACAGCCAGGCCAGCACAACCCCGGCACTCATCACCGCCACCGCATTCACTGACTGGAACAGCGCCGTTGGGACTTCCCAACGCATCAGTTTACGGTTTACAAAGTGGTCGATGAATAAACTAATGGAGCTACCGCCCTGCTGGGCCAGCACCCAGAACAACGTCCCGGCCAGCATCAGTAGAACGATTTGCCACAGGGCGCCCCGGTGATCTGGCTCACGGAACATAATGCGCGCCACGATCACCACCGCAAACACGCAAACCATCGCCAGTAAGTAACCGGCCAGATCATAGTGCAGCAGAAGGGTGAAGAAGCCAGGTGCGATACACAGACCAATCACCAGCCAGCCCCAATTAGGCAGGGCAAATTTCACTTGGCGCAGTGCTACTGTGTCCGGCCCACGGGTATCTTTGAAATGGCGATGGCCGCTGAGGAAAATCATTAGACCGATAAACATCCCAATACCCGCCAGGGCGAAGCCCACATGCCAGCCCCAGGCCTGGGCTGCCAGGCCACAGGCCACTGGTGCCGCAATCGAACCAATGTTGCCTGCCGCATACATCAGCGAGAATCCACCGTCACGGCGGCTGTCTTCCGGGGCGTAAAGTTCACCCAGCAGACAGCTGATGTTGGATTTAAACAACCCATAGCCGCAAATGATGATGCCTAACGCCAGATAGAGTGACCAGGTACTGTCGGATTTAACACCAAGTACCACATGTCCTAGTGTCATTAAGAGTGCGCCGGCAATGACGGATATTCGATTGCCCAGCAAACGGTCGGCAAGCCAGCCGCCAAGTATTGGGGTAACGTAGACAAGAGACGCGTAAGCGCTGAAAAGAGTGATAGCGTGGCTATCATCAAAGCGGAGTTGATGAGTGAGGTAAAGGATAAGTAAGGCACGCATGCCGTAGAAGCTAAAGTATTCCCAGATTTGGATCGCCACGAGATAAAAGATAGCTCGCGGATGTGAGGGTGTTTTCATAGAGTCTCCATAATGCTTAAAAAGGGAAGTGATTTCTCACTTCCCTTGTCTAAATTGAAGGCTATTAGGCTTTCAGTACTTTAACGGTGTAACGGCCATCGTTCTGGCGGTATGCACCGTGAATGTCGGTTTCGAAACCTGGGTAGTGAGCACCGACTTCGCACAGCATCTGGAGGAATTCCAGCACAGCGCGGCTTTCTTCAGTGATCATTTCACCTGGCATTACCAGCGGAACACCTGGAGGATATGGCAGGATCATGTTGGCACTTACGCGACCAACCATGTCTTCCATATACACTTCTTCAATTTCACCGTGCAGTTCTTTCTGGAAGGCTTTGAACGGCGTCATTTCCATAGTCGGCAGCACTTCGAATGCGCGGAACATCAGGTCCGGCAGGTTATGATGCTGAATCAGGTTGTGAATGTTCTGAGCCAGATCCTGGATACGCATGTCTTCATAGAACTCTGGGTCTTCTTTATACAGAGAAGGCAGCATGTTCTTAACGCGCAGGTTCAGGTCGAACGCACGTTTGAATTCAGTCAGACCGCGCAGCAGGCCCAGAGCTTTGGTTTTATCGATACCGATGCTGAACAGGAACAGCAGGTTATATGGACCGGTTTTCTCAACGATAATGCCATGTTCGTCCAGGTATTTGGCAACGATGTTTGCCGGGATACCGAAGGAATCCATAGTACCATCTTTCTTCATCCCCGGAGTCAGAAGTGTGACTTTGATCGGGTCGAGGTGCATATGGTCGTTATCGATATCTTTGAAACCGTGCCATGCATCATTGGCGTTCAACGGCCAGCATTCTGCACCATCGATCTGCTCTGGCTGCCATACGTCGAAGAACCAGCTATCGGCTTCAGTACGCAGACGTTTGATTTCTTTACGGAACTTAATAGCACGATCGATAGAACCGTCGATCAGGCGTTTACCAGCATTACCTTTCATCATCGCAGCAGCGGTTTCGATAGAAGCAACAATACCGTAGTGCGGAGAAGTAGAGGTGTGCATCATGTAGGCTTCGCTAAAGGTTTCTTCGTTGACGTCGCCTTTAACGTGGATCATGGATGCTTGAGAGAATGCAGCCAGCAGTTTGTGAGTAGACTGAGTTTCATAGAACACTTTGCCTTCAACACGGTCACCGCTCATCCCACACAGACCGTTGTAGATCGGGGAGAAGTTGGTGTAAGGAACCCATGCAGAGTCAAAGTGGATGGATTTAACATCCAGAGTTTTCTTAATGAAATCAGTGTTGTACAGCAGACCGTCGTAAGTGGAGTTAGTCACTACGGCGTGAACTGGCCAGGTAGCGCCTGGGGTCTGTTCAACACGCTGAGCGATAGTGTCATGCTGGAATTCGCTCTGAGGAATACCCCCGAGGATACCGTAAGCGTTACGGGTCGGACGGAAGTAAATCGGAGTGATATCGCTCATCATCATCAGATGAGTCAGAGATTTGTGGCAGTTACGGTCGATCAGAACAGTGCTGCCTGACGGTGCAGAGTACATACCAACAATTTTGTTAGCAGTAGAAGTACCGTTGGTCACCATGTAGCTGCGTTCTGCGTTGAAGGTACGCGCAATGTACTCTTCAGCTTCTTTGTGTGGGCCAGAGTGGTCCAGCAGAGAACCCAGTTCAGACACTGAGATAGAAATGTCAGATTTCATGGTGTTAGCGCCGTAGAAATCATAGAACAAGCTACCTACCGGGCTTTTCTGGAAGGCAGTACCCCCCATGTGGCCTGGAGTACAGAAGGTGTACTTGGCTTCATCAACATATTTAAACAGTGCTTTAGTCAGTGGTGGCAGCAGGTCATCGATGTAAGCATCAGTACTCTGTTTGATTTTGATAGAGATATCAGAAGCTGCACCCAGTGCGTATTCGAAGAAGCTCACGTTCAGGCGTAGATCGGCCAGGCTGACGTCCAGAGTAGAATGAATATTAGCGAAAGCATACAGAGGCAGTTTTTCGTTCAGCGCACTAATTTCTTCACACAGTTCCAGGTTGTACTTGTCCCAGTCGAAGATCACGCCTGCAACCTGAGCGTTGTTTTCGATCAGCTTCAGCAGGTCTTCACGGTCGTTAGGGTAAACGATGCGGAAACCTTGGGCTTCCAGGGCAACGTGAAGTTCACGGATAGGCTCTTCTTTAAAGTAGACGCCCATGTGATTCAGAATAGCAATAATATTCATGTCGAATCTCCAGGTATGACTAGCCCCTCCTGCTACGCATAACAGGTATAGGAAGGGCTTAGATAATTGGGTGAGTCAGGTGTTACAGCGCGGTAGCGGAACCGTCTTTCTGTGTAGCCTGTTGGCGTTGATTCATTTTGCGGCCGTAGAACATCAGGATGATCAGGCTAACAATGAAGGTACCGGACAATTCGAAGGAGCTAGCACCCATCAGCGCGATGAAGCAGAAAGCACAACCCAGAACAGAACACACCAAGCTTACGATGTTCTTCAGGTTGATACCTTCGAAGCGAATCAGGTCAACACAGGAGTAGAAGTAAGGCAGCATGGTCAGCAGCACAGCGATACCGGTCAGTTCACCGAACAGGTCAGAAGCTTTACCGCCGCTGGAGTTCATGATGGTGATGAGGATCATCAGTACGGTCATTTTGCAGGAAGCCAGTAGCAGACCTTTTTTCGGGATGCCGTTAGCATCAACTTCACCGTAGACTTTAGGGAAGTTGCCATCGTTGGCGGCACGTACACCGGCCTGACCAACCAGCATCATCCAGGAACCCAGAGAAGTCAGGCAAGCAAAGGCAGTGAAGGCAGCAACAACTGGCGCAGCCCAGCTACCCATGATGGTAGAAGTAGAGATAGCGAACGGTGCACCGGAAGCAGCCATGGTGGCAGCTGGGTACATACCGGCGATAACCTGAGTAGCAGCAACGTAGACGATACCCGCCAGAACGGTACCCATCATGGTAGCCAGCGGTACGGTACGCTGTGGGTTTTTAACCATACCGGTACTTACGGCAGCGGATTCTACACCCACGAAGGCCCACAGGCACAGCAGGATGGATTTGATCACCGCGTGGTAGTCAGTAGTCTGGGAAGTATTCCAGTTAGCAAAGTAAGTCGCCGCATTAAACCAGTGCCAGCCGACAACGGCAGTCACGATGACCGGGATCAGAACCAATACCAAGCCCAGGGTAGTTAAACGACTAACCCAAGTACCACCCAACATGTTCACGAAGGTGAAAATCCACACGATAGCGATACAGGCGATACCTGCTGCAATCGGGCTATTCAAAACAGGGAAGAAGGTAGACAAATAGGAAACGGCGGTGATGCCGATTGCCAGATTACCAATCCAGTTAGCGTGGTAATAAAGCACACCGGTCTGGAAACCGAAAGCCGGGGAAATTTCACCCGCATAAGCAATAGGGCCACCCTGTTGAGGGTTTTTGGTTGCCAGGCGCGCATATACATACGCCAGTGACATTGCACCGATAATAGAGATTACCCAGCCCCAAATAGAAATTGCACCAATGCTTGCGAGGTTAGCAGGTAATAACGCAATACCGCTCCCCATCATATTCCCGGCTACGACACCGGTACAGGCCAACAGCCCGATCTTCTTCGCGGAACCCATGTTCGCTTCTCCTGAACAGTATTTGAGGTGCAGGTCATTAGGAATAATGCAATAACGACCCAACCGACTGCCAAAGAGATTAGCGAACTAACTATGTAATGTCCTAAAGATAAAGTGAACAAATCCAAAACATCACACAAATGACAAGTTGAGATTTTTAGCGTAACATTAGATAAAGACAAGGTGCTATCAGAAAAAGATAAACATCCATTATTTTCATATAATTACAATACTTCCATGCGGTTAAAATCTGGTTAAAATATCAAGAATTAAATAAAAAAAACGCCACATAGTAGCGCCTTAATTAATACACATCGTCAACAATTTAATGTTCATGAAAATATCATGAATGCCGAAATTCATCATTCACCGGTAAAGTTGTCTAAATAAGGCACAACATTATTAACAGAAGTCTGGAATACACTGTTAGTAATCCAATGGAGCGTATTCTCACCAGGACGCAAATTAAAGGCGGTAATATACGCATCAGCTGCCAGTCGGTTGTCGCCTTTCATTTCATATACCTTGCCAAGTAGCACATAATTTATCCAGGACATCTCTTGGTCAATGGCTTTATCAATGGTCACTTCAGCTTCATCAAACTTACCCTGCCCTAGCAAATCAATAGTTTTAATTTGATAGAAAATTGCGCTGTCCTGCATCCCCGGCATTGCCGCTACCCGATTTATATCCTGGTAAAGCGCCGCCAGCTGGTTTTTTTCCAAAGGCTGTTCCGAATGGCTCAGGACATCCACCAATGCCTTTTCAGCCCTGTCGTAATTGAAATCAGGCCAAGTAGTAATGATGTCCTGAAGCATAGCACTGGCTTTATTAAGAGATTCTATATTGCCGTCAATCAGCAACTGGTGTGCCTGGTAAAAGCGTTGTAATGATGCACTTTGGCCCGGCAGCGTCTGGCTCAGGATGGTTTGCATCCGTTCTGGCCACGGCTGCTTCAATGATTCAGACAGGCTGTTTAGCAGGTCATTCTGGATAGTGAGCAAATTGTCGCTGGTGATAAAATAACGCTTATCCAGCATGACCGACCGGTCTGCATTATCGATCATCCGTACTGACATAAAGCATTGCTGAGCACGATAGTGGCGTTGATTAACAAACTGAATGGTCAGGGTTTTACCAGAGCTGCTTGGTTCGGTGTAATTGAAATCGGTTTTGTCATGCACCATGTAGGTAGAGAATGTGTTAAGCGAGTTCGTGATCAACCCACTCAGCCCTACCACATAGGCACGCTGGGTGGTCCAGCTACTGCACGAATTGCCCTCCTCCAAACGAATATCAATATCCCTTGGGTTGAGTAACATGCGCGTACTAGTAACTGGCTTACGCATGGAGTGAGTTGCCAGGCCTATCATCACCACGCAGGCACACAGTGCGGCGGCAAACAGGAACCAAACCCAAAAGCGTGAACGGCGGATTTGGCGCATAGCCAGGCGCTTGATACCAGGATCGACAGCAGCAAGGGTTTCCGGATCAATGGGAATGGGTAATTCGTTTTTCTCGTCAGCGGCAAGAAGGGGGGCAGGTGCAGGTGACACAACCCGGGCCTGCACGGCTGGTACAGCTACCTCACCAGGCGTCTCTTCATCATACCAAATCACTTTTGCAGCGAGCTTATAACCCCGTTTGGGTACGGTAACGATATATTCAAAGCTGGCGTCATTCCCGTTCTTAAGGGACTTACGCAGCTCGGAAATGCTCTGAGTAACCACATGACTGGTCACGACGTTACGCGTCCAGACATTATCAATCAGCTCGTCACGACTTAGCACCACATCAGGATGGCGGGCAAAAAATACCAGTAAGTCAATTAAGCGCGGTTCAAGGGTGATCTGGTGACCATCACGGCTAATTTGATTGACCGATGGAGTAACCAACCACTCGCCGACGCGCAAAACGGGCTGCTGCATACATGAGACTCAAAGAGAGGGGAAAATGTGATCATAACACACTTTCAGCCTGACTTCTGAGGGGGCGTTATTGCTGATAAAGCTCCAGAGGTAAACCATCCGGATCATTAAAAAAGGTAAACTTTTTATCTGTTAGCGTATCAATTCGGATCGGCTCGCAGACCACGCCGTGAGAGACCAAATGGGCAATTGCCGCATCTATATCATCCACTGCAAAGGCCAGATGACGTAGGCCGCAAGCTTCAGGGCGGCTGGGCCGAGCAGGAGGTAAAGGAAAAGAAAACAGTTCAATGACATATTGGCCATTCAGGGCTAAATCGCCTTTCCAGGAATCACGAGTTTCACGATACACTTCATTCATGAGCGTAAAACCCAGAATGCTACAATAGAAAGCCTTACTACGCATGTAATCACTGGCGATAATAGCAATATGGTGAACCTGTTTTAAACCAAGCATAGTCACTCCTTTCATAGACTTAACCACGTTAAACGCCGGGTGCATTTTACGCAACCCGGCGAGTGTGGTTTTAGACTAACCTGCCAGAAATATTAAAGCGCTTTCCAGGCGTCAGCCCAGGAACTACCGGCTCCAGGTTCATAGAAATCAGCAGAACCGTTACACCATGCTCCTTCAGGGAATGGTTTGCATTGGAAAAGCGCACCGTTATGGTTAACGATATCACCAATGTTCCAAGTCGCATTGCTGCTCCACTGCGGATAACTATCTTCTGTCTCTTGCCCTGCGGCTTTAACATTCAGGGTGTAATGAGTACTGGTACTCAGTTTTCCGTCACTGACTGTCAGAGTAACCAGATATTGAGCAGCCTTGTCGCTTTCAGGTGCATTGAAGGTCACCACAGGTTTATCAACGCCACTGATTGATTTACCATTGGCGCTCCAGGTGTAGGTTAGTGTATCGCCATTGGCATCACTGGAACCCTTGCCGCTTAATGAAACATGGCTGCCTGCATCAACGGCACCCACCGGCCCGGCGATGTGAGCCACTGGTGCCACGTTTTGCTCTGGTGCTGGTGTAACATCCGGCTCTTCTGGTGTCGGCGTGCCGCCATCAGTGTCTTCTTCAATTTTCACGTTGAAGTTATCCTGAACACACTGGCTATAATCACCCTCTTTGAAAGCGCTGTATGCCGTTTGATAGCTCACCAGCTTACAGGCGTAGCTCGCGTTATTCGGCGTATTTGGCGCCCATCCCCAGTCCATTTCCCAGTAAATAGGTAATGCACCGGAGCCTGCCTCATCAAAGAACTTCATCTTCTTACAACCTAATACTTCATCAGCCGGTACCGGGACTTTCAGGTAGTTGGCGAATTCATGGTAGTAATTGATACGGTTCTGAGACTGCGCATGCTCTACTGGGCCACCACATTCGACGCCACCGTTAATAATTTGTGTGGTTACACCAAAGCCAGGTACAAGGCCAGAGTCAATATCGTGTTGGTTCGGCTGCCAGGTACCATCAATCACCTGCAACATAGAAGGCTTCGGCGGCTGTGGATAGATGTAGAAGAAGATGGCACTTGCCAAATTCATCCAAGTGTCAGCCACTCTCTCTGGGTGCTCCAACAGAGGGCGCACATCGCCGTACATCGCATCAGAGAATGGGCCATAGTTGTAGTTATAAGAAAGCTGCTTAGCGCCCCGTCCAAAATAGCTCAGGAAGTCGCCGTCTTTGTCAGTACCGCAGGGCCATTTCACACCCTGCCAGGTTTCTGGATTACATTCCCCGTTATATCCATTCTTCTGTCCTTCGACCCAACCCACTTCACGTACATAGACCAGCGCTTGTCGCCACTGAGGGATCGCGATGGTTGCATCGTGACCCCCGGTTTCTTGGGTAAAGTGAGCAAACATGGTAGCGAGGGATTTACGGCAAATGGCATCACTATCGCGGCCATCTGTGTAAGTACGGCACAGGGCAGGAAACTTACCTACAGCTTTCAGGAAGTTGGTATAGGTATATTCAGGAGCGCGCATAGGGAACAGGAAGTCCCAGTCCTTTTCACCAATGATACTTTCCAGGCGCTTCACGTTGGCTGGATTGTCGGCGCGACCAGGAGCGATCAATTCAACCTGAGCATTATCGAGGGTCTGAATGTCAGACTTCACGGATTGCATGGCTGGAAAACTGGTTAACTCTTTTTCACGCTGAGCCAGTTCACTGGCCTTCATGGTGTAGGCCTGACTGTCTGATAATAATGGGGCGCAATGGGCAGCCGGCATGCTTAAAGCGATGCCTGCTGCGACAGCGCTCAGGGCCATGACTTTGTTCAATGACATAATATACTCCTGCGAGATAGTTGGTTCACCTGGCCCACCGCCAGGCAATAGCCGCACTTTAGGGAGTAAAAATTAGGTTCGCTGTCACAAAGCCTCATGGCCAACATCAGAATTCATCACATAAAAAAAGGGCCGGATTAACCGGCCCTTTTTAGCATTAATGATGTGCAGAATTAAGCGTAACCATAGCCCATCAGGCGCTGGTAACGGCGGTCGAGCAGCGCTTCAGTGCTCAGAGCATCCAGTTCGGCCAGATCAGACAGCAGCTGCGCCTTTAACGACTCCGCCATCACTTCCGGCTGACGGTGTGCACCGCCCAGAGGTTCACCAATAACGGAATCGATCAGGTTTAGCTCTTTCAGGCGAGGGGCGATAATACTCATCGCTTCAGCCGCCAACGGTGCTTTATCGGCGCTTTTCCACAGAATGGAGGCACAACCTTCCGGAGAGATAACGGAATAAGTGCTGTATTGCAACATATTCACTTTATCACCCACGCCAATCGCCAACGCACCACCAGAACCGCCTTCGCCAATCACGGTACAAATCACCGGAACAGACAGACGAGACATTTCACGCAAGTTGCGGGCAATGGCTTCAGACTGGCCACGCTCTTCAGCGCCTACGCCCGGGTAAGCCCCTGGGGTGTCGATGAAGGTGATGATCGGCATCTTGAAACGTTCAGCCATTTGCATCAGGCGCAACGCTTTACGATAACCTTCCGGCGCAGGCATCCCAAAATTACGGCGGATTTTTTCCTTGGTTTCACGCCCCTTCTGGTGACCAATCACCATCACAGGCCGGCCATCCAGACGCGCAATACCGCCCACGATGGCTTTGTCGTCTGCATAAGCGCGGTCGCCTGCCAGCTCATCGAATTCATCGAAGACCATACGCAGATAGTCCAGGGTGTAAGGGCGCTGAGGGTGGCGCGCCATTTGGGCGATTTGCCATGCCCCCAGGTCAGCGAAGATTTTACGGGTCAGCTCTACGCTTTTTTCACGCAGGCGGTGCACTTCTTCGTCGAGGTTAATATCGAGTTTTTCATCCTGACGGCTTACCGCAGTCAGGGAATCGATTTTCGCTTCCAGCTCTGCAATCGGCTGTTCAAAATCAAGGAAATTCAGACTCATAGTATTCCTGTATTAGTCAAACTCCAGTTCCACCTGCTCCGTACCTACCAGCCCACGCAACTCATTGAGTAAACGATCGCTTGGCGAAACACGCCATGTTGCGCCAAAACGCAACCTGGCACGTGCATCATCCCGCTGGTAGTAGAGATGTACTGGAATTGTCCCCGAACGATGGGGTTCCAGAGACTGACGGAGTCGGTTCAAAAGCTGGTCATCAATTTGCCTGTCCGTCAGCGAGATAGCAAGCCCACGCGCATACTTTTCGCGGGCTTCGTCAATGTCCATAACTTCACGGGCGGTCATTTTAAGCCCGCCGCTGAAGTCATCAAAGCTGACCTGTCCACTTACGATCAGAATACGGTCTTTTTCCAGCAATTGCTGGTATTTTTCCAAGGCATCGGTGAATAACATCACCTCCAGACGCCCGGAACGGTCATCCAGAGTACAGATACCGATGCGATTGCCGCGCTTGGTGACCATAACCCGCGCAGCAATAACCAAACCCGCCGCTGTGGTTACTTTACCACGTTCCGTCGGATGCATCTCTTTCAGGCGCATGCCACCGACATAGCGCTCAATTTCTTTAATATATTGATTGATAGGGTGACCGGTAAGGTATAACCCCAGGGTTTCACGTTCCCCATCCAACACAACTTGTTCCGGCCACGGCAGGCAGTTGGCATAGGACTGCTCAATCTGCTCTGGCTCATCGGCCAGCACACCAAACATATCCGCCTGGCCAATAGCTTCAGCTTTGGCATGCTGATCGGCGGCTTTGAGCGCCTCCCCAAGAGAGTTCATCAGGGCGGCGCGGTGCGGGCCGAGGCGGTCGAAGGCCCCGGACATAATCAGTTTTTCCAGCACCCGGCGATTGAGCTTTTTAGTGTCTGTCCGTGCACAAAGATCGAACAACTCGCGGAAGTAACCGCCTTGGTTACGTCCTTCAATAATGGCTTCAATCGAGCCTTCACCCACACCTTTGATCGCGCCGATACCGTACACAATCTCGCCATCATTGTTGACGTGGAAATGATACAACCCGGAGTTAATATCCGGCGGCAGGATCTTTAGCCCCATACGCCAGCACTCATCCACCAGGCCCACCACTTTCTCGGTATTATCCATATCAGCGGTCATCACTGCCGCCATAAATTCTGCCGGATAATGGGCTTTTAACCACAGGGTCTGGTAAGACACTAGCGCATAAGCTGCGGAGTGGGATTTGTTGAACCCGTAACCGGCGAATTTCTCCACCAGGTCGAAGATTTTCATCGCCAGCTCGCCATCGACACCCCGAGACTTTGCCCCATCTTCAAAGGTGCCGCGCTGCTTTGCCATCTCTTCGGGCTTTTTCTTACCCATGGCGCGGCGCAGCATATCGGCCCCGCCCAGGGTGTACCCGGAAAGCTCCTGAGCAATCTGCATCACCTGCTCCTGGTACAGGATGATGCCATAGGTTGGCTCCAGCACCGGTTTCAGGCATTCATGCTGCCATTGGATGTCAGGATAGGAGATCGCTTCACGGCCATGTTTACGGTCGATAAAGTTATCCACCATCCCTGACTGCAACGGACCGGGACGGAACAGCGCCACCAGGGCGATCATATCCTCGAAGCAGTCAGGCTGTAGGCGCTTAATCAGATCCTTCATGCCGCGGGATTCAAGCTGGAACACCGCCGTGGTTTCCGAGCGCTGCAGCATATCAAAACTTTTCTTGTCGTCCAGCGAAATGGCGGCGATATCCAGCGGCTCCAGCCCTTCACGCTCACGACGGGCGTTGATCATCTCCAGCGCCCAGTTGATGATGGTGAGCGTGCGCAGACCAAGGAAGTCAAATTTCACCAGCCCGGCGTATTCCACGTCGTTTTTATCAAACTGGGTAACCGGATACAGTCCCTGATCGTCACAGTAAAGCGGGGCAAAATCGGTGATTTTGGTAGGGGCGATAACCACCCCACCGGCGTGCTTACCAGCGTTTCGGGTCACCCCTTCCAGCCGGCGCGCCATATCAATCAGCGCCCTAACCTCTTCATCTGCTTCATAGATTTCCGGCAGCTGTGGCTCGGCTTCAAAAGCTTTAGCCAAGGTCATGCCTGGATCCGGCGGGATCAGCTTGGAAATACGATCAACAAACCCGTAGGGGTGGCCTAACACCCGGCCCACATCGCGGATAACGGCTTTGGCCGCCATGGTACCAAAGGTGATGATTTGCGATACCGCATCACGGCCATACATATCCGCCACATGCTCGATAACCTGGTCGCGCTTTTCCATACAGAAATCGACGTCGAAGTCGGGCATGGAGACACGTTCCGGGTTAAGGAAGCGTTCGAACAGCAGGTCAAATTCCAGTGGATCCAGGTCAGTAATTTTGAGTGCATACGCCACCAGAGAACCGGCACCGGAGCCACGGCCCGGGCCTACCGGCACGCCGTTATCCTTCGACCACTGGATAAATTCCATTACGATCAGGAAGTAGCCGGGAAAACCCATCTGGTTGATAACTTTGAGTTCGATCTCCAGACGCTCATCGTAAGGTGGGCGTTTTTCCGCCCGAACCGCAGGATCGGGGAACAGAAACTCAAGACGCTCTTCAAGACCTTCGTGGGATTTTGCCACCAGGAAATCTTCGGTGCTCATCTCCCCCGTTGGGAATTGGGGCAGGAAGTATTCACCCAAGCGCACCGTAACGTTACAGCGCTTGGCAATTTCCACAGTGTTTTCGAGCGCTTCCGGGATGTCGGCAAACAGCTCGCACATCTCCTCTTCGCTACGCATATATTGCTGCGCAGAGTAGTTCTTCGGACGCTTAGGATCGTCGAGAGTAAAGCCATCATGGATCGCCACGCGGATCTCATGGGCTTCAAATTCGTCAGGCTCGCGGAAACGCACATCGTTAGTGGCGACCACCGGAATGCCGCGCTCTTCCGCCAGTGCGACGGCAGCGTGTAAATAACTTTCTTCATCCGGGCGACCAGTGCGGATCAGCTCCAGATAAAAGCGGTTCGGGAAGTGGGTTTCATAAAACGCCAGCACCTGATCCACCACGGCGGTGTTGCCACGCAGCAGCGCCTTGCCCACTTCTCCCATGCGCGCACCGGATAAAACCAGCAGACCTTCGTTTAACTCTTCCAGCCACGCCTTGTCGATCCACGGGCCTTCGGCACCGTAACCACGTTGATAGGCATGGGAGATCAGCAAGGTCAGATTCTGATAACCGGTGTTATTCAAAGCCAGAACGGTAAGATGGGTCATTTCGTCGCCCAGCAGTTGGCTGGACATCTGGAAATCGGCCCCTACAAGTGGCTTCATACACGCACCGTGGGCGCTACCGTAAAATTTCACCAGCCCACACAGGTTGGTGTAATCGGTGATCGCCAGAGCAGGCATCTCCAGGGACACAGCCTTCTTAACCAATGGGCCGATCTTAGCCAGCCCATCAATCATAGAATAGTCACTGTGCACCCGCAGGTGGACGAAACGTGGTTCTGCCATCTTACTTACCGGTTAACTGTTGTTATCAGGAGACGAACCCAAGGGCGCGTTTAACGGGGCCGAAGCTCCGGCGGTGGTGTTCTGTCGCGCCGTAGGCCGCCAGTTTTTCCAGGTGAAAGGCGGTCGGATAGCCTTTGTGCTGTGCAAAGCCATACTGTGGGAACACCTGATCCAACGCCGTCATCTCGGCATCGCGGGTCACCTTAGCCAGTATGGAAGCCGCGCTGATTTCTGCCACCCGGCTATCTCCTTTCACCACGGCCATTGAAGGCATCGGCAGTGACGGGCAACGGTTGCCATCAATCAGCACATATTCTGGGACAATACCCAGGCCTGCCACTGCCCTTTGCATTGCCAGCATAGTGGCATGCAGAATATTCAGCGTATCAATCTCTTCTGGCTCAGCACGGCCCAGGCTCCAGGCTAAGGCTTTCTCTTTAATTTCATCAAATAGCGCCAGGCGGCGTTTCTCAGAGAGCTTCTTAGAATCAGCCAACCCAACTATGGGCCGGGTGGGATCGAGGATCACTGCCGCAGTGACAACCGCCCCCACCAGTGGGCCGCGGCCAACTTCATCCACTCCAGCTACAAGATGGGTATGGGGATAGGTAAATTCAATCATTGAGCCAGCTCCAGTACGGCATCCGCCGCCTGCTCGTCGGCATTACAGCGTATTTGTTGATGTAGTTCGCGGAAGATTGCGTGTAGATGGTGGCTTTCAGCCCCATCGCTTAACAGCGGGATTAATGCCTGGGCTAAGGCTTCCGGATTGCACTCCTCCTGAAGACGTTCTTTTACCAGCTCACGGCCAGCCAATAAATTAGGTAATGAGACATAGTCCGTTTTAACCAGACGCTTCGCCAGCCAGAAGGTGAACGGTTTCATCCGGTAACCCACCACCATCGGGCATTTAGCCAGCATGCACTCCAATGCGGCGGTACCCGACGCCAACAGCGCGGCATCGCTGGCAATCATCGCCTCACGGGCGTGACCATCCACCAAATGAGCGGTCAAATCCGGCGCTACCCGCGCTTTAATTTGCTCGAATTGCTCGCGGCGGTGGGCGTTAACCAGTGGCACCACGATCTCCAGATCGGGCCAGCGCTGGCGCAGCAGTAAGGCGGTTTTTAAAAAGTCTTCGCTGAGCATTTCCACTTCTGAACTGCGGCTACCGGGCAGTAAAGCCAGACAGCGAGCAGAATGGGAAATCCCCAGCACATCCCTGGCGGTATTTTTATCAGGGTCCAGCGGCATGGCATCCGCCATAGTGTGGCCAATAAAACGGCAAGGAACGTTGAATCTATCGTAAAACGCTTTTTCGAAAGGCAGGAAAGCCAGCACCAAATTGGTGGCTTTACCGATTTTGAAAACACGTTTCTGTCGCCATGCCCAAACGGACGGGCTGACGTAATGAATGGTTTTAATACCGCGCTGCTTAAGATTACCTTCAAGGGTAATGTTAAAGTCTGGCGCATCAATGCCAACGAAAACATCGGGCTGGAGTTGACTAAACCGTTTGGTCAGATCGGCACGAATGTGCAGCAAACGGCGCAAGCGCCCGAGCACTTCAACAATGCCCATCACCGCCAGCTCTTCCATTTCGTACCAGGCTTCGCAGCCTTCAGCCTGCATCCGTGGCCCGGCAACACCAACAAAGCGGGCGTTGGGCACACGTTCTTTCAGAGCGCGGATTAAACCGGCCCCCAGGATATCGCCGGAGGTTTCTCCGGCGACCAGGGCAATCGTTAATGGACGCTGTTCAGTCATTAACGAATCAGACCGCGCGTTGAGCGTGCAAAGAAATCGGTAAAGGCTTTCACTTCCGGATATGTTTCCGCCAGTTCAGCAATTTCCGGTTTCACTTCATCGAGCGTTTTACCGCTACGATAAATCAGCTTATACGCATTGCGGATAGCGGTAATCGCCTCACGGCTGAATCCGCGGCGCTTCAGCCCTTCGATATTGACACCGAACGGCGTTGCGTGGTTACCCTGCGCAATGACATAAGGAGGGACGTCCTGCGCCACACCGGAGCAGCCGCCAACCATCACGTGCGCACCAATGATGCAGAACTGATGGACTGCGGTCATGCCGCCAATAATTGCGAAGTCATCAACCGATACGTGTCCTGCCAGCGTTGCGTTGTTGGCAAGAATACAGCGGTCACCCACGGTACAGTCGTGCGCGATATGCGCATTAACCATAA
>CBIFWW010000048.1:0-21322 GCA_966186435.1 uncultured Enterobacteriaceae bacterium
AAGAGTGCTAATAATACCCGCCATCATTAATTTTCTTAAGCCTCATTCCCGCCAAGAAGCCAGTCCTAGGCCGAAATCACCGTCTAGTACATTACTCACCCCATTAAGCTTAAAAGTGGGTAGGAGTATTCGGCCTAAGTGGATTTTAAATAATGGGCCGGAGCCGGGAAATTATAAAATGGCCACGATGGCGGCAAACGCCCGTGAAATAGCATTAAATATGTAAATAACTCCGGCCCATTCACCGTGAACGCCAACTACCTGTTGCCGGTGGATCAGAAAAACGTCGCCAACGATCTCATCGGCTAGGGTTTATCTATGTATTTGGAGCGCACCATCGCTACCATCGGCAACGAACCAAATCCCACCTGAGTCACCGTGTTCAACGGTTTCAGAGCCTTAGCCGATTAGCCACTTATTTCTCTCACACTCCAAATCTTCCTTGGTAGTTTTTTTATCATTATTGATGCAGAGTTGATGAAATTGATATTTCGAATGATTCCTAGCTAATTATTCATATGGTAGTTTGAAGAAATGAAACTAACTTTGCCTGCTGCCTTAACCCACCGTCACTATTGGTGGCTGCCTTATTAGAGGCGGCGCGCATTTCTGCATTTCGATAAAGCCGCCGAAAGGCGATTTTGATCTCTCTAAACCCCTTTCGGCACCAATCCTTAAGGAGTTTATATGTCACAATCCCATATCATACTTACCGGCGACCGCCCCACTGGCCAATTACACCTTGGCCATTTTGTTGGCTCCCTGCGCCAGCGGGTGGCCCTGCAACATCACCACCAGCAATATATTTTGATAGCAGACCTTCAGGGGCTAACCGACAACGGTAATAACCCACAAAAAGTGGCCGATAATATCCTCGAAGTCATGGCGGATTATCTGGCGGTGGGCATCGACCCCACTAAAACTGTGATTTGCCTGCAATCAGCCCTGCCCGCCCTGGCAGAATTAACCATGCTGTATATGAACATCGTCACCGTGGCACGGGTTGAGCGCAACCCAACGGTCAAAAGTGAAATCGCCCAAAAGGGATTTAGCCGGGCGCTACCGGTAGGTTTTATGGCTTACCCCATCAGCCAGGCCGCCGATATTACGGCCTTTCAGGCGGAGCGGGTTCCGGTGGGTGATGATCAGCTGCCGATGATTGAGCAAACCAATGAAATCGTCCACAAGTTGAATAGCCTGGTGGGTAGCCCAATGCTGCGCCCCTGCAAAGCCATGCTCAGTGAGACCGGGCGGCTGCCGGGGATCGATGGCAACGGTAAAATGTCCAAATCCCTTGGCAATACGGTGACGCTCTCCGCCAGCGAGGCCGATATTCACCGTGCCGTGACCGCAATGTACACCGACCCCAATCACCTGCGTTTAAACGATCCCGGCCAGATTGAGGGCAATGTGGTGTTTAGTTACCTGGATGCCTTCCATCCGGATAAGGAAAAAGTCGCGGCGATGAAGGAACACTACCGCCAGGGCGGGTTAGGTGACCGGGCCTGTAAGGATGAGCTGGAAGGTTGCCTGCAACAGCTTTTAGCCCCAATCCGCAGCCGCCGCGCACAGATAATAAAAGATCGCGATGGGCTGCTGGCCTTGCTGCGTCAGGGCAGTGAACAGGCTCATCGCTGCACCCAAGAGACACTCCATAAGGTAAAACGTGGGCTGGGGCTGCCGCTGATGTTCTAAGTCTGCCCGGGGATTTATCATAAATGGTCAAAATGCCGCCGGGGGTTAATCCCCGGCGGCGTTTCGCACATACTAAATGCCTGAATGTCACTACGGCAGGGAGCGCGGTATGGCAAGAGTGAGCGTACATTACGCCAGCTTTGAACAGGATGGAATTTGGGCCACTACCCTTGGTCTGGTGGTAAGGCAACGTAAGCATGACCCGCTGTATATTCATACCGGGCAAATTGCCCGCATGGAAATAGCGACAGTACAAAACATTAACTGCATCGGCGGCCCCCTGGGTTGGGGAGTGGTAGGGAGCACCTTTACTGGCCCGCTGGGTGCCATCAAACATATTTTATTGGGCGGCAGCCTGCGCCAGACCACCTTCGTGCTGGAAACCCACGACGGCAAGCAGATCATTGGCGATATCGACGGCAAAATATTTGAAAGCCTGCTGCGCCATAAGCAGATTGCCGATGAGCTATGCGCCTTAATCGACCCCCTGGCCGCCGCTATGGGTGCAGAAAATAGCTCTTATTTTGATGAAGAGATGGAGCGCAAAGCTTCGCGGATGCTGAGTGAAGCTGACTATCGTGCCTGGAAAGAGCGCACGGGGGAAATTGACGAGATCTACCGCTGGATCGAAACCACTGGTTATAAACTGCCGCCGGAAGCCCGCCCAGCCCAAGAGCGCATTGTGCCAGAATGGCAAAAAAAGAACCCGGAAGTGCGGATTATTAAACCAGAGTAATTCACACACTTGGCTCCTGATTCCACCGAATTTGCGGTAACTTTTGAATTTATGAATAGCAAACGGGCCAGAAATTCACTTCTAGCCCGTTTTTTTCATATAGCGGAACGATATTATCGACGGCCCAGTAACAGCCCCAGTGCAATCCCGACAAAACCTGCGGTGAGCAAGCCACCGATAGGGTTGTCACGCACTTTTTGGGTTACAGCCTGGGTGGCATCGCACATTGCGTCGCATGCCTGTGCTGAATACTTGCGCGCAGCACCCTGGGCGCGGTCTTGCGGAGAATCCGCATAGCGGCCAAACTGCTCCTGAGCAGCCCCGCCTACTTCACGGGCTTTATTTTCGACTTTACGGGATAGGTGCTCAGCACCATCTTTAATTTCTTCAGTAGACATATAGCCTCCTTTCACGGTTTGAACATAAAGCTTAGTCGCTCTCAGCGGCTACGTTTCAATTTAGGACTATGGGAAATTAGCCTGGCTATATTGTGCCGGTGCCGCCATCGGAGCACCAAATTTGACCGGAACAGTAGCTGGCCTCATCGGAAGCCAATAACACATAAAGTGGGGCGATTTCAGCCGGTTGCCCTGGCCGCCCCAATGGCGCTGATTTGCCAAACTGTTGCACTTTATCCTGAGGCTGCCCTCCGGAAGGTTGGAGCGCTGTCCAGTATGGCCCTGGTGCCACACCATTTACCCGGATACCCTTCGGCCCTAGCTGTTTTGCCAGTGCTTTAGTAAAGGCGACTATGGAAGCTTTACTCTGGGCATAATCCAGCAAAATAGCGCTCGGATCCACGGCCTGTACTGAGGTGGTATTGATAATACTGGCACCCTTACCCAAATGGGCCATGGCTGCCTTGGTGATCCAGAACATGGCATACACATTAGTTTTGAAAGTGGCATCAAAGCTTTCAGTGGTAAGTTCAGTTATATCTTCACAGTATTGCTGGCGGCCCGCATTGTTGACCAAAATATCCAGACCACCGAGCTTGTCCACCGCCTGCTGCACCAGAGTTTGACAGAAATTTTCATCCTGAATATCCCCCGGCAGGGCAACCGCCACCCGGCCTTCCGCTTCAATAAGCTTTATCACCGCCTCTGCATCGCTGCTCTCTTCCGGGAGATAATTGATAGCCACGTCTGCACCCTCGCGGGCAAAGGCAATCGCCGCCGCCCGGCCAATGCCCGAATCCCCTCCGGTTATCAGGGCCTTTTTCCCCGCCAGGCGGCCGTGGCCGATGTAGCTTAACTCGCCGTGATCAGGGATAGGTTCCATCTCTGACGCCAGCCCGGGCATGGATTGCGGCTGCTCTTTAAAAGGCGGTACCGGGTAATGGCGCTCTGTGGTTGGCGTGGTTTTATCAGTCATGTCTGCCCTCGCGAGGTAATCCTTTAAAAAATTGCCCCGTCATAGCGGGGCATGGGTATGGCTGCGGTTATCAGGCACCCTGCCAGCTGTCATGTACTTCAGATTTATCTTTATTAAGAATAATATTGCCGTTTTCTACTTTTTCTACCCAACTTAGGGGGATGTAATGGTGCTGGCCGCCGGACTCCGGATCGCTACGGGTTAATTTAATTTGGTCTTCCCCATCCAGATGGTCGACAGTACCAACGTGGCTGCCGCAACTGGCGATCACTGGCGCATGTTCTTTAATATCGCTTTTATTAATCATTGAAACTCCTGAACAGGGGAAATAGTAATTTTCCCCTATATCATTAAAGGTGAATTAGTTAAAACCGGGAATTTAACGTTTTATCAGTCGCAGAGCATCGCCATCATTAATGTCATAAAATAACGGCCGGGCATCACTGCTACTCATAACGCGTAAATGACGATTGCAGATAAACCATATTTCGTTGCGATCGTTTGACAGAATCATATAAGCATCAGAGGTTTCTGAGGGATTAAAACATCCTATTACGCGATAGGCGCGTTGGCTACTAAATCCACTGGATAATGGGCGCGGCATCGGGCCATTTTCCATTTCAACTATTCGGACATATAAATCGTTTTCCATCCAAAGCATAAAAACCCCTGATGCTGATTGAAGTAAGCTTAATTACAGTTAAAAAAACTTACTTCTTACCACTGCCATGAGATTGCTCACCGCCCTTTTTACCGGCGTCGGTCGCATGTTGATGGTCTTCTTTCAGACCACTACCACTGTGCTGACCTCCCTTCTTACCGGCTTCGGAAGCTTTCTGTTTGTCATCGGCAAAATTACCGGAACCACCGCGATGTTGTTCAGCCATAATTTACTCCAAATAATTAGATTAAATTTTAACTTGCATCTGTGTCACAACTCAGTATAGACAGCCAACCGCGGCAATCAAATTAACCGGCCCGTTTAAAAATATTCCAAAAAACTCCATATGGTAAAAAACCTATAGTTACTCGGCAGTTAAATTACTACAGCCTCATATTTTCGCTAATAATTTAGCGGCGTTTTAGGATAATTCAGCGCGATATTAAATCTGTGAACCAAAGCGTAACAGGCTATTTTCTACTACGCTTATTGCTGCGTCATTCCCTTCCCGAACAACCACTAAGAAGGTCAATAATGAATTTTGTAATATGGATGGGGGCCTTTGGCGCACTGCTACTTATCATGTCTCTGTGTTACGGCTGGCTGAGTCGCACGATGGTGCCGCTATTTGGTCTCTATTTATTGGTGGGTATCTTGTGCGGGCCGTGGGCGCTCAACCTGGTAGATATTGATGTGGTGAAATACTCCACGATTATCGGCCACGTCACCGAAGTGGCTATGGCCGCCTCACTCTTTATTACCGGGCTTAAAATACGCCTGCCTCTTAACGATCGCGGCCTGAAGATGGGGGTGCTGCTTGCCGGGCCTACCATGTTACTCACCGTTGGTGGAATTATGGTGGCAAGCCATTACCTTCTCGGGTTTTCCTGGCCACTGTCCTTGTGTTTTGCGGCAATTATCGCCCCTACAGACCCAGTGCTCGCCAGCCTGATTTCCTTAAGTGATGCCCGCGACAACGACAGTCTGCGGCTGTCGCTCTCTAGCGAGGCCGGGCTGAACGATGGCACCGCCTTACCACTGCTGATCCTCGGGTTAATGTGGTCACAACACCCTGGTGATATTGATTTAATGCATTGGTTCACCCGAGAGGTGCTGTGGTCACTAGCAGCCGGGCTGTTAATCGGTTTCTTATTGGGCCATGGGGTTGGCCTGGTTGCGACCCGTTTCCGCCATTCCCAACAGGATTTTGCCCCCAGTGATTTTATCGCTCTGGCGCTTATTTGCCTGAGCTATGCCTTAGCAATGTTCTTCGGTGCTTCCGGTTTTTTAGCCGCCTTCGCTGCGGGTATGGGCTTGCGCAGTGCTGAACTTAAAGTGCAGCGGCGCTTCCCTGATGAGCAGGACGAACAGCAAGGGATGGCGCTACCGGCTGAAATTCAGGTTAACCCCCATCAGCGCCACGGCCTACAACAAATGACCCGGGTTAAATCCATGGGGCTGGTGATTGGCGATGCGCTCTCCTTTGGGGATTCCGTTGAACGCCTGTTCGCGGCAGCGCTGGTGATCATCCTTGGTATTACCCTGGCGCAACACTGGCAGCCCGATGGGTTGATTATCGCCGCCCTATTATTCCTGGTCATCCGCCCGCTGGCCGTGTGGCTGGTGACACTCGGTAGGAATGAGTTGCGCCACCAGCGCCTGATGTTGGGGTGGCTGGGAATACGCGGCATCGGCAGCCTTAACTACATCGCCTATGCCTGGACCCACGGGCTACGGGGAAGTGACACCAGTTATATGATGGACTGCGCCCTGACCCTGGTGGTGGTAAGTGTGATGATCCACGGTAGCTCGGTGAATCCCTTAATGAAACTCCGCCAACGTAAACTCAAGCATTGATACGCCACGCGCATAGCCCCATTCCTCACCCATGGCTCCACGCCGTCTATGCTTAATGTTCCTTTGTGGTTTTTTGCCCAGGCGAGCGTCCGGTTCTCTCGCCTTTCGTTTCACTAATTAGATACTGGAGGCCGGGCATGAGCAATGTCGGCAATAAAAATAACCCAAGCAATGACCCTAGCGGCAACATGCCGCATTTTTTTCCTCACACCGCTGAATACGCTAACCCGGGGATGACCATGACACGCCGCACCCTACTTAAAGCCGGAGCGGCCTCTGCGGCAGCGGCGGCAATGCACCCCGGCGCTGCGCTGGCCGCAGGCAACCCGGCCACCACCCCCGCCCCGCAAACCCAAGATCTCAACCTAAAGGTGAACGGTAAAGCCCATGCGCTTTCGGTGGATACCCGCACCACCTTATTGGACGCCCTGCGGGAAAACTTGCACCTGACCGGCACCAAAAAAGGCTGCGACCACGGCCAGTGCGGGGCCTGCACCGTGATCGTCGACGGGCGGCGTATTAACAGCTGCCTGACATTAGCCGTCATGCAGGAAGGGGCGGAGATTACCACCATTGAAGGCCTTGGTTCGCCCCATGATTTACACCCGATGCAGGCCGCCTTTATCAAGCATGATGGCTTTCAGTGCGGCTATTGCACACCAGGGCAAATTTGCTCCGCTGTGGCGGTGCTCAACGAGATTAAATCCGGCATTCCCAGCCATGTCACCCATGATCTTGTGAGCAAAGTGAGTGCCAGTGGCGAAGAGATCCGCGAGCGTATGAGTGGCAATATCTGCCGCTGTGGGGCCTACAGCAATATTTTGGCCGCCATTGAAGAGGTGGCTGGGGGGTCAAAAGCATGAGAGCTTTCACCTATGAAAAAGTCACCAGTCCGGCTCAGGCTGCCGCCAGTGCGCAGCGCAACCCAGGGGCAAAATTTATTGCCGGGGGCACCAACCTATTGGATCTGATGAAGCTGGAAATCGAAACCCCGTCCCACCTGATTGATGTTAATGGCCTGGCGCTTGATGACATTACCCCCACCGACCAGGGCGGCTTGCGGCTTGGCGCGCTAGTGCGTAACACCGACCTGGCGGCCCACGACCGGGTGCGCCAGGATTATGGCGTCCTCGCCAGAGCGCTGCTGTCTGGGGCTTCCGGCCAGTTACGCAACCAGGCCACTACCGGGGGCAACCTGTTACAACGCACCCGCTGCCCCTATTTTTACGACACCAACCAGCCCTGCAATAAACGGCTACCGGGCAGCGGCTGTGCCGCACTGGAAGGCTTTAGCCGCCAGCATGGGGTAGTGGGCGTGAGCGCAAACTGCATCGCCACCCATCCCAGCGATATGGCGGTGGCGATGCGCCTGCTGGATGCCACCGTCGAAACCATCAACCCGGAGGGAAAAAGCCGGAGCCTGCCGATGGCTGAGTTTTACCGGGCGCCCGGTAACACCCCCCAACTGGAGACAGCCCTCAAGCCCGGAGAACTGATTACCCACGTTACTCTCCCGCCGCCCATCGGTGGGGTTCATGTCTACCAGAAGGTGCGCGACCGGGCCTCCTACGCTTTTGCTCTAGTTTCTGTAGCCGCCGTGATCCAACCAGACGGCAGTGGCCGGGTTGCCCTGGGGGGCGTGGCGCATAAACCCTGGCGGATGGCGGAAGCCGATGCACTCATGCCCCAGGGGGCCGAGGCGGTATACCAAAAGCTGTTCGCCAGCGCCCATCCCACCGCTGAAAACCAGTTCAAACTGACCTTAGCAAAACGCACCCTGGCATCGGTGCTTACCCAGAGGGAGGCCTAAAACCATGAAATTTGATCAACCGGCAACTAAAAACCCGATCGACCAACTAAAGGTTGTGGGCCAGCCCCATGACCGTATTGACGGCCCGTTAAAAACCACCGGCACCGCCCCCTACGCCTATGAATGGCACGAATACGCCCCGGACGCCGCCTATGGCTATATCGTGGGTGCGCCTGTCGCCAAAGGTACTTTGCGTAATATCGACACTCAGGCAGCTCTTCAGGCCGCCGGGGTGTTGGCCGTGATCACCGCCGCCAATGCAGGGCCATTGGGTAAAGGCAGCAAAAATACCGCCCCGCTTTTGGCTAGTAAAGAGATTGCCCACTATCACCAGGCGGTGGCGTTGGTAATTGCCGAAACCTTCGAGCAGGCCCGGGCTGCCGCCCAACTGATTAACGTGGACTATCAACGCCAGAAGGGGGATTACTCCCTGGCAGAGCAAAAAGACAAGGTGACCACGGCACCGGAAAATACCCCGGATAAATCCCTCGGTGATGTTGAGCAGGCCTTCACTGCCAGCGCCCATCAGCTAGATGCCACTTACACCACCCCGGATCAGAGCCATACGGCGATGGAACCTCATGCCTCGATGGCCGCCTGGGATGGGGAGAAATTGACGCTCTGGACATCGAACCAAATGATCGACTGGTGCCGCCAGGATTTGGCCGCCACCTTAAAGATCTCCGCTGATAACATCCGCATTATTTCGCCTTATATAGGGGGCGGCTTTGGCGGCAAGCTGTTCCTACGCAGCGATGCCTTGCTGGCCGCACTGGGGGCCAAAGCGGCCAAACGCCCGGTCAAAGTCATGCTGCCCCGACCACTGATTGCCAATAATACCACTCACCGCCCGGCCACCATCCAGCACATCCGTATCGGCACCAATGCTCAAGGCCATATCAGCGCCATCAGCCATGAAAGCTGGTCCGGGAATCTACGCGGCGGCGAGCCAGAAACCGCCGTTCAACAAACAGAACTGCTATACGCTGGGGCTAACCGCTTTACCGGCCTGCGGCTTGCCACCCTCAACCTGCCGGAAGGCAACGCCATGCGCGCCCCCGGCGAGGCACCGGGGTTGATGGCACTGGAAATAGCCATGGATGAAATGGCCGAAAAGCTCGGGATCGATCCGGTTGAGTTCCGCATTATTAATGACACCCAAGTCGATCCCGCCAATCCGCAGCGCCACTTCTCCCGCCGCCAGCTGGTGGAATGCCTGCGTACCGGTGCGGAGAAATTTGGCTGGAATAAACGTATTCCTACCCCAGGGAAAACCCGTGATGGGCAATGGCTGATTGGCATGGGGATGGGCGCGGGCTTCCGTAATAACCTGGTGATGGCTTCTGGGGCCAGGGTGCATTTGGACCAGCAAGGCCGGGTGTTAGTGGAAACCGATATGACCGATATCGGCACCGGCAGTTACACCATCATCGCCCAGACCGCCGCTGAAATGCTCGGGGTACCGCTGGAGGCAGTAACGGTACATTTAGGGGATTCCAGCTTCCCGGTGTCCGCTGGCTCCGGTGGCCAGTGGGGGGCGAACAGCGCCACCGCCGGGGTCTATGCCGCTTGCACCAAATTGCGGGAGGCGGTCGCACAGAAGTTGGGCCTTGATCCCCAGCACGCGGTGTTTGCCGATGGGCAGGTGCAGGCCGGGAATCAAACCTTGCCCCTCAAGCAGGCGACGGCTGAGGGGCCGTTGACGGCGGAAGATACCATTGAGTTCGATAAGTTAGAAAAAGCCTACCAACAGTCGACCTTTGCCGGGCACTTTGTGGAAGTGGCGGTACATCAATATACCGGGGAGATCCGGGTACGACGGATGCTGGCCGTTTGCGCAGCGGGCCGTATCCTCAACCCGAAAACCGCCCGTAGCCAGGTGATTGGTGCCATGACCATGGGGGTGGGTGCAGCATTGATGGAGGAGCTGGCAGTGGATACTCGATTAGGCTATTTCGTTAACCACGATATGGCCGGGTACGAAGTGCCGGTTCATGCGGATATCCCGGAGCAAACCGTGATTTTCCTTGACGATACCGACCCTATCTCCTCGCCAATGAAGGCCAAAGGCGTGGGTGAGTTGGGGCTGTGTGGCGTAAGTGCCGCTGTCGCCAATGCGGTGTATAACGCCACCGGCGTGCGGGTGCGCCACTATCCGTTAACGCTGGATAAACTGCTACCGGGGTTGCCTGGCTAAGCAAACATCATCGCCACGCTTTGATGCGTGGCTTAAATTTCTAATACTAAGATAAAATTTGTTCAAATTTATTCATGTTTTGATGTAAATAACACATGCACATACGGGGAAATTTTATGAAAACTTACACCCAAGCCTAAGCTAGCAAGAATATCGCTGAGATGACGGATACAGTGGTAGTTGGGGAACCAGTAGAAATTACCCGAAACAGCGGCGGCGCACCGGTACTTATCAGTCATGAGCAGAAGATGAAATTGGATGCTGCATTTGACGAAATTATGGAGCGTCGTGAAACAACACTGAAGGCTCTTGCTCACCGATAAACCAATTTGGCTAAGTATCCCTTCACTGAGAAACGGGCATCCATAGCTCAGCCAAATGTTTTATGGCGTTAAACTCGCTTTAATTGTATTAGGGTGATATTAAATTCCATTCTAATTCCCGGGTATGGACAATCCTTAAAACCCTGTAATACCTTGGTAATCTCGCCACGTATTCTGTTACAGGGTTCCCCTATGCTTAAGAATGCCAGTGTCCGAAGTGTTATCATTTATTTTCTGGTCATGTCATTTGTATTAATCGATGTCATGGCTTTCTTTTTAACCGCCAATATGAAAGTGCTTATCATGCTAAATATTGCATGGGTAGCTATTATATTTAGCTTATGGAGCTATATGACGGTGTACTTGGTGCGCCCAATAAACGAGGTAAAACGCAATATTGATGAAATAAACGCTGGGAACCTTTCGGTACATATTGCGGAGTTTGGTAATAACTGTGCAGGCCGGTTGATACCAGGGATCAATACTCTGGCCCGGGAGATTTCTAACCTAGTGATAGATATCCGTAAATCCTCCCAATCCGCCAAAAATCTTTCCGATACCCTGGCCCAGCAAAGTGCCAACCTATCCGTCAAAACCGAACAGCAGTCGGCCATGCTGATGCAGACCGCCTCCAGCATGGAGCAAATCTCTGCGGGTACCATGAATAACGCTGAAAGCACCCGGGAACTGAATAACATCATTAATGAGGCCCACCATTCGGCGGACCACGGCAGTGATTTAATGCAGAAGCTGACCAATAACATGTCCTCCATCACCGACTGCGCCAATAAGATGACGGAAATCATCAGTATGATTGATAGCATCGCCTTCCAGACCAATATCCTGGCGCTGAATGCGGCGGTAGAAGCCGCCCGGGCCGGGGAACACGGCAAAGGCTTTGCGGTGGTGGCCGGTGAGGTGCGGAATCTGGCGCACAAAAGCTCGGAATCGGCCAAGAACATTAAATCGCTGATCGAAATCACCAATGGCAACGTGCTTCAGGGGGCCAGCCTGGTTTCTGAAGCCGAAAAGAATATGCAGGATATTGTTTCTGGCTCCGAGCATATTAATAACCTGATGGGCCATATATTTATCTCCACCAACGAACAGGAAAAAGGCATCCAGCAAATCACTTCTGCCCTTTCTGAGTTGGAAAAAGTGACTCAGGGTAACGTAGCGGTGGTGGAAGAATTGGCGGGTTCTTCGGACGTGCTTAATAGGCAAGTGGTTGAGTTACAGAAGCGAACCAGCAATTTGCAATTGGGTGACAGTGAAAATGCCACTCTGGCCTTAAGCCCGCAGATGATGGCCACCAGCGCAGCCTGACCTTTACCTCATGACACTAAAAATGCAGCCTGAGGGCTGCATTTAATAGCATCCGCAGATAATAATATCGTCTTCGGCCCCTTGGGGTTTATTTCTCTTAGCTGCATGCTTGCCACTATGAAGCTTGGTGCGCTGAGAGCCAATAACCATTGGCTGGAGCCAGCCAGCGACCAGGATTACGTCCAGTAACCGGGGTAAAAACCTTAAGCTTAATGCAGGTACTCGCCAGAGAGTGTAGCCAGCTCACAACTCTGCCGTAGGTAAATAACCGTCCAATTTGCGCCATGGTAGGCTGTGATAATGACTCGTCACCGCCTGCTACTCAATTTACGATGAAAACCCGGTTCCCTTTTCAGATGAAGCTTTTCCTTTCGCTGGTGAGTTTCTCCTGCCTGCTGCTGGTGCTGCTTGGCGCGTTACTGTTCCATTTTTTCGACAAACAAATTCACCAGGATTTAGGCCAGCGGGCTAAAGTCCAGGCCAGCCAAATCGCGCTGATCCCTGGGTTGGCGGAGAAAGTACAGATACGGGATATCCCGGCCATCGCCCGTTTGATCCAACCACTACGCGAGCGCAGTGATGCCAGCTATATCGTGATTGGTGATGCCCATGAGCGGCACCTTTATCATTCGGAATCCCCGCAGCGCCTTAATCTGCCGATGATCGGCGGTGACAATGCTGAGGTTTTAGCCGGCAACATCATTATTTCAGCCCGTCAAGGCGGGATCGGCTTTTCCCTGCGGAGTAAAGCCCCCATTTTTAACCCCCAGCACCAGGTGATTGGTATTGTCTCGGTAGGTTATCTGACCTCTTACATTGACAGTATTAACGCTCGCCGTCTGTGGCAGGCGGGCATGTACGGCCTGGCGCTGCTACTCATGTTAAATGTCTTCTCCTGGGTGCTGACCCGCAACCTTAAAAAGCAGATGTTCGGGCTGGAGCCAGGTGAAATAGCGCAACTGGTCTTCCAGCAAAAAGCCTTACTGGAGGCGATGTATGAAGGGATTTTTGCCGTTAATGCCCAGAAGCAGCTGATCCTGATTAATCGTGCGGCCCGGGAAATGCTGGCTATCAGCCACGATGAAAAAGCGCTGTTGGGTAAGCCACTGGATCAAGTGGTGCAGCTGCCGGCATCGTTTTTTAGCGATGGGCAAGAGGCACAGCACGACCGGGTGATGGTACTTAACCACCGGCAAACCATCGTGAACCGGGTCACCATTGAGGTGGCTCCTGGGCAGGCCCACGGCTGGGTGTATAGCTTCCGCGATAAGAATGATATCAATACCCTCAGCAGCCAGCTTAGTCAGGTTAAGCGCTATGCCGACAACCTGCGGATCATGCGCCACGAGCAGCTAAACTGGACCGCCACCCTGGTGGGGCTGCTGCAAATGAAACACTACGATGAAGCCATGCGCTATATCCATGCCCAGTCCGAAGGGGCGCAGAAGGTGCTGGATTTTGTCTCCGCCCATTTCACCTCCCCTGCCCTGTGTGGCCTGTTGCTGGGTAAGTACGTAAGCGCACGGGAAAAGGGGATTGAGCTGGCCTTCGACCCTGCCTGCCAGTTAAGCCTCCTGCCCGCTGGCCTAAGCGAAACCGAGTTGATGTCAGTTATCGGTAATCTGGTGGATAACGCCGTGGATGCCACGCTGAAAACCCCGGATCGGGCCGCCGTGGAGATTTATATTTCTGACCGTAATCAAGAGTTGCTCATTGAGGTCGCCGATAAGGGGTGCGGCATTGATAAATCGGTCAGGCCCTATTTGTTTGATTTTGGCTTTACCAGTAAATCAGCCGGCCCACAGGATCTAACCGGGGCGGTACACGGCATTGGCCTGTATCTGGTTTCCAGCTATGTTGCCCAAGCTGGGGGCAGTATCGAAATCAGCGATAACGCGCCGCAAGGCACGCTGTTCTCGGTATTTATTCCGTTCCGGCCCCAGTCTTAACAGGATAATTTATGACTCGCACCCCTGCCCTTGAGGTGGTCATTGTTGAAGATGAACCCCATCTTGCTGAACTGCACCGGGAGTTTATCGAGCAGAATTTTCACCTGCGGGTTGTGGGGATTGCAGCGTCAATTGAACAGGCTAAGGCGCTGGTTTCACAACACCGGCCCAGGCTCATTTTGCTGGATAATTACCTGCCTGATGGTCAAGGCGTGGAGTTGATAGACAGCCCGCTGCTCAAGAGTTTTGAGTGCTCGGTTATTTTTATTACCGCCGCCAGCGACATGCAAACCTGTAGCCACGCCATGCGCAGTGGGGCCTTTGACTATCTGATTAAACCGGTGTTTTTCCAGCGGCTACAGGCTTCTTTGGAGCGATTTATGCTGCTGGTTAACGCCATGAATCAGGTGAAGGTGGTCGATCAGCATGCTTTGGATCGGCTATTTAATTTACCGGCGGGGGCTGCCACCTCAACGCCCTCCACCAAAGGGATTGAACCTAATACCCTGGAGCGGGTACAGCGGTTTTTTGCCGCCCATCCGGACAGTAGTCTCTCGGTGGAGGAGGTGGTTGAAAGTGTGGGGATCAGTAAAACCACCGGCCGCCGCTATCTGGAATACTGTGTGGAATGCGGCTTGCTGGAGGTGGAAATGCAATACGGCAATATCGGCCACCCAAGAAGGCTGTACCGTAAAGTGCCGGCTGCAGATTAACCCCCTTTGCCGTGGTTTTAATGGTGTTAATTGCTCAAATCACGCCAGTAATCACAGTTCAGTTAAGGAGCTATTACCCCCCTATTGCCTGGTTACCTCTTTCGGCTATGTTGACCTTTAGTGCGTTAAATGTAACTAAAAGGTTAACTATTATGTCGAACACATTGCGTATTTCTCTTATCTCTACCGCGATCCTTATCTCTTCATCGGCGATGGCTGCCTTGCCGCAAGGCTACCCTGCCGACTATCAAAAAGTGGTTGATGCGGCGACTAAAGAAGGCAAGGTCGTTATCTATTCCACTACAGATATCAAGGCGGCAGGTCCGTTAATTAAAGGGTTTGAGGCGACCTACCCCGGTATTAAAGTGGAATATAACGATATGAACAGCACCGAGCTGTACAACCGTTATATCAGCGAACAGGCATCCGGCAGCACCAGTGGGGATGTGGTGTGGAGCTCCTCAATGGACACCGCCCTGAAGCTGGCGATGGATTACGCCATGGAATACAAATCACCGGAACAGGCTCAGGTGCCTAAGTGGTCTATCTGGAGCGACAAAGCCTATGGCACCACCTATGAACCGGTGGTATTTATCTACAACAAGCGCTTGATCCCGGCAGGCGAAGTGCCGGACTCCCACACGGCACTGGCCAAACTTATCGCCAGCCAGACTGAAAAGTTTAAAAACAAGGTCACCACCTACGATATCGAGAAATCCGGAGTGGGCTTTATGCTGTCGGTTCTCGATTCCAAAGCCGATCCTGATTACTTCAAACATCTGGCTGATATTGCCAAGGGCGGGTTATCGGTGCAGTCCTCTACCGGCACCATGATGGAGCGGGTGTCCTCTGGCGAAAACCTGATTGGCTTCAATATCCTGGGTTCTTATGTGGAAGCGAGGGCTAAAACCGATCCGGCGCTCGGCATTTCCTATCCCAAGGACTACACCCTGGTGTTGTCCCGCGTCTCCTTTATCAGCCAACAGTCTGAACACAGCCATGCCGCCAAGCTATGGCTGGATTATGTATTGTCTGAAAAAGGGCAAAGCATCCTGGCAAACAATGCGGATATTCCGTCGATCCGTAATGACATCGAAGGCAACAACGATATCGCTGGCATGACCAAGCTGCTGGGCAAGTCGCTGAAGCCAATCCCGGTGGATGAGAGCCTGCTGGAGTTCCTGCAACCTAAGAAGCGTCTTGATTACATCAAACAATGGCGCGCGGCTGCCGGCAAATAAAACACCGGGGCGTAGCAACCCGCTACGCCCCGCGTTCAGCAGCTTATCACCGTTATACCGGGCTTTATCTCCAGGGACACACTATGAATGCATTACAAAGAAAGTGGCAAAGTCTGCCGCGCGGCGTTGTGGTGCTGATAACCAGCCTGGTTATCTACGTTCCACTGTCGTTTATCGTGATCCAAAGTTTCCTGTCGGCCCCCTTCTTTTCTCCTTCAAAAGAGTGGAGCCTGGAATCCTTTGAATTTATTTTCACCGATCCTGATTTCTTCAAGGCGCTGAAAAGCGGCTTTATTCTGGCCTTTGGCCTGGTGGCAATTGCTATCCCCCTTGGCGGCGTGCTGGCGTTTTTGATGGTGCGCACCGATCTGCCAGGGCGACGGCTGATCGAGCCGCTGATCCTGGTGCCGATTTTTGTCTCGCCGATGGTGCTGGGCTTTGGCTATGTTGTGGCCGCCGGGCCAGTGGGCTTTTTCTCCCTGTGGGCGCAATCGCTGATTGGCTTCGTACCGTGGAACATCTACGACATGTCCAGCATTGTGGTGATCGCCGGCCTGACCCACGTGCCCCATGCCTATCTCTACATCTCCTCGGCCTTACGCAGTGTGGGTTCCGACGTGGAGGAAGCCGCCCGCACCGCCGGTGCCTCGCCGCTCCAGGTGATGACCTCCGTCAGCCTGCCAATGGTGCGCCCGTCTATCCTTTACGCTCTGGTGCTGCTGTTTTTCCTCGGGCTGGAGGTGTTTGGCCTGATGCTGGTGCTGGGCGATCCGGAAGGCAACATGGTGCTGGCCACCTATCTCTATAAGCTGACCAACAAACTCGGTATCCCGTCTTATCATCTGATGGCCGCAGTGGCCGTGGTGTTGATTGCTATCACCATCCCACTGGTGATGCTACAACGCCGCCTGATGCACACCGCTAACCGCTTTGTGACCGTTAAAGGCAAAGCCTCCCAGGCGCGGGTACTGCCATTAGGTAAATGGCGCTGGGTCGCCGGGGCAGTGGTGGCCTTCTGGTTAACCGTCACCATCGGCGTGCCGCTGTTGGGCGTGGTCCTGCGGGCATTTATCTCGAATTGGGGTGTGGGGGTGTCTATCTGGGATCAGATCTCTTTCAGCACCTTCGAAAACATCTGGGCGCAGCCCAACCTACTGCGCGCCATCGTCAACTCCATGGCTATTGGGGTGTTTGGTGGGGCGCTGGCCGTGGCCTGCTATCTGTTTGTGGGTATTGCCATGCACCGCAAACCGGATAACACCACGCGCTTCCTCGATTACAGCGTGCTGGTGCCCCGTGCCGTGCCAGGGCTGCTGGCCGGGCTGGCTTTCCTGTGGGTATTTTTGTTCTTACCAATGTGGCTGGATAACGCCCTGAAGTCCGGCTGGCTATCTGACTTTGCCTGGTCTCAGTGGATGCGGGATAACCTGATTGTCTGGCTGCGTTCACTGCGTAGCACCATCTTTAGCGTCTGGCTGGCCTACACCGTAGTGTGGATGGCTTATGGCCTACGGCTGATCTCTTCTACTCTGTTGCAGGTGGGGCCGGAACTGGAAGAAGCTGCCCGTACCAGCGGGGCCAGCCGTGGGCAGATCACCCGCCACGTCACCATTCCCCTTTCGCGCTATGGCCTGATTGGCTCCTGGCTGCTGATGTTTCTGATCTTTGAACGTGAATACTCAACCGGGGTGTATCTGTTATCACCGGGGACGGAAACCATTGGTTCGATGCTGGTCTCGCTCTGGGCGGCAGGTGCCATTGATATCGTGGCCGCCCTTTCGTTTATTAATATCCTGCTGGTGGTGGTTGGCCTGGGGATAGCCCTTCGTTTTGGAGTCAAATTACATGATTGAGTTAACGGTTGATAACCTGCACCTGACCTACGGCGATAACCCGGTTTTAAAAGTAGTATCAATGAACCTGAAACGGGGTGAAGTCGTCTCTTTGTTGGGGCCTTCGGGCAGTGGCAAAACCACCTTACTGCGGGCGGTGGCCGGGCTGGAAAAACCCACCCAGGGGGCGATTGTCATCGGCAATAATAAAGTGTTCGATGGTACGCCCCGTAGCGAAATCCCGGCGGAAGCACGCAACCTCGGGCTGGTTTTCCAGTCCTATGCCCTGTGGCCCCATAAAACCGTGTTTGAAAACGTGGCCTATCCCCTGAAGCTGCGCAAAGTGCCAACCAAAGAGATCGCCGAGCGGGTGCAGAAGGTGTTGGATCAGCTGGGCCTCGGCCATCTGGGCCAACGCCATCCCCACCAACTTTCCGGCGGCCAACAGCAGCGGGTGGCCATTGGCCGGGCGTTAGTCTATAACCCACCGGTGATTTTACTGGATGAGCCGTTGTCCAACCTGGACGCCAAATTGCGGGAAGAAGCCCGGGTATTTCTGCGGGAGCTTATCATTAAACTTGGCTTATCAGCGTTGATGGTGACCCACGATCAAAATGAGGCTATGGCGATTTCCGACCGTATCCTGCTGCTTAATAATGGAAAAATCGAACAACAGGGCACACCACAAGAGATGTACGGTTCCCCGCAAACCTTGTTTACTGCCGAGTTTATGGGCAGCAACAACCGGCTTAAGGGGAAAGTCACTGAAATTCGGGGCAATAAGGCACGGATTGAAGGCAGCGATTGGTCGCTGTGGGGGCTGGCGGGGGAAGGTGTCACCCTCGGACAACCGGCCACGGCAGTGATCCGGGTGGAGCGTGTCAAACTGGTAGATGGCCCCGGCGAAAACCAACTGGAATTGCCACTGCTCACCAGCATGTACCTGGGTGACCGCTGGGAATATCTGTTCCGCACCTCTGGGGATGACGTTGTGATCCGCGCTTACGGCAGCGAAGTCCGGGACCCACAGCATTGCCATCTCGCTTTGCCAGAGAATCACGTGTGGATCTTCCAGGATAATTAACAGTAACCAGGGCGGAGGGAACCGCTCTGGTCGCCACCAGTCAGCATATTTCACTAGTTGAAAGCTCAACGATGGTTGTTAAATTCGCCATTTTTTAACTGAGCAATATGATTGGCGGAATGGATAATTTGTTGTGTTTTCCGGGGGTTGTTAGCAAATATCGCCAATGCTGTTTCGATAATTACCAGTTAATCTGATAATAGTGGATAATTCTGGGAAACCCTTGCCAGACCCGCTGATTATCGGTAGCATCGCTGATAAATACTACGATAGTTAGCATATTTCATCTATTTTCCTCTCTGTTACTCCGCGAACTAACTCAGATATTTCGATCCATCTGTTTGTCGTTTTTTTAAGCCTGTTTAAGAGCAATATGACCAATACAAACGAAATACAACGTCCTAAGTGGACGACAAAAGACACCATCTGGATGATGGGTGTGTATGGCGCAACCGTCGGTGCAGGGACCCTATTCCTACCGGTTGAAATTGGCACCCGCGGCCCACTTGTATTTCTATTGCTACTTATTCTCGGCCTACCGCTTTCTCTGGTGCCCCACGTGCTGATTTGCCGGGTGTTTATGCGCGATGCCCAGACCGATGACCATACGCTGCCGCTGTTCGGCTCCTTCTTCGGCCCAAAAGGCCGCCAGGCCGTGAAGCTGTTTTTCTGTGTGGCTCACTACCCGGTGACCATCGTCTATGCCGTATCCCTAGTGAATGCCCTCAGCCACTTTTTGACTGACCGCCTGCATGTCTCGGGGGTGAATCGCGCTGAACTGACTATTGGTGTGCTGGTGTTGCTGCATCTGGTACTGAGCACCGGGCGCGATAAAGTGGTGAAAACCATGAGCGCCCTGGCGCTGCCCTTTGCCGGTGCGATCATTCTGATTGCCGCCTCGCAAATTCCGGCGTGGGATATCACCAACCTGACCAGCGCCTGGCAGCAGACCCACACCTCTTCTATGCAGGATTCGCTAAAAGATATTTGGCTAACCCTGCCACTGATTGCGTTCTCCTTGTGTTCCGCCCCACTGATCCCGGCGCTGGCCTCCTGGTATCGTGAGCCGGGTGCCGGTGGTGAAGAGCAGGCGGTGCGCGTCGTCCGCCGCGCCTATGGCCTGATTATCTTCAGTATTTTGTTCTTTGTGTTGAGCTGCATGTTGAGTACCTCCCGCGAGACATTCCTGATGGCTAAAGCACAAAACCTGAATGTTCTGTCAGTGATTGGCGGCCACGGCGGCATGAGCGCCATGCTGTATATCGCGCCCTTTATCGCTATTGTGGGGATGACCAAATCCTTCCTCGGGATCTCCATGCCAGTGGCCGAAACCTTTAATGTGCTGGCCGCCGATATGCTGAAGATGAAACGTGCCGGTAGCGTGAAGCGCCTGAAGTTGGCGGTATCGCTGTTAATGTTTGTGGTGACGTCGGTGGTGGTTTATCTCAACCCGGATGTGCTCAATATGATTGAAACCCTGTGTGGGCCGCTGATCGCCATCTTCTTGTTTGTGATCCCGACTTACCTGATTCTGACCCGTAACGCACTGAAGCCCCTGCGTGGTTTTACCGCCATGGCGGTGATGCTCAGCGGCGTGGCAACGGTCTCCGCCCTGCTTTACGCCATCTTCTAAAGCAAAAACCCCCGGTTTTGGCCGGGGGTTTTGCATGTCTACAGCGTTCTTTAAAGGCAAAAGGACAGACTCGTGCAGTACATCACCTTCAGCCGAACGGACCTCATCACATCATTTTGTTGTAGACATAAAATGCTTCATCGCGCACATAGCCGTTGTTCTCATACAGGCCCTGCGCTTTGATATTATCGGTGGCGGTACTCAACATGACGAAGGCTGATTTAGTCTCATTTGCCAGTTGCTCCACGCGTTTAAGCAGCATATTAGCGGCACCGTGTTTCCGGGCTTCAGGTGCGACAAACAGGTCGTACAGTAGCCAAATACGCTTCATTTCCAGGGAGCAGAACAGTGGATAAAGCTGGGCAAAAGCCACCGGCTTACCTTCGTGTTCAACATAGAAAATAGTGGACTGCCCCAGGCTAAGGCGTTCAGTTAAAAATACCTCTGCAGCATCGGCGGATTCGCTGACTTCATAAAAGTGACGATAACCCAAATATAATGGCAGGATTTTTTTCACATCCTGAACTTGCGCCTGATAAACATTCATATGATATCTCTTATGTTAGTGATGGGTTAGTGGAGTGATAAAGAGTAGTTATGCCTCATAAGTCCGCTCTTTACGGGATGGGATTAATGTTGCAGCGCATGGGCAACTACTTTTGCTGTATAGAGTGCCCGCGTATTTGCGCCCATTCACCTTGTTTTGCGGAATACTCCCGATAATTTTGTATGTGCCAGCGTGTTTTCCGCATGTCACACGGTCTTGTTCGCGTGAAACAGGGATCCCGGCAATAGTATTTTGATCCTACCCACGTAATGTGGACACAGCCCTAAGTGAGGTTTTCGTTTTCAAATTGTTCCGGGCTGAGACCGCCACAGGCACTATGACGC
>CBIFWW010000049.1:0-20681 GCA_966186435.1 uncultured Enterobacteriaceae bacterium
GCGCTGTAGCTGATCCCGCAGATTTGGCGGGGTGCCTTTAATAGTCAGGGTATCCGTGGCCGGGTCCCAGAAAATACGCTCCCCCAACAACATGGCATCAAAGTTAATGCTCAGGCCACCGCCGCTACCAGCGAATTTGGTCAGCTGACGCAGCGTGCTACGGTCTGCCGGGAAGCTCTCTTCCAGCTCATAGCCCTGCTCAGCGGTAAACGCCTGGAAGCTTTTCTCTCCAAAACTTGGCAGCTCTTTAGACAGATCTTCCAGCGCGATATCTTCCCCGGCTTGTAGCTGTTCATTGCAGTAGGTATACACCTGCTGGCGCATATTTTGGCGCTCGCCTTTTTCCAGCTGCGCATCCGCCGCATAGTCATCTACCGCCTGTAGCAACCCACGGTTTTGCGCTTTGGTATCTAACCCTTCACTAGCCCCCAGAAAGTCCATAAAGAAGTCAGAGACTTTACGGCCGACGCGCCCTTTGAGGAAGGTCAGATAACGGGTTGATTCCGGGTTGGTTTCCCATTCGGTTAAATCAATGCGCGCCACGATATCGGCATGATTGATATCCAGGTAGTGGGTGGCGCTAATATCCAGCTCTTCATTCACCCGCATGCTGCTCAGGTTGTTCAACACGGAAACTAGCAAGTATTCCACCGCCAGATAGCGGTAGTGGCAGAACAGCACCACGCCACCTTCAGCGAAGGGGTATTTGGCCAGCTCATCCCGCAAACGGCCAGTGGCTGCGCGGCTGAAGCCAAGGAAATCTTCTTCCCCCTGGCGGCACAGACGTAACGCATCGGCCAATTCGCTTCCCGGGCTGAATACACCGTAGGCTTTGCTCTTGGCACTATATACCCGATGCAATTCAGCCATCATCTCATTGACGGTAGCGTTTGGCTGCAATAGGGTGTCCCGCAG
Source organism: uncultured Enterobacteriaceae bacterium (assembly GCA_966186435.1). Lineage (GTDB taxonomy): Bacteria > Pseudomonadota > Gammaproteobacteria > Enterobacterales > Enterobacteriaceae > CBIFWW01. Next base: position 916 of record CBIFWW010000049.1, read on the forward strand.
GACCAATTCAAGCTCTTGCTCACCGCGTTTAACTAACTGGTGCAGGGCAATCTGGTCGATATCCAGACTCATGATAAACTCTCCTTTTAGGCTGGCCGGTATTCAACCACCACCCGCACTTGGGTGCAACCCTGAAAAAAAGCAGAAAAAAAGGCGTTGCTACGGTAAGATATTGCCCTTTCACCATACAGATAGAATATTGATTTATGCCACAAACATCCCGTTATAGCGACGAACGCGTAGAAGCCCTGTTAACCGAGCTGGCAAGCGTGCTGGAAAAACATAAAGCACCCACCGATCTTTCCCTAATGGTTCTCGGGAATATGGTGACTAACCTGCTAAATAACAGCGTTTCACCGGCACAACGCCAGACTCTGGCTCGTTCTTTTGCGCAGGCGCTACAGTCTTCCGTTAAAGACGACCTGGCTCATTAAGGGATAGCACGAACACCTATGGTGACTAACCGTCAGCGCTACCGTGAAAAAGTGTCCCAGATGATAGGCTGGGGCCACTGGTTTGCCCTGTTTAACATTCTGGTGGCGATGATTCTCGGTAGCCGATATTTGTTTATCGCCGATTGGCCAACAACGCTCACTGGCCGGGTTTATTCTTGGTTTAGCGTCATCGGTCATTTTAGTTTCGTGGTGTTCGCCGCCTACCTGCTGATTCTGTTCCCCCTCACCTTCGTGGTGATGTCCCAGCGCCTGATGCGCTTACTGTCGGTGATATTAGCCACCGCCGGGCAAACGCTGTTAATTATCGACAGCGAAGTCTTTACCCGCTTCCACCTCCACCTGAACCCCATTGTCTGGGAGTTGGTGATTAACCCCGATCAAGGGGAGATGGCACGGGACTGGCAACTGATGTTTATCAGCGTCCCGATCCTGTTAATGTTCGAGATGCTCTTCGCCACCTGGAGCTGGCAAAAACAGCGTAGCCTGAGCCGCCGCAGCAAATATGCCAGGCCGCTGGTGGTGGTGTTTTTTGTCTCCTTCTTTACCAGCCACCTGATGTATATCTGGGCTGATGCTAACTTCTATCGCCCGATCACTATGCAACGGGCCAACCTGCCGCTGTCTTACCCCATGACCGCCCGGCGGTTCCTGGAGAAACACGGCCTATTGAATGCGCAGGATTACGAGCGCCGCCTGGTGGAGCAAGGTAACCCGGAAGCCCTGTCGGTTCAGTACCCGCTTAGCGATTTGCGCTTCAGCGACCTCGGCGCTGGCTATAACGTTCTGCTGATCACCGTTGACGGTCTGAACTACTCCCGCTTCGAGAAGACCATGCCGTCACTGGCGAAGTTTGCCGGCAGTAATCTTAACTTCACTCAGCATATGAGCGCCGGGAAAAACGCTGATAGCGGCATCTTTGGCCTGTTCTACGGCATCTCCCCTGCCTATATGGACGGGGTGCTCTCTGCCCGTATTCCGGCGGCGCTAATCAGTGGCCTGAACCAACAAGGCTACCAGCTGGGCTTGTTCTCCTCTGCGGGCTTTAACAGTTCGTTCTATCGCCAGGCCCTGCTATCTGACTTCTCCCTGCCGCCTTCGAAAGCGCAGGATGACGCTGCTACCACCCGCCAGTGGGTTGACTGGTACAACCGTTATTCGTCCGAAGGCAACCGCTGGTTCTCCTGGATTTCCTATAATGGCACCACCCTGGATGAAAGCAGCAATCAGGCCGACTTTCCCCGCCGCTATACCCAAGCTGCCGGTAAAGTGGATGCGCAGATTCAGCAGGTGATTAGTACCCTGTCTGCCGCTGGTAATCTAGATAACACCGTGGTGATTGTCACCGCCGGCAACGGGGTGCCATTGGGCAAACAGAGCAACAGCTTTAGCTGGGACCGTTCACGCATTCAGGTGCCATTGGTGGTTCACTGGCCTGGCACCCCTGCTCAGCGCATCACCAAACTCACCGACCATCAGGATATCATGACCACCCTGATGCAGCGGTTGCTGCACACCAGCACCCCGGCCAGCGCCTGGAGCCAGGGGGAAGACCTGTTCGCCTCGGTGCGTCATAATGAATGGGCAGTTTCTGCGGATAACAACACTCTGGCTATCACCACGCCAACAATGACCATCATCCTGGATAATAATGGCAATTACCGGATGTATGACTTAAACGGCGACCAGATCAAAAACACCCGTCCGCAGCTCAGTTTATTGCTACAAGTGCTGACGGATGAGAAGCGCTTCATCGCAAATTAATCGATTAATTCGAGAGCAATCAGCAGGATGCGGGGTTGCATTCGATCGGGAAATCAGTAGTATTAGTATTACGTGTCGGCACGTAGCGCAGCCTGGTAGCGCACTGTCATGGGGTGTCAGGGGTCGGAGGTTCAAATCCTCTCGTGCCGACCAAAAAAACATTTAAAACCAACCACTAAGGTTGGTTTTTTTATACCTGTCATTTTCCGATGGTGAAATCATGGTGAAATGATGGTGAAATCTCATCAATTCTGCCCCCATTTCCTATACTTCCAATCTAAACCGGAGGTAATCATGTGTGGACGATTTGCCCAATACGAAACTCGAGAACATTATCTGGATGCGCTAGGTGTCCCGGATGATCAGCTCAACATCCCATACGACCCCGAGCCATTAGAGCGTTACAACGTTGCGCCAGGCACCAAAGTCTTGCTTCTCAGTGAGCGTGGCGACGAGCTTCACCTTGACCCTGTTCATTGGGGCTATGCGCCTGGGTGGTGGGACAACCCCCCCCTCATCAATGCAAGGGTCGAAACCGCTGCAAGTAGCCGGATGTTCAAACCACTGTGGCAGCATGGCAGAGCAATCTGTTTCGCAGATGGTTGGTTTGAGTGGAAGAAAGACGGTAACAAAAAGCAGCCCTATTTCATTCATCGAAAAGATGGCCAGCCTATTTTTATGGCGGCAATTGGCAGTACGCCGTTCGAACGTGGAGACAGCGCAGAGGGATTTTTGATTGTGACTGCTGTTGCTGACCAGGGTCTTGTAGACATCCATGACCGCCGTCCATTGGTGTTAACGCCGGAAGCGGCTGTGGCATGGATGAGTCAGAGTATTGGAGGTAAAGAGGCTGAGGAGATTATTGCAGGTGGTACAGTACCAGCTAAACAGTTTAGCTGGCACCCAGTTAGTTCAGCCGTTGGCAACATCAAAAATCATGGGCCAGAGCTAATCGAACACATCAAATAACACTGACGGGATCGCCGACATCAAGAATGGTATGAGTAATTACGCCCATCGCTATTGCATCATCACAACGCTCCCCAACTATTTCTACACCGTCGTCTATCCTGTAACCACGGCGGGTAAATGTTGCTAACACGGTTTCGCCATCCAATGAAATTACTAACTGGTCATTAGGCCGGGGCATCCGTGAAGTATCAAGAACATGAAAACCATTTTTGCAGTTCATAAATCTTAGAGTTCATAGTGATGTGACAGACATCGTTGAGGTCTATGCTGCGCTCAACATAGTCTGTAGCTGGCGATGGAAATCCCATTAGAGGCCTCCGTTCGGGTTGAAGAGGAAAAACAGCCTGTTTTCGCTCTCATCAGGCGTGATGTCTTTGAACGTAGTGACATATGTTTCAATCCAACGATTGGCCTCGCGTAACGAGTAGTCCCAGTTAACCCGAGCAAGTTGTTCAACGAACCGCTGGGTAGTTACCACCCGGCGGCCGCTGGGTTCAATAATGATTGCAGCGCGAAACGCTGACTCGATTTCATAAAGACGTGCCATACACCCTCCACAAACACTGTTTATAAATGGGTCTTCCCCTGATATGGTGGCTGTGTATAGTAATAGGCTTTCCCCTAAGGAGCCTTTTACATGAATAGAATTCAAAATCAACCTGTGGTGGCCACGTCATTAATTGGCAAAACAAATGAAGCTGATAGGCCCCCCTCCACTTCGTTTTTGCGTCATCTAGCTGGCTGCTTCAATAGCTCCGAATCTCTTTCCGTTTACCGTGAAAAAACCTCTACCCTTTGTAATGAATTACGCAGGCTCTATTTAGCTCAGGATAACCAGGACTTGTCGTCTGGATGTAGACAAACTGCAAAAGAAAGAGCAGATAATATTGAAATTCTTGCCACCTTGAACTCAGAGAAAAATCGAAAAGATTTTGAGATACTGGCAGAATATATCGAAGGTGGAAGTGGTTTATACAAAACTATAAATGAACACTTAAGGAGTATTTCCCCCTCGGAAGAAGGGAAAAGGCTGTCAGATGAATTGAAGGAAGTATTTAGTAAGCTAAATTATTACAATGCTCCCGCTTACCGATCAGTGGTCGTGCCTGCTGGTACATATGGTGGAAAAATTAAAATAAATGATGTTGTTATGGATGAAGGGTTTATGTCAGCATCAGCTTTACCAAAGAATTCAATAGATTGGTTGGAAACATGGACCTGTCAGGATCATAGATATGGTATGGAAAAGCTCATTCTCGTTTTCGATGAAACTGCATCAAAAAAAATGGCGGCAGGGGGAATGCTACCAGATCATATATTAATCGCACCAGATACTCCTTTCAAAGTAAAAGAGATACATATAACTGATGGAAGACCCGAGCGAGATATAATCACCTTGGTCAGGCTTAAAAGTTCTGAACATCCTTTCAGACACGATATAAAAGATATTTTCTCTGGCGATGTTAAGCTTACTGCCACCGAGGGTTCTGTATTTCAAAGACTTAATCCAAATAATTAACATTCAAGAATTTTTTAAATTAAATGAATGAAAAAGAACTTTACTCTCGCCTACTTAACTTGTCAGAACTGTGGGCTGTTACATCCCTTACCCTCGATGAAAATGCAGGGTCTGTTACTGTCATTGTCGGAATCGCTGAAAACACGCCATTATCTTGCCCGGCCTGCGGTAAATCCTGCCCTATTCACGATCACCGGCATCGCAAATGGCGTCACCTTGATACCTGCCAGTTCACCACGCTGGTTGAGGCCGATGTTCCCCGTATCATGTGCCCCGAACATGGATGCCTGACGCTTCCGGTTCCCTGGGCTGGCACCGGCAGTCGCTATACTCTGCTGTTCGAAGCTTTTGTTATTTCATGGCTGAAAATAAGCACGGTGGACGCAGTACGCAGGCAGCTTAAGCTTAGCTGGAATGCCGTTGACAACATTATGCAACGGGCGGTGAAACGTGGGCTTACCCGCCGAAAAAGGCCTCAATCAGCACGGCATATGTGCGTGGACGAAGTGGCGTTCAAAAAGGGGCATCAGTATGTTACCGTCATATCGGACACTCAGGGGCAGGCTCTTGCGCTGGTTGATGATCGCCGGATGGATAGCCTGGCGGGGTACCTGAAAAGCCTGAGTGATCCGCAACTGAATGCCATCAAAACACTGTCCATGGATATGTATCCTGCCTATATCAGTGCGGCCCGGATACACCTGCCCAACGCAGTGGATAAAATCGCCTTCGACCACTTCCATGTTGCAAAAATGCTCTGCTCCATCGTCGATAAAACCCGGCAGGGAGAGATGAAAGGTATCCCGTTACCGGCCAGAAAAGAGGCACACCGCTCCCGCTATCTGTGGCTGCATGGAAGCAAAAACCGTCATGGTCAGAGAGAAGAAAGGCTTGAGGCAGCTCAACAGGTCCTTCCGGAAACCAGTCAGTGCTGGGCAATGAAGGAACTGGCCCGTGAACTCTGGCACCGCCGCTACGATGAGCACAGCAGACATCTGTGGCTGGAGTGGATGGCGAGGGCAAATGCAGTTGGTGTTCCGTTGCTGACCAGCGCGGTCAGGACGCTGCGCAAACGACTTTACGGTATCCTAAATGCGATGAAGCATCGTGTATCAAATGGCAATGCAGAGTCGCTGAACAGCAAAATACGACTACTCAGGATCAAGTCTCGGGGATACCGGAACAGGGAACGCTTCAAAGTGGCCGTGATGTTCCACTACGGCAGGTTAAATATGGAGATATGAATGTCCCACCATGATCGGGGAAGACCCTTATAAATACAGTATATTGTCACAGGTATTTTCTTCAATCAGACTTTCAGCTGCCCTGATGCGAAACATGGGTAAGCGTATAAATTGAGCGCAGAATTATTTTTGTAAAAGTACAATCTGTTGTTGACGGGTAGCACCAACGGTTCTATTATTACTTTCAGAGGTAGCGGATAACCCGCGGCCCACCCCGTAAGGAAGAGCAAATGAGCAACGCAATGACACAAGCCGAATTAGCCAAAGTTAATGCTGAGATAGCCAAACTGATTGCTGAGACATCAAAATTAAACCGCGAATCAGCCTGGTATCCAATTGTAGTTGCGTCGGGCCTTATAGGCGCCGTAGCTACAATCACGACGGTTTTGCTCAAATTCATTTAAAAATAAGCCCCTTCGGGGGCTTCTCAACACTGGTGAGCCATGCGACTGATTAATGAATACAATGCCCCCCATGTTGATGATCTGCTTAAGTTAAAAGATGACTTGGGGTACACTGGTACAGATATGGCCGAGCTAGCTGGTGTGGTTGGGAATAGTCAGTGGCGCAAATACACTGGTCGTGAGAACCCACGCGCAATTAGCCCACATATTCTTTTTTATATGGCGGCTCAACTGGCCTTAAATCCTGATGAACTCAATCGTGTTATTGAAAAAATGCGTGAGTTGGGCGCGGAACTAAAATGATGAATAAATCGAATAAGGAGCATCTTAAAGAGTGCCTTCGCAATGAAGTTATGATGAGCGAAAAGGATTTTTCCTGGCTACGTACCCTGCACAAAGCGTTTAAATGCCCTGAGCGGCGGTACATTTTTTGGTGGCGCGTCGCTTCATACCTTCATTCGACTTCAAGCAAATTTCGCCGTTCACGTGCAAAAAGCATCAATCGCAAGCTTATTAAGAAATATGGATGCGAAATTCAACTTGGTGCATATATTGGCCCTGGGATTGTAATTAGCCATCATAATGGAATTGTCATCAATGGATGTGCGATGATAGGTTCTGCTTTCAGAGTTAGACAAAATACAACAATTGGCATTGGCGGTGGAACTAAACCGCCAACGCAGAAACCACGCATTACTATTGGTGATAATGTTACAGTAGGCGCAGGTACATGCATAATTTCAAATAACATTTCCATAGGAAATAATGTTGAAATTGGAGCTATGACCTTTATTAATAAGGATGTGCCAAATAATTGTTTGGTTTACTCAGAAAAGAAAATGGTCATTACTAAAAAATGAATTTGTTTGCTGGGGTTTCAGGGAAAACAATCTCAGGTGCAGAGGATACAGCAACTCGCAACAATAAAACCCGATACTCCTTCCAGATAGTTAATGAGTCAAGTTCATCCTGCGTTGCGATGCCCATTAGTTGGGCATCCTCAAGGGTTTGAATGATGTTAGCAGCCTTGGACATAAGCTCAGATTTTAATTCCTTAGCAGAGGCAACAGCAGCATTTTTTTCAGCTTCCAAATCTTTAACCCATTTTGAGCCATCCCATTTCATAAATCCATTATCTGTGGGTTTCATTACCAAATGCTTAGGTAATTTTCCTAAGAATTCAATATGTACCTCTTCACCATTATCAGAATTGTACATAACTTTCCCTCTATGGTCTTCAACAACAGTCCATTGTTTGCCATCATAAACAGCTACCATATTTACATTGACATCAGGCGGAATTAAATCCGTACAGAACGCAGGCAGACCAGTATGTGCCGGAACATAAACGTCCCCCGAGCCAATATATTCGTTAGTATCAGATCGGAAATTATAAATTCTAATAACCTGTGGTTGTTCAGAAATTTTAAAAGCCATTATGCAAGCCTCACAATATAGTTATAAGCTACGTTTTTAACAGTGTTTTCTACATTACCGAATGCATTAACAGTAATCGTGTGGCTATGCGCCCCAATACCTACCGTATGAGCGTGAGCACCTATCCCCACGCTGTGGGCATGGTTCCCTGAACTCGCAGCGGTTCCTGAAATGCTGTGTGTGTGTGCCCCGGCTGCTTCAGTTGTAATTGTACTTTCACGGCTATTTCGCCCATCTGCCGCAAAAGGAGGTGACGCAGTGCCATCAGCTGAACCAGTCCCTGGTACGCCGTGAGTGTGATTTCCTGAACTCGCAGCGGTACCACTTATACTATGAGCATGGGCGCCAGTTGTATTGGAGGTCTTGGTTCCATAATCAAACGTGCTGGTTGTTTTAGTACCGAGATCAGTATTCGATGCGCTCCCGCTGTGGTTGTGCGACTTAACTCCATCCCCTTCCTGAGATAAAACACTACGGCCTACAGATGGTTTGCCTTTTATTACCCAGCCTCGCATATCAGGAATAACACCTGTTGTATAAGCCAAGGCTAACTTGGGATATTTCGATTTATCGAAAGTTTGCCCCGCCATAATTGCCCATCCATCGGGAGGGATGTCTGTCGGCCAGGGTTGCGGTATTCCTACAGGAAGGACGTCATTAATTTGTAATGTTGCCAGCTCTCCTAAGCCCAGATTCAAACGGGATTTACTCTTGTCTCTCACATCTCCCAAATTGCCATCCTGACGTAAAAATAACCCATCACCCGTTGCAACATTTAGTTCAATAGTAGCTGACTCAGATACAGCTAAACGAAACTGAATGTTTACACTAACTCCCCCTTCCGGCTTTTCAATGGCGGCACAGTTAGAGATTGCATATAGCTCGCCTTTATCCGTAAGCAACCCACTCTCACGAACTGTAAAACCACCCACATTAGCCGGAATAGATAGATAGGCAATAAACTGATTGGGCTGATCCTGGGACACTTCCAGAGATGAAATTGCCCCTCGGTAAACCTCCCGATTTAGTTTTGTTTTGGCAGGATCAGGAGTAACCGCCTGCCCGTTGCCATCACCAATAACAAAGTCAGTAATTTTAACTGGCGTACCATTAGCTGACGAGGCAGCCTCGAGCGCCTTACCCTGATTTGTCAATGTGCTGTAATACTTAACCGCCATGTTATTCCCCGGCTTCAATTACGATATCTATATGGGCCGTGACAGCCCCACCCATGTAATAAACACCCTTGCCACCAAGATCCGCAATGACATCAATCGTGCTTAGCTGGCTGCGTAAATTCTTCGATTTTTCGACTTGTCGTCGGATACTGTCGTACAACCCCTGATCTATGGCCTGGAGGCTGTAGACTTCAATGCGAAACGTATACGGTTCTCTACGAGGCTCATCCTCCCACCATTCAATAACGGTAGTTGGCAAACTCACGGCACCCAGTGAGCGTCTGACCGCCCCGGCAGTCCCCCTGTGTTGATGAACGTATGCAGCATCACGAATAACCTGTCGCTTATCCTCTTCACTCCAGCTGTCTTCCCAAAAATCCACGGCATATTCCCAGGCCAGCCAGGGCAAAAGCGCTACAGGGCATCGGTCAGGGTCTTTAACATCGCGGATAATATTAGTATCCAGAGCCAGGATTTGCTCTGTACTAGCCTCTTCCTGGGAGCGCTCTGAGGGTAGCGAGGAGAATGGCAATAATGATTTAAATTTATCAGCCATCACTACCACCAGTAATAGTTACGTTGATACTCGTGCACCACGGCGCTTTACCGGGCGCTGGTTCAATATCAGCAGTAGGGCTTATCAACTTCACCCGCAAAACACCCGGTTGCTGAAGGCAAGCATAGATTGCTGACAGCGGTAGAATGTTCTGGATTCTGTGCGATAACGATGCGTAATTTGTCACTACTTCAATAGCATTATTCAATACGGTAGCGGCATCCGGGCCATCGGGAATATCTAATTGGGCTTCAATACTATAATTAGCAATAGAGGCACTTTTGACGCTGACAAAATCTGTTAATGGCCGGATATCATCGGCACTTAATTTGTTGCTTACCCGTTTGAGTATTTCTTCGTTTGCAGTGCCATCCCCTTCCCGCGCCAGTACATAAACATCAACCTCTCCCGGACGATTATGTGTTTCTGGGCCATAGGCATCAGCATCCAGTATCTTTTGGTTATCAGCCGATTTAGTGTGAAAGCGATAAGCATTGCGAGCGCCTGCTGTATTAAGCTGCGCCCAACTCAACTGTATTCGCGCCCTGTAAGCTGCGTCATCTTCATAGACCGCCTCAACAGGAGGGATCGCATCAAGGTCGGCAGGGATAATAATCTGGCGCTCAACGTTAAAGCCTGCGCCCAATTGATCCAAATCAGAGCCGGTAGAGCTGGCGAGAAATACAGCCCTGACTGCATCATTGACGCGCTGGAAGGCCAGTGTGAGCTGATACGCATTAACCTCGCCCTGTTTAAACGTAGGGTCAGACTCCACCAACGCATCAAACGCTGGATCAAGTTCTCGCAGCCGTGCCAACCAGCGCGAGAAAATATTGGATGCATCGGGGGCAATAATGGCATCAGGCACTGACAGCTCGGATAAATTGATTACATCATAGCTTGTTGCCATAAAGGTCTAGTCCCTCAATCTTAATAGGTTCATTACTTTCGTTATTAATTCCTTCAATATCCAGAATGCAGGAACTGTCAACTTCAGATGAATATGTGACAGAAACTCTGGTGACCTTAATTCGTGGCTCCCAACGCGCCAGTGCAGCAGCCGTTGCTGAAATTATTCGCAAACGGGTTAACTCATCCTTTGGATTATCAATCAGCGAGAATAAGTCGCTGCCATAATCCCTGACCAGTACACGGCTTCCTATCGGCGTGGTTAAAATATCGCTAATTGATTGTCTCAGATGTGCCGACCCCGACAGGCGTTTGCCCGTCTGACGATTTACACCATTCATAAAAATCCTTAGCCGAAGTAGTTCGGCCCGGTTTTATCTTTGCCTGAAGACTTTTTCTTTTTCGCTTCGGCTTTTTGTTGATGCTTGATATCTACAACTAAATTCCAGCTGTAACTTAACCCTGCTGACGTTAAATTAAATACAAGAGATTCCACCAACCAATTCCTGTCTTCGCGTTCACCAAATCCTGCCGTAATAACGCGTGATTCAGCCGTAAGCGGGATGTGCTTCAATCGTGCAGGGCCGGTTATAGTCATTTTCCGTTCATTGCGGTTAGCCTGCGTTTTTTTTGACTGAGCATGTTGATCGGCTGCATTTTTGTGAGCCTGAGTCCAGGGATTAGAGAGTGAGGGGCCATCGTGATCTACCGTAGAAGTTTTTGTTTTACCGTCCGCCTCATCAAAATAGCGCACACTGATTTTGCCACCCTCTTTCTTTTTTTTTCCCGCCCCTGCTGATGTTGATGCCTTGCCTTCTGTACTTCCCCGCTCACCTTCAGAATAAGACCAGCTCGAAACTTCTGGTGGGGTGACCGTCACTGATGCCGTGCTCTTACCGCTGGCTGTCACGGCGGCACCCTGTTCCAGGAAAAGCCAGTAACCCCCTGAAGGTTTACTGACAGCGTTATATCTTTTAGCCAGGCGGGTCATGAGGCTGGCATCTGATTCAGCTACCTGATCAATATGGTCGACCTTAACGCTGGTAAATTTACTGGCCACTTTCGCCGTTAGCCCATTGTCTGTCGCTACGGTTTTAACGATATCAGCTAGCTGAATATCATCCCAGCTGCGGGTTTTATGACTCTGAACATCCCCGGTCTGTTTTTGTGAGTTCATGGGAGCGGCTGTGGCATAAATCTCTATACGCCGGGGAGGGCCACTACTGGAAACACCACTCACAACGAACCAGCCTTTATCCGTGAGTTTGTCATTAAAACCCAGCCCCAGGCGTAACCTTGCCCCCTTTTGTGGAAGAGCCAGCGTTTCAGAATGAAGCGTGATTTTTAGCTCATCCGCTTTAGCCGTTGCACCCCCATTATCAGTGAGAGTAAGTTCGGACAAACATTCACGGAGCGCTCTGCTAATGTCCTTCCCTTCCGCCGTAACGCTATAGGTTGGCGCATACTCAGGGTTATTAATCTGTTCCATGTTAATCCCATAAACTGGTAGTTAGCTCCACGGCTGCTGGCGGCAAGTCGGGAAGCGTAATGATTACCCCAGCGGGATAAATCGCTCCCCAATCCGCCAGCCCCTGGTTGGCCTCCAGTACGCGCGTAACTGCGTCAGAAAGGCCAGCGTTGCCATATCTGGCGGCACAGATGGCATCCAGCACATCACCATCACGGGTTTGATATATCATCGGCATAGTGTTTTATCGTCATCGTCCAGTTTTTATTACGCGCCCCACCACCGGGAAGAAACCGTGAGGACGAATCGCTAAACTCCGTAATAACCCACCAGCCCAGCACATCCCCGGCTCCGCTCACTAATTGCTGCGGCTTTTGCTGATCGGCAAGGTCATAGAGATCATTGACGGCATCCACACCTTTCCTGAAAAAAGCATGGCTTTCGCCTTCGAGTTTCACCGTTCTACCCGGCTTCCCTGTGTACTGGAGCAAATCTTGTTTACCTATCCGCTCCTGCTCGTTCCATCGCCATGTAGCCTCGCGGGATAGTTGGTTATATGCAGTGGTATCAATTGAGAAAGCGAACTCACCCAACATCATCATCACCTTTGCTGCCTCACCGCTCCTGGCAGCGCTGGCGGTGGCTTGCCCTGAGTCCTCAATAGCGGGAATGATTTCATTGAACATCAGTCTTTCCACTCATCATAAAGTGAGTTATTCCCGGCAAAAGCATTACTGCTTTTAGCCTGCCCCGCGACCGCGTTAGCGATACCATTTTCATTTTGCCCAGGCGCCCCGGTGATATCGAATTTGTAGTTGTAGACACGGTTGTCTGTGAGGGTTTTAGATTGCGGGGTTTTATCTGCGGCATCCATTTGTTGGGAGTATTTATCCCAGACGCCACTACCAAATTTGCTTTCGTTATCCTGGCTGGATTTGTTTTGCTTAAGCATGTTATCCCAGGAAAGAGAATCTGCCTCGCTCCCGGCTCCCGCCAATTTATCAAGAGTTTTATCGAAAGCATCATCATCGCTATCAAACCCAAAATAACCTCGAGTTTCTTTATAGGATTTTTGGACTTGCTTAACCATATCAGGATTTTGTTTTAATTCATTTTCAAACCAATCGGATTGACCATTCATCGACGCCCGCATTCGTGCACTTTCAACCCCATCTTTACCCAGGGTTGTCAGCACGTTTTTTCGGTCTCCCCTTTCGTCAGGTAAGAGCCAGGATAGTTTTTTCGCCAGGGCATAAACTATCTTCCCGACATAAACCACACCTTGCCCGAAGGTCAGAACACCAGGGTAAAGATCGTTCTTCAGGAAGGTAACAATTTTTGATATCCCGCCTCCCTTAAACCATTCCGCCAGATCGTCAGTGAGCTGCCGAATATCCGGGGCCAGCTGATTGCCTAACTGCCCTGAAATTTCGGCAAGTGCTGAGCTGAATAACGTTTGAAGATTCGTAACGGCCTTGTTCCCGGCGATTGCGCCTTCTGCTCCTTCTTTAGTAACCAGATTATATTTCTGCTGCTCATCCATCAGATCGCGATAGCTGCGACCAGATGCTTTAATGAGCATGAGTAATTTGCTGGCCTCACCGCCAAATAACGAATCAAGAGCAAAGCTGGATTTGGAGTCGTCTTTAAGGGTGAGCGCTTTCTCAATAATTTTATTGAACTGCTGCATGTTGCTCAGACCTGAAAAATCCCCGGCCTTAAACCCGAGCGTTTCAAAGGCATCCTGCAAGCCACCTTGTTTGCCGTTCTGCTTATACTCCCCAGCCTTGTGCAGATACTCTTCAAAAAGGTCGCCAATATTCTCGCCGTTCATACCATACTGCTTCGCCATCGAATCCCAGGCATTGAATGTAGGAGCATCTACACCGTAGCTTTTAGCAACCCCGGCTCTTTCAGCCGTTTCAGCGTTACGGGCGGCTGGCGCAATCAGCGTACCCAGGGCCGAAGCCACCAGCCCACCGCCACCGATAGCCAGCCCAGGCATGATCATTCCCCCCATAGTAATGGCGGCACTCATGCCTTTGCGGAATAACCCTTTACCTGCACCTTTAAAAGCATTAAGCCTGTTGGCCTTTTGCATCTGAGTATTAAGCTTTTGCTGCTCAGTTTCAGTTTTGCGGATTTCGCGGGCAACCTCGCTGTATTTGCGTTTTAAATCCCCGATGCTGTCCCCGGCTAATTTTGCCCGTTTCAGTTCCGCCGCCAGCCTGGTCTGATCCTTTGAAAGCTTCTCCGATTGCTTACCAATATCTTTTAAGTTTTTCTCCAGACTGGTAGCTGAACGGCTCCAGCTGCTGTCAAGATTTCCCCCGAAAGAGATTGTTGCTTTAAGGTTTTGGCTCATTCCTGCCACGGCTTGCCTCCAGCTCATCAATAAATAAATCAGCGAATACACTGAACGGCAGATCAAGATATTCCGTCATCGTAAAATGAAGACGCCGCCCTAAAAATCTGAATGCCCGGATTAATCTTGGCTCGGTCGCTTCTCGGGCGGGAGCATAAAAACATTAAAGGCATCCATCAGTTGGGCATAATCTGACGCCGTGAGCTGCCAGATATCCTGCTCCGTCAAATTGCATAAACTCGCAATCATACGAGCCTCTTTCTCTTCTTCATTGCCCCGGTCTTTTGAAAACTGAATGCGGTCACGTACAAGAGGCTCTCGCATTGTAATGTGCTCTAATTGCGTTTCACCTCCGGCATAAATAGGTGTAAATAACGTAATGGTTCGGGTATCAGCGGGATAGCTCATGGTTTTCTCCATAAAAAAACGGCCCGTAGGCCGTCGATAATTGATTAATTTTAAAGTCTGACTTTTGAGGCCAGACCAGCAAGCACATCAACACCATTCACTCGCCGTTTAAAGGCTTCCGTATCGATGGCGAAAAGCTCTCGCCCATCGAGGGTTTGTCGGTAATACCTGATAGCAATATCTACAGTGAACGCGTTTTCCGATAAGGTGTCCTTCCCTCGGGCATCCGGCGTAACGGTTTTAACAAAGCCCTCAATTTCTTCCACCGTACCCCGCGCCTGGCCATTCCCGGTGTAACCTTGGTACGCCGTAAAGCGCGAGAGACTGCCACTAGCGAAACCAAAGCTGGTCAGCATATCTAAATCAATACCGTAAAACTTAATCTGGCAGGTTAGCGCCTCCATACCGTCATCCACTGGCGTGGGGGCATCCTGTGCGCCGGTACGAATATCGGTGGTCACAATGGAAAGTGAAGGGGGAGTAAATTCATGAGCGCCCTGAATGCGTACCCCCTGGCGGAAGAACGTCCAGGCGCGCAATGTATTCTTATCACTCATTCGGCAAGTAACTCCTCAATGGCGTAATTATTATTAACCCGTACCCGTAGACTGATTAACTCAGTCGGGGACTTTGGACCAAAATCATAATTGATATAAAGCACACCGGACGCCATGCTTTCAGCGGTATTCAGCTCTTCATCCAGCCAGGCTTTGCCGCCAAAAATTGCACCCATGTTGTAGAGTTGGCGCATATAAGAATTGATGGTGCCAAGGATGTCGTCTGCGGTTTCACGATCTAGCGGCCTGTCGACATATTCCAGCATCGTTTCCTGAATGCTGTCTTCAATAACATCTGCCGTGCGCCGTACTGACTCAAATCGCCATTGCGGGTCTGTTGCACAAAGTCGGTTTCCCCAGTGTTTAAACCCTGCATGGCGGATGATGGTGGAAACGTTTTGCATGTTCAGCAAATTGGCATCGCAATTCTCTTCACCGAGAATAAATTCATCGATCTGTTCAAGGCCGAGTATGTTATAGACATCCTGGTTGGACTTACTCCACCACCATCCCTTTTCGTAATCAATTCTTGCACGTAAACCGGCAGCAAAAGCGGAATAAGGACGATATTCAAACTGGCCTTCCACATTGGCTACCTGAATGCGTGGGCGCAGTAGTTCAACTCGTGCCCCATACGATTGGCGGCGTTGAACCACTTCCTGCAATGTAGCCCCTGATTGGCAGTCAACATAGGCTACGCCACGCAACTTACCCGCCACCGTTTCCAGGGCTTTGCCCACCGCATCGTCTTCGCTAAACCCCGGGGCCACAATTATCCGTGGCTGATAGGTAGTGACTGAGCGACTTTTTGTTAATGCGTTAATTCCTTTCAACACAGCAGCCCTTTGAGACTCACTACTATTGTTTCCAGTTAGGTCTTCTATGCGAACGATAACAATAAGCGCATTACGCTGAGCATTAATTTCAGCTACAGCAGCAGGCAATGACCCGGTATCCCCTAGTTTGGAAATAATATTGCTGCCCACGATTGCAACAGGAGTGTTTAAAGGAAAAGGTTCATCTTCACCACCGCTTAACTGGATACTGAACGGGTTAACCAACCCTTTTCCGTCCCCACTAACTTCTACGTGGAGCTGTTGCAACTCCAACAATACTCTTTGTAAATCCGATGCTGTTGCATTCAGCTTACCAGCATCATCACAGCCCAGCGTAATTGTAGTTGTATAACCATCCACCTCAGCTGTTGTTTCAATAGCCTCTAAGGGGTCACTCGGTTGCGCAGCAGAAGCAACAATTTTCATCATGTTGCCCTCACGGCCAATATTAGCCGCTGTAAATACAACCTGATTATTTAGCAGCGGCGTCCCATAAGTGGCTGTTGCAGCAACACCTTCAGATGCTGAATATGCCGTCCCCACCAGTCCAATAATTGCCGTCTGTATGGTCGTTACTGCAACCGTTCCTGATGTGAGTTCAATGGTTTCTACACCATGTAATTGAGCCATAGCTATATTTTCTCCAGGCGTAAAAAAACCAGCCGTAGCTGGTTACATTTGTTGATTTGGTTTCTTCGTAGTCCCGCCACTATCACCGGGGTGATCGTGGGCATTGAATGTTTGCCGTATACCACTCATATTGCCTTTACTATCTGAAACTTCTTGTGACGCACCGATATTACCCTGTACCTGGGTGTCGGCATTAATTTGCGTTTTGCCCTGAACAGTGAGCGTGTCGGTAATTTCCACCGGGCCATCAAGCGTGCCTTTACCGATAATTTTGTAAGTGCCATCCCCGGCCAAAGTAATGGTAAGCGCGTGAGCCTCACGGTCATAGCGCACTTCTGTCCCATCGCTGTAGCGGGTGATATGCTCACTTTCACTTCCCTCCGGCGTGGGCATAGCTCCGGTATTCCAGCCGGGGAAAACACGCCCATTATTCAAATCCCCTGCTTCTGACAGAACGGTGACCGCATCGCCCACGGCATAGGGATTTGAATCGCTACGATTGGCCCCAGAAAAGCCCTGGCAAAGCGGCAACCATGTGGTAGTGATATCCCCGAGATCAACGCGACACTTTGGTATTCCACCATGCTGTATGGACTGGATAACGCCACGGCGGATCATATTTGCCAGGCGGCGCTGCAAGTCACCGGTAGCTTCACTCATCATGCGCCTCGTATATAAGCCGGTAATCATCAACGTGGGCGCTGCCAATATCCGGTGCTTTGCCCAGCCATACTTGCCGCAGCGGGCCATTGGTCGTTGCAAAGGGATCGGCACCAAAGGCGGCTGACTGGGTAAACGAAATACGCCAGACAAGATAACCATCCATGCGGGGGTCGAACTCATCTTTTTCAGCCGATACAAATACAGCTGGCTCAAGCTGAGTTAATCCAAACTGCTGGCCATCAATCCACTGCGTGATATCTGCCGCTGCGGTGCGCAGGAAGATTTCCGGAACGCTCAACGCCTCCCCAGCGCTGTCGATAACAACGAATAAATCACATGACAAACTCACGTTTAGTTGGCCTTCATTACCTCCGGCCTGATCCCAGCTGTTGATCGTGAAATAAACTGCCGGGGTAACCAGATCATCAAACCGGGGGACGTTACGCTCCGGGTATGCATCGGCATCCGCCACCCATGAGATTTTTTTCAGGGACTCAATCACAGCATCGTGATAGCTGCCCAATAACAAAGGTTCTGCCACATCGACTCCTCAAACAGAAATCCGCGCTTTTACCCGACCTCTGATATCGCTTTCAAAGTGATGCATGAAGACTTCAAGCGCTTCGACAAAGGCGTTGTCCTCGATGTAGTTCAACATCGGCTCGTAAATATTTACCTCAGCTTCTGAAGTTCGCCGCGTTTCCCCATCACGCAATACGACAGTGCGCCGCCCTTCTCGCCGGGATCGTGCGACTTCACCATTGCTCCAGGACGTTGCAGAAAGCAGACTACCGGCAGGATCAAACCCTGCACCTTCAGATTGCCTTCTGGCTTTAATAAAGCGGCCCGTGGTTTTATCACGGCGGCTGTGGTGTGGCCGAATCTTGCCCCGGATTCGCCCCTTCAGGTCTTTTACTTTGATAGCGTTCAGACCAAACCACATGCGAAAGACGTCCAGATCTGCGCCTCGCGTTACACGGAATGACAGCAGACGGCGGCGAACAATATCCAGGCGGCGAGGAGCTAAACCGGTTTTAAGATCGGCCATCGCTTTTTTCCGCAGCGTCACGGCAGTGCGTTGTAAGGCGCGGGAGTATGCGGCCCGGAATTGCTTCTGCGTTGCCCCGATATTTTCTGCAATTCGCCAGATTGCACTTACATCAATATCAACGGGTAGATCGCGCCGTAATTTTGATTCTCGGGCCATGAATTAGCTCCAGGTTTCAATGCCGGGTTGAACCTTACCGGGTTTGCCATAGGCCAATGCCACACGCGTCCTGCCAGCTTCGTTGCTACCGACATGGGTAACCCGGTATTCCAGGCCATTGATTTGAACGCCATGATTTTTCTCAAGACCCGCAATATCTGCTGTTAACACACTGAACGCCGGAGAATGGTTTTGTATTTCACCCCCGCGAGGAACAGTGCTCAATGCGTCCGGCGTTTCAAGAATAATGATTACCGACCTAATCTCAGTGCCTATAAAAATTAATGCCGGAAGCTCCTCAGCAAAGGCCCGGTTTATACGGGCATCTGCACGATTCAGGCGCTTGTCAAAGCGGCTCATTAGTAGCCCAAACGAACATGGCTATCAGTCTCACCTGCGCCGGAAGTGATCCAGGCAGTACCTGCGACAACAATGTTGTCAGCAGGAGCGACTGCCGTTAGCAGCCCGTCTACATTCAGGTAAAGCTTCGAACCACGGGCCCAGGTTTCGTCAGCCACTTTCGGCAAAATATAAACGCCGCACATATGCAGAACGCCCGCACCGCTATCGGGAATATCCGCATGAGCCACGCCTGTAATGTTGCCGACTGCCACGGCCTGACCGGATACCACTGGCTTGCCGGTTGAGTTGCTCCAGTCCATCGTGGTGCCGTCCTGGTAATAATTTGCTGCCATGATTTATCTCCAGCTAGAAATAGACAAGGTGACCAGCAGCCACCTTCAGGTATAAAAAAACCGCCAGCGCGGCGGTTGTTATTTTGTAGTGACTTTGACCAGCCCTCGCCAGTCTAGTGGGGCCACCCCGGCATCAATGCGCACCTTGAATGCAGCACCGTCCACAGTGAAGCCCTGTTGTTGCTCAAGATAAGGAGTGTCAACACCATCAAGGTATGCCACTTCGATGGTATCCCGACCTTGTGCCGCCGCCAGGTAGTAATCTGTAGGGCTTGCATCATCAAGTCGTGCTTCAGAAAGGACAGTGGCAAAGTTTTGAATTGGGTTACTGATCCCGCTATTAGCATCAGCGCCAGGAACGCTAGCTGATTTAATCAACTGGTTAGCCCGTGACTCAATCGCTACCGGTGTCAGCATATAAGCAGGGCGAATATTCAGGCGGCGTTCACCCGATTTTTGCAGCAGCATTGCCTGCCGACCGGCATCAAGCCCGGCAATATCC
>CBIFWW010000050.1:0-20345 GCA_966186435.1 uncultured Enterobacteriaceae bacterium
ATATTTTTCATTGAAATTACTCATTGCGAACATTGTAGTAATGTCAATGATTGTATATGTATTTTTACTGGTAACATAGCCTAAGCACGACGATTATGCAGTATAATATTAATTGCTAGGATGTGATGGTGCTTGATAAAAATCATCACAGCAACAACTTGATTTTGGTCAATAAACAATCGGCAACCCCGCCTTAACGTGGCCCGACATCCGTCAGGAACCGGAGGTAGGCTATGCCAGGCAAACGCAAGCAGGACCTGGACCCTAAAATGGCAGAGGCATGTGATGCTTTGCAGGGCTATGTCGCGTTAAAGAAGGTAAAAGGCTACATGTCGGTGGCGGAAAGTGCCGCCCTCAAGGAAAAGCTATTTGCCCTTTGCGCGGAATCACGCGAAGACTTCACGAAAATCCGCGACGACCTTGTTCATGAAGAGATCCTGGCCTTCCTGGATGGCACCGGGGCGCTCACCACCGCAATACTAAGTCAAATGACTGGCAAATAATATTGCCCGCTATTTATTGCAGTAGACGTAGAGAAACTGGAAACTCAATGGCGCTTAACCGATGCCGTTTGCCGCAATCTGGCCGCCTTTCACGACGCCCCTTAGACTTAATCAGGTAGGATAGCTTCCCCTGCCTTTACCTGATTTTACGTGCAGCCTCACACGGGCCGACTACCCTTAACCATAAATTCTTACAAGGAGTAACAGGGTGAAATATCGTCTATCTGGTTTGCTATTAGTAGCTGGCCTCTCTTTTAATGCCTGGGCCGCCGCCCCTGCAGCCCAACATACCGCATTGCTAAAAGGTCTGGATCACCCCTGGTCGCTGGCCTTTTTGCCCCAAAAACAGGGGATGCTCATCACCCTGCGCGGTGGGGAATTGCTGTACTGGAAACCCGGCGCCCAGAAGTCGGTGGCCATCAGCGGGGTGCCAAAAGTCTGGGCTGAAGGGCAGGGCGGGTTGTTTGACGTGGTGCTGGCCCCGGACTTTGAGACTAGCCGCCGGGTGTGGCTAAGCTTTGCTGAAGCGGGGAGTGATGGCAAAGCCGGTACTGCCGTGGGCTATGGCACCCTTAACCCACAGCTGAACCAGTTGCAAAACTTTAAGGTCGTTTTCCGCCAACAGCCAAAGCTCTCCACCGGCAACCACTTCGGCGCGCGCATGGTGTTTGATAAACAGGGCCATCTGTTTGTGGCTCTGGGGGAAAACAACCAGCGCAGTACCGCCCAAGATCTGGGTAAGTTGCAAGGCAAGGTGGTGCGCCTGACGGACCAAGGGGAGGTGGCAAAGGATAACCCGCTGGCGGCACGATCCGGGGCCAATCCGGCCATTTGGTCTTACGGCCACCGTAATCCTCAGGGGTTGGCGATTAATCCCTGGAACCAGCAGCTATGGGTGAATGAGCACGGTCCGAAAGGCGGGGATGAGATCAACCGGGTAGAGCCAGGAAAAAACTATGGATGGCCAATTGCTACCTGGGGCGTGAACTACAGCGGCCTGGATATCCCGGAAGCGAAAGGGGGCGAAGCACCTGGCACCGAGCAACCGCTGTTCTACTGGAAGGTGTCACCGGCGGTAAGCGGCATGGCCTTCTATGACAGCAAAACCTTCCCCCAATGGCAGAACAAACTGTTTATCGGGGCACTTAAAGAGAAAGCGGTAATCGAGCTGGCCGTTGATGGCGATAAGGTGACGGAAGTGGGGCGGTTGCTGACCGATGTGGATGCCCGCATCCGCGATGTGCGGGTAGGGCCGGATGGCTACTTATATGTGCTGACCGACGAATCCGACGGCCAGTTATTGAAAGTCAGCCCGGCATCCTGACCGAGCTTAACATCAGCTAATCGGCAGCATCACTGTATCCCGGAAGGCCGGGCGCTCGGTGAGCTGCTGATACCAGCGGCGCAGGTGCGGGTGGGGCTGCCAGTCTACTTCAAGGTTAATCAATGCATAGATGGTAGGGGCGATGGCAATCTCCGCCATGCTGAATTCGTCGCCGGCCAGCCATGTCGTCGTCGCTAGCTGCTGGTCGAGGATCGCCATCAAGGCATTACACTCTTTCACGCTGCGGTTAATCAAAGCCTGATCCCGGTCTGCCGGGGCGGTGCGCACCAGGCTGATAAACACGCCGCGGAACGGGGCAGTAAAGGTGCCCACTACCCAGTCCATCCACTTATCTGCCGCCGCACGCCTAGCGGGTTGCGCTGGCCACAGGGTGGTCGTGCCGTATTCCGCCAACAGATAACGCACAATGGTGTTGGATTCCCACAGCACCAAATCCTGCGCATCATCCTTGAGGCAGGGCACCAGGCCGTTAGGGTTCATCGCCAGATAAGCGTCGTCGTGGTTTAACCCAAACTGCCCGCCTGCCGGAATAGGGGTGTATTCCATCCCCAGCTCTGCCAGGCACCAGCGCACTTTCTTCACATTGGTTGAGTTGTTTCTGCCCCACAGCGTTAGCATGTTAATTCCTTGAGTATTTTTTGCAGAGGTTGCAAGTTTAGCACCCCTGGTTGCAGGCGGGCCGAGGCAGTGCAATAAAAGTGATGTAGTGCCACAAACCGTCAATAACATTCAAAAAAATCAGCCTCCTGGCAGCAACCGCCCCGGTTATCGCATAAACTTTAAAAACTTTACCAATGGCAGGTTTCATTGGGGAGAGACAAACGCTAGCTTACTCAATGCTTTTGCAGTCCGTATTTTCCGGGCTGATGAATTTGGAATGGATACTGGGTGGCATTATGACAAAATCGATTTTCTCTTCATGGCGTGGTTGGGCTGCCGGTTCGACGCTGCTGCTGATTACTGCACCAATAGCTTTTGCGGAAGAAGCCCCGGGCACGCCGCAGGTGGATGGACGGGCATGGATATTGATGGACTATGCCAGCGGTAAGGTGCTGGCAGAAGGGAATGCCGATGAGAAGTTAGATCCTGCCAGTCTGACTAAGCTGATGACCAGCTATGTGGTGGGCCAGGCGCTGAAGGCTAACAAAATCAAGTTGGATGATATGGTCACCATTGGTAAAGATGCCTGGGCCACCGGCAACCCGGCGTTGCGCGGCTCCTCAGTGATGTTCCTTAAGCCAGGGGACCGGGTATCGGTATCTGACCTGAACAAAGGCGTGATTATCCAGTCGGGCAACGACGCCTGTATCGCTCTGGCGGATTATGTAGCCGGTAGCCAGGATGCCTTTATCGACCTGATGAACGGCTATAGCCAGAAGCTGAACCTGACTAACACCACCTTCAAAACCGTTCACGGCCTGGATGCGCCGGGGCAGTTCAGTACTGCCCGCGACATGGCCTTGTTGGGCCGGGCAATGATCCATGATGTGCCGCAAGAATACGCTATCCACAAAGAAAAAGAGTTTACCTTCAATAAGATCCGTCAGCCGAACCGTAACCGCTTATTGTGGAATAGCAGCCTGAATGTGGACGGGATGAAAACCGGGACCACCGCCGGTGCTGGTTATAACCTGGTGGCTTCTGCCACTCAGGGGGATATGCGCCTGGTGTCAGTTGTTTTAGGGACGAAAACCGATAGTATTCGCTTTCGCGAGACTGAAAAGCTGCTGACCTGGGGGTTCCGTTTCTTTGAAACCGTTACCCCCATTAAACCTGATGCCACCTTCGTCACTCAGAAGGTCTGGTATGGCGACGTCAATGAAGCCAAGCTGGGGGCCGGGGAGCAAGGATCAATTACTATTCCTCGCGGCCAACTAAAAAACCTGAAAGCCAGCTATACCTTAACTCAACCGCAGTTAACGGCACCGTTGAAAAAGGGCCAAGTGGTGGGGACCATTGACTTCCAGCTTAACGGTAAATCCATTGAACAGCGCCCGCTGATTGTGATGGAGCCGGTGCAGGAAGGGGGCTTCTTTAGCCGGATGTTAGACTTCGTGATGATGAAGCTACACGGTTGGTTCGGTAGCTGGTTCTCCTGATAGTTAGCTATTTCCAGCGCATCACCACATCGCTTTGCGCCGCCAGCACCTGGATCTCCAGGTCTGGTTGGCTATCGCTTATCAGCATATCAAACTGGGTAATACTGCCCATATTGGCGGGCCGCACCTGGCCGAATTTACTGCTATCCACCACCAGCACCTTACGCTGGGCGGCATTCAGCGCCCATTGCTTCACCGGCAACTCATCCAAGTTATAGCAGGTTACCCCGTAGTGGGCGTGCACCCCTGCGGCGGAGAAAAAGGCGATATCCGGGCAGACGTTATTTAAGGTTTCGGCAAAATTAAGCGGTTTGAAAATGGCATTGCTGGCGCAGAATTCACCGCCGCATAGCAGCACCCGGCACAGGGGCTTGGCCTGGAGTGCCAGAAAGGTATTCAAGGAATAGCACACCCCGGTGAAGGGCAGTCCATCATCAATGGCTTCGATGATTAACGGGGTAGTGGTGCCACAATCAAAAAACAGCGTCTGATGGGGGTGAGCCAAGGCCGCCGCCAGCCGGGCTGCCTGGCGCTTTTGGTCGACATTCAGGGCCAGCTGATCGTTAAGCAAATAGTGGCTGGCGCCCCTGCTCCTGGCCTCTAGCATTACGTAGCCCCCCAGTAACACCAGTTCACCCTGGCGATGGCTGAGGTCGCGGCGCACGGTCATCTCCGACACACCCAATAAAGCGGCGGCATCCTTCAGGTGCAGTTTGTCGTGCTGGCGGATAGCCTGTGCGAGTTGTTCAAGTCGTGCTGCCCGGCGCATTTCCATAATTCCCCCAATAAGAAAAAACCCGGCGCGGCCGGGTTGAATATTCTACCTTTCTGTTACCGGAGAGTCACTCGCGGACCCAACCCAGACGGATCGGCAGGGCGAAGCAAACCCGATACAACCGCTGGAGATTATGCTGAGCGCCATGTCCGAATTTGGCCCATAGCAGTTGAGACATCAGGCAGCCACACATGGCCGTCAGTAGACCGCCAACCATATCCATCGGCCAGTGGACTCCCAGATAAACCCGGGACCAGGCAATCGAACAGGCCACAGCCAACAGCACAATCCCGGACCATACCCGGTGCCAGTAGAGAAAGGCGAGGGCGAAGGTAAAACTGATGGTGCCATGGTCACTCGGGAAGGAGTAATCCGCCTTATGGGTGAGGAAAGTATGACCAACGCCTTCTACAAACGGGCGCTGATGTTGAATCAAATAACCCATGGATTGGGCCAGCAGCAGACTAAAGACTAGGGCAAAAGCCGTTTTCACCACCAGCCGGCGCTGAGCCTGCACCCGATCCTTTGGTCCCCATAGCCATAAAGTCGCGATAAGTAACGGCACAATCAGAATCATGTCTTTTGCCAGGAACTGGGCCAAATCGATACACCACTCCGGCGAGGCGGGGGTGGCGTTAATCATTAAGAACCAAGTGTGATTTAGTGATTCAATCATAACCTTATATATCCTTTACCAGCCAGGTAGTAACGATGGCATACACCGCCAGCTGAGTGAACCAGACCCACCAACCTGCCCACAGGTTGTGGCTTAAAAAATGCGCGCCCCGGACAATCTGCCCAAAGCCCATTACCAATCCTAAGGTTGCCCCAAAGGCAAACATCGCCCAAGCCAGGCGTGGTTTTTCACGCCAGAATAAAAAGAAAAAGCCCATCACCATAAAACCGCTGGAGGCGTGGCCCCCAGGGAAGCAACGCCCCGGCCCGCTATCTGCGGGAACGGCGGAGAACAGCGGGTAAGACACCGCTTTACCGCCATACTCAATCAAATCCCAAGGGCAGGAATGATGGCTGGTGGCTTTTAATACGCCGACCGCTAATGCTCCCATCCCCACTAATACCCCTACCATGATTAAACGCGGATGACGGCGAATCAGACCGTAAATCAATGCGATGGCACCAGCGGAAATCGCCAGGTCTTTGAGAAGCTTGTGGTTGATAAGTTCCAGCCACTGGTTATGTTGCAGCGGGAACCGGTGAGCCACGCTGTCATACCACATGTTGGTGATGGCGCTATCCAGACGGCCATCGCGGGAAAGCCAGGTAAACACCAGCGCCATAAGGGCCAGAACAATGAACTGGTTAACGTAAAAGCGCAGCGGCAATCGGTAAAGACGATTGCTCCTAATTTGACGATTTGTACTGCCAACGGCAAGATGGGAAGAATGCATGATGGTATCGGGTGAATATCATTTCCCCCAGAATATGCGGTGAAAGTTAAGGAAACCTTAAACAAACTGAAATGCTGGCGTAACCTTGTGCAATTGAGAATAATTTAACTATCCCTGTACAGGCCATTTCATTACACTCTGCGGCGTTTTCTGCCTCAATGGGTCTTCTATGCAAAATAATCAACGGCTTGGTCGTCGGGCATTGCTGTTCCCGCTCTGCCTGGTGCTTTATGAATTTTCTACCTATATCGGCAATGACATGATCCAGCCGGGAATGCTAGCCGTGGTGCAGCAATTCCAGGCCAGCCAAGGGTGGGTATCCACCTCGATGACGGCTTATCTGGCAGGCGGCATGTTCCTGCAATGGCTGTTAGGCCCGCTGTCGGATCGTATTGGCCGCCGCCCGGTGCTACTCACTGGGGTGGTATGGTTTATCGTCACCTGCCTGTTCACCCTGGTAGTGCAGAATATTGAGCAGTTCACCTTCCTGCGTTTCTTGCAGGGGATAAGCCTGTGCTTTATTGGCTCGGTGGGTTATGCCGCCATTCAAGAGTCCTATGAAGAGGCGGTGTGTATCAAAATCACCGCGCTGATGGCGAATGTAGCCTTGATTGCGCCCTTACTGGGGCCGCTGGTGGGGGCGGTCTGGGTCCACGTGCTGCCCTGGGAAATGATGTTTGTGCTGTTTGCCGTACTCTCGGCCTTTGCCCTATGGGGCCTGTGGAAGGCGATGCCGGAAACCGCGACACGCATTGGTGAGCCGCTATCCGTTAAGCATTTGGCGGCGGATTACGGGCTGGTGGTGCGCAATGGCCGCTTTATGGCTGGCTCCCTGGCGCTGGGCTTCGTCAGCCTGCCGCTGCTGGCATGGATTGCATTGTCCCCGGTGATCATCATCAGTGGGGAGAAGCTCAGTAGCTATGAGTACGGCCTGTTGCAGGTGCCTATCTTTGGGGCGCTGATCATTGGTAACCTGGTGTTGGCGCGCCTGACGGCCCGCAAAACCGTGCGCTCGCTGATTATTGCCGGTGGTGTGCCGATCGTGCTGGGCCTGGTATTGGCTTGCGTGATGACGTTGATCTCCAACCACGCCTATCTGTGGATGACCGCTGGCCTGAGTCTGTATGCTTTCGGCATTGGTCTGGCTAACGCCGGGCTGGTACGCCTGACGCTGTTTGCCAGCGAGATGAGTAAAGGTACTGTGTCGGCGGCCATGGGGATGCTACAGATGCTGATCTTCACGGTGGGTATCGAACTCAGTAAACACGCTTGGATGGTGAGCGGTAACGCTGGCTTCAGCCTATTTAACTTGGCGAGTGGGGCTATTTGGCTGGGGCTGATTGTTTACTTCCTGAATAATAAACGGGTTGGCAGCGGCGTAAACTAATCAAAAGGGCAATCAACAGATTGCCCTTTTTATCTTAGCTGTGGAAGGGGGCTTGCCGATTGAGCACCCGGTCAATCACTTCTAGCACCCCTTGCTGATTATTGTGCGGGGCGCGGTAGCGGGCAGCGTTTATGGCTTCCGGGGCGGCGTTCTCCATCGAAAAGCCAAACCCGGCCTGGCGTAGCATCTCCAGGTCATTACCACTGTCGCCAAAGGTGACCACTTCGCTGTCTTCAATCCCCCAACGCTGTTGCAGAATGCGCAGGCCATTGGCTTTGTGCACCCCTGGCAGGATCAGATCTATAGAGCCGTGGCCGCTGGAGACGGGTATCAATACCCCGTCAGTGGCGGCTATCAGCCGGGCCAAAATATCCGCCTGGGTGGCATGGGGGACGTTCAGACCGATCTTAAAGAACACATCTTCGATACCATCAAAATTATCCACTACCGCCAGCCGGTGGTAATAGAGGGCGGCCATTTGTTTAATGGCCTCATCGTAACGGGCCAGGGTATAAGCCTGGCTTTTACCGCACAGGATAATTTCCAGCTCCGGGAAATCCCGCAGGCAAGCCATCACCTGCGCCAGCTTATCTGCCGGGATCTCGCCATTCCATACATCCTGATTTTCACACACTACCCAGGCGCCGTTCTCCGCCACAAAGGCGATTTCATCGGCAATCTCCGGGAAGAAGGATTTCAACTGGTAATACTGGTTGCCGCTGGCGACGGCAAAGCGAATACCCCGTTCTTTTAACTGGCGATACTGGGCCAGAAAACGCGGGCGGTTATAGCTTTTGTTATCGTCAAGAAAGGTGCCATCCATATCGACAGCAATCAGTTTTACACGCATTAGTCGTTCCCTGTATGATTGTTAAGGATTATCCGGGGCGGCACCGCTGGCCGCACCTTGGTTAAATGGAACTGCTGGCCTGGCCACCGCATGGGCTACCATGGCCGCGATGATCATCAGGCTCATCACCACCAACATGGCGTGGCGTAAACCAAAATGCTCACCCAGGAAGCCTAACAACGGCGGGCCGACCAGAAAAGCAATATAGCCGGTTATCGCTACAATGCTTACTCGGGTCGCCGCATCCGGCCCGGTATCGCTGGCGGCGGAAATCGTCAGCGGGAAGCCCAGAGAGGCACCTAGCCCCCAGAAAATCACCGCCGCACCGGCAATAAAGGCATTATCAATAAAGATCACCATGCCGATGCCAATCGCCCCCATTAGGGCGCAGGCCCGTACTACGCTCTGGCGGCTGTAACGGTCAATAAACCAACCGCCGCAGAACCGGCCGGTGGTCATCCCCAGAGTGAACCCGGCATAAATCAACGAGCCGGAAGTAGGGCTGAAGCCATGACCATCGACCATTAACAGCGGTAGCCAGTCATTGGCGGAACCTTCAGCAAAGGCCATCCCCAGCACAATCAGGCCGATTAATAGCAGCTGAGAATCCCGCCAGAATGGGCGATGATTGCTAGCTGCCCGGGCCTGTTTCTCTTCCTGGCTATCCCGCCCGGTGCCTTCCGGAATGGCTTGCAATGACAACCACAGCGGCACAATCGCCACCAGCCCTGCCAGTAAAATATGGATATCCGCCTGCAAGCCCAGAGCGGTCAGCGTCATACCTACCCCGGCACCCACCAGCGTGCCGAAGCTGTAAAAGCCGTGCATCATCGGCAATACGGTCTTCTTCAGCAGCTGCTCGACAATGGCCCCTTCCACGTTCATCGCTACTTCCGAAGACCCTAGCCCGGCCCCAAACACCAGTAACGCCAGGGCAAATAGCAGCGGGATTGCCACATACAGCGCGGCGCTCATGGCTGCCACGCCGATAATCACCAGTATCATCGCTGCACGGATGACTTTGCGGGTGCCGAAGCGTTTAACCAGCCAGCCGGAGCTTAAAATACCGCTCATCGAGCCAACGGACAGCCCAATAAGCACTACCCCCATCTCGGCGGTGGAGACATGCAGCACATCACGAATAGCAGGGGTACGGGTGGCCCAGGATGCCATCAGCAGCCCAGGAAGGAAGAAGAACATAAACAGCGCCCAGGTACGATGGCGCAGGGCTTTACGGGAAGAATTAGAAGGAGAAACCATGAGAAAACTGCAGTTGTTAAACATTGACTCAACACTAGCAGTGATGGGTACGGGTGTACATATATATTGGGGTTGGGGGGATCAGTATTCGTCTTAATAGATGAAAAGTCAGACTTTGATCCACTAGGGTGATTGGTGTGCGGATTTACCCGGTATCGGATGGGGTTTAGGATTAGTCGTAAGAAAAAATTGAATTCGAGGGATTGCAGGTGACTGAAGATGATGTGCTTACTTGGTACAACAAACGTTTCAATAAGCCTGGATTGTTTATTAATAAACGCTGGCTAACCAACCTGGATATCAGCCTAAGTACCGGAGACTATGTATGGGCCAGTGAGACCGGTGCTCAGATAATGAGTGAATATTTCGAACGCTTCAACGTTGATCCCGCGGATTTCGATTTTGAAAAATACTGGCCTGTTGAAACCTTCTTCCTTTATGCACTGTTCACCGGTGGAGGTGATGACGATGACCCTGAGCCATTAACTTTGCGTATGCTGGCTGAGTCTGCGAGGGTGGGGGTATGGTTGTATGGGTGATGTTCAGTCAAAACAAATCACGGTAAGGCTAATTTCCCATTTAATAGGGGTTTTAAACTCTGAAGTTTGTCCATTATTTTTTGCGAGTTAAACTCATTTACAAGTGCGATAATTTCTTCATTTAGTGACTCTGATGTAGTTTGTGATATGGTGCAAACTCTTCATCATCATTTAATAAATAAATGGTTAAATTCAAACTGCTCAATTTAAAAAATATTGAATGACTGATTTTTATTTTTGAGAAAATACATTTAGAATACATAAGTTATCCTTAAAAGATTTAAGTATGCATAACTTTGGGCTTATAACGTTGAGGATGTATAGCATCGAGAACAGGTACACATTACCATTGATGCTGTTTTTATTTTGATAAATTAATTAAGAGAATCACTGCGATGAAAATTACGGCCTACAAACATGTATTAGCCGTAAAGGGAGCAGTAATGCCGAATTCTAACTTAACGACGAGGCGTGGGTTCTAGCTCCTGATATATTAAATAGACGCCTTCTACTTTGAATTCACCTTTAACCCACTGGATTGCATTCTTTTGTTCAGTAAGAATATATTTCCTGACTCTCTTAGAGTAATAATTAGTTAACACTAAACTAGATGAGATCCATAACAGAAATAAAATGATTGTTGGAATTATAGAATAGATGAATAATTTGTCTTTGACGAAGCGTTTAACCGAATTTTTAACATAAGCCTTACCTTCATCAGTGGTGAGTAATCTACAGATAACCTCTTTATGATCAATTGTTAAGGCATTATATTTTTCAATATTTGTAGGCAAGGTTTGCATACAGTCGTCTTTTGATATCTCCCAAGCAGGAACCGAAAATACTGTCGCCTCAGTGGCCACTTTATTTGACATGAAAAATGATTCACCTGAATTTTTCCAATAAAGCAGCGTATATTCTGGTGGTGTTTTGGTAGTTTGGATAAGTGCTGATCCAAAAAAATAAGCTGACATTAGAAAAATAAGCCAAAATACTACAGTAGTAAATTTTTCTATCCATGAGACAGCAGGAAGTTTTTTTAAAGAAATTTGTATAAGAAAGAAATTTAATACAAAAGGGGGAATGCCAGATTTTTTCAATACCTCGTCGTGAGACTTTCTATATTTAAACAATGCTCTAAGAATCATTGTAACCAAAGTTATAACAACTCCAGCGATAGAAAGCCATGCTGCAACTGCGGCGGCCGGGGAATTCAAAAATTCAGCATTAAATATATTAGGGCTTATGGGGTTTATAACACTCATCCATCCTCCGATTAGTTCTTTAAATCCTTTAAATAAGTTGTACCATCCATGTGATAATTTGCAAGAAATTATTACGATTTTGCGGCTGATATCGCTATTTAATAACTAACAAGGCATAGTAATTATTGGCCCTTTCACCAAAATTATTCACCTAAGCGTTGCGATGTAAGTAAAATGAGATAATACGCTGATATGTAAAGGGCCGAATTCATTAATTATTGGAAATCATCGGAGGGAAAATTGGATTAAAATAAGGTTAATATTATGGTCAAATTTATGAATCGCCGCAGTGATGTACACGCGAAGCAGCTTCCAAATTTCCAGTGAAACTAAGGAGCGTTATGACAGGTGCACCAATATTGAATGTGGGCATACCTTCGTGACGTATGGAACCTTTGTTAGGCTCGTTAGCCGTCCCATGAAGATAAGTTCTGCGCCACCTCACCCAAAAGCCGGGCAAGCATTACTTTCTTTCTGATCTGCCTTAGCTGTTTTCTTTTTGCCACCACGCTAAGACTCTGCCGCCACTTTGTCGCCACAAACATCCAATTTACGCGCTAACCTACTGATACTAAACCCCCTGAAATTCAGGCAATAAAAAACCCATCAACCTTGAACCAAAGAGGCGGGGTTGACGGGCTCCACAAATTGGGGACATCAAAGAAAAGCAGTGGCACTAACTCAGACTGGCGCTTCCCCAAAAAGTTCGCTGCAATGCAAAAAATATTTTTTTATTTTTGTTGGCCCGGTCACGAGATTAGCCCGGGCCAGATAACCACGATTAACGTACCTGCCAGGGTGAGCAACACGTTGGCGATGGCATAGGTACCCGCGTAGCCCAGGGCAGGAATGTTACTGCGGGCAGTGTCGCTGATGATCTCCATGGCTGGCGCACAGGTGCGGGCGCCCATCAGGGCACCAAACAGCATGGCGCGGTTCATGCGCAGCACGTAGGCACCAAACAGGAAACAAATCACCACTGGGATCAGGCTGACCACCAGGCCTGCTGCCAGCATCTGGCCACCCACGGCACCCAGGCCGTGGTTGATGCCACTACCAGCGCTCAGGCCGACACCTGCCATAAACACCATCAGGCCAAATTCCTTCACCATATTCAGCGCCCCTTGCGGGATATAGCCAAAGGTGGGGTGGTTGGCCCGCAGAAAGCCGAGCATGATACCGGCGAACAGCAAGCCAGCGGCATTACCGATGCCGAAACTAAAGGAACTGAACTCAAAGGTAATCATCCCAATCATCAGGCCAATGATAAAGAAGGCGCAGAAGGCCAGCAGATCCGTCACCTGGCTGTGGATTGAGATAAAGCCAATGCGGTCAGCGATAGTTTTAACCCGGCGGGCATCGCCGCTTACCTGGAGCACGTCGCCTTTATTAAGCACCACGTTATCGTCGATTGGCATTTCAATCTGACTACGAATAACCCGGTTGAGGAAACAGCCGTG
Source organism: uncultured Enterobacteriaceae bacterium (assembly GCA_966186435.1). Classification (GTDB taxonomy): domain Bacteria; phylum Pseudomonadota; class Gammaproteobacteria; order Enterobacterales; family Enterobacteriaceae; genus CBIFWW01. Next base: position 12,893 of record CBIFWW010000050.1, read on the forward strand.
ATCAGTCAATTTTAGCTGGGCCAGGCGGCGGCCAACGGCATTGTGGTTTTTCACCACGATCTCTTCAGTAACGATTCGCATATCCAGCAGATCGCGGTCGAAGACTTCTTTACCGTTACGGAAGCTTGGGTCCAAACGGGCATGGGCATCGGGGTAGCCCACCAGAGCGATCTCATCGCCTTTTTGCAGCACTGCGTCGCCATCCGGGTTCGCCAGAATGCCGTTACGGCGGATGCGTTCGATATAACAACCGGTTTGGCGATAAATGCCGAGTTCACGCAGGTTTTTACCGTCGATCCATTCCACCAGTTCGGAACCAACACGATAGGCGCGGATCACCGGCAGATAAACCTTACGGGTAGCGTCGGTATCCAGGCCCCGTTCACGGGCGATTTGCTGGGCGCTGGTCTGTAAGTCCTGGTGCTGGAGCTTCGGCATGTAACGTGCGCCGACGATCAGGCTGACCAGCCCCACCAGGTAAGTTAACGCATAGCCGAGACTGAGGTGATCAAGTGCTATAGCCAGCTGTGGTTCAGGCATACCGGCGTTACGCAATGTATCCCCTGCACCTACTAGCACTGGGGTGGAGGTCATGGCGCCGGCCAGCATCCCGGCGGTCAAGCCAATATCCCATTTAAAGACCTTGCCGAGCACCAGAGCAATGATCATGGCGCTGCCCACCATCACCAGCGCCAGGGCCAGGTAGTTTTTCCCGTCGCGGAAGAAAATAGAGAAAAAGTTTGGCCCAGCTTCCACACCGACACAAAAGATAAACAACATGAAGCCAAGGTTCAGGGCTTCGGTATTCATGGCGAAGTGCTGCTGCCCAAGTATTAGTGAAACCACTAAAACGCCAATGGAATTACCGAGTTGAACGGGGCCAAGCCGAATTTTACCCAGACATAAACCCAGGGCTAATACGACAAATAATAACAGGATGTAATTCCCGTTTAACAATTCTGCGACGTTTATATTCACAAGGTCTAACTTCTTGGTTACTAGTAAGCTATTGAATTAGGTGATTTTTTGCGCTAATGTCAGAGTGCTTTAAGGACCTCGGAACCGGCCTTAACATAATAATAAAATAGCCCATTGACTGCGCAAAACTGCCGTTAGTTTAATCTTTTCGATGATTTACGGCTAGTCAGAATATGGCGCGAATGTGTTAACGAATTTGGCAAGGAATGCTAAGGAATTTATCTCACTGGGGGAATTATTACCGGGCAGATATTGGCTGCATCGGATAGCAGGAGGATGATGTGATTGGACGAAATCGTGGAGTAGGGGTCATCTGCTGCTGCGTGCTTTTTTTGGCGGTGTTTGTTGGGCTACGCTGGTACTTACGCAGGACGCTAGATAATACTAGTCACCCGGAAATAGGGATGCTTATCTTTATTGTGCCCGGCGCTATCGCCAGCTATGTTTCCCGCTGGCAAAGAATATTTGAACCTCTGGTAGGGGCAATTATCGCCATTCCGTTATGCGCTATTGCGCAGCATGTGTGGATAGAGCCTGAGCGCCCGTTCTTGCAAGAAATGGCATGGTTATTTAGTGCGGTGTTCTGGACGTCGCTGGGATCGCTGGGGTACCTGTTATGGTATTCATTGCGGCATCATTCAAAGAAAAATAGCCGGGTTTAGCCCGGCAATTTTTTGCCATTTACTGGGCGGCAAACAGGCTCAGGTGCTCTTTAGCATAGGCCTCGAAATCAGTGCAGCCCCCGATGTGTTTGGAATCAAGGAAGATCTGCGGCACAGTTTCAACCGGCTTACCAACGGTTTTTTCCAGATCAGCTTTGGTGATGCCTTCAGCGTGGATATCTACATAGCGGAAAGAGAAATCGTCACGCTCGCAGGTCAGCTTCTCAGCCAGTTCTTTAGCACGTACACAATAAGGGCAACCCGGGCGACCAAAGATGACAGCAAACATAAATACTCCTGATGAATAGCCTGACGGCGAATGGCGATAATGATGAATCGCTTCGCCTCAAAAGCAAAATAGGCTATACCTTTCGCTCTGATATTTATAGCCGTCAATTGACTATTAATACGCTATTTTACGCTAAGTCTGGCTGGCTAAAGCCAGACTATACTGGGCCTGCAAACAGGAAGTTCGCCATGAAACGCACCAAAGTTATTTCTACCCCGATGTTGTTACTGGAAGTTTTGGGAATTGCATTACTCAGTTTCGCCTGGCTTTCCATTAACGGACATATCGCACTTACCGGGTTTTTAGCCGGGCACGGGGTGGCCCTGGTAGCCGCATGCCTCGGCCTGCTGCTGATGATCCCGGCAGCGTTGCAAATGCTTTGGTTTGCGGCTAAACGGCTGGCTCCTCAATTACTCGATTCACCCAGAAAGGATAAAAAAAATGACGCCGACCATTGATTTACTCTGCGCCCATCGCTCAATCCGCCGCTTTACCGACCAACCCATTAGCGATCAACAGCGCCAGGCTATCTTCAATGCTGCCCGCGCCACATCCAGTTCCAGCTTCCTGCAATGTAGCTCAATTATCCGCGTGACGGATCCGGCGTTACGCCAACAGTTAGTGACGTTGACCGGCGGCCAGCAGCATGTGGCTGAGGCCGCTGAATTTTGGGTATTTTGTGCCGATTTTAATCGTCATCTTCAGGTCTGCCCGCAGGCGGAGCTGGGGCTGGCGGAGCAACTGCTGCTGGGTGTAGTAGATACTGCGCTAATGGGCCAGAACGCCTTTACCGCCGCAGAGTCCCTGGGGCTGGGGGGAGTGTATATCGGCGGGATCCGCAACAATATTGAGGTGGTTACTGAATTGCTCGGCCTGCCTAAGTTTGTGCTGCCATTGTTTGGCCTGTGCCTGGGCTGGCCCGATGATAACCCGGATCTTAAACCCCGTCTGCCGGAGGCGTTAGTGATCCATGAAAACCGCTATCAGCCGATGGATCAGCAAGTGCTGGCGCAATATGACCGCCAAATGGAAGATTATTATCGTAGCCGGGGCAGCAATACCCGTATTGATACCTGGAGCGACCATATCCGCCGCACCATCATTAAAGAAAACCGCCCGTTTATCCTTGATTACCTGCATAAACAGGGCTGGGCAACACGCTAATAAACTAGGAAATGCTATGATCAGCCGGTGACTAATCGCCTGATATAAATGAGGTTAAGGGTGAAAATTGCCATTCTTTCCAGGGACGGGAGCCTCTGGTCTTGTAAACGCTTGTGGGATGCGGCTGTAGCCCGCGGCCACCAGGTAGATATTATCGATCCGCAGTCCTGCTATATGAGCATTACTACCACGGCATCCTGTGTGCACTATAAAGGCAAGCCGTTGCCCCATTATGATGCAATTATTCCCCGCATTGGCACCCTGGTGACCTACCACGGCATGGCGGTACTGCGCCAATTTGAAATGCTCGGCAGTTATCCACTTAATGAATCAGTGGCGATCGCGCGTGCGAAAGACAAGTTGCGCTCGCTTCAGTTGCTGGCCCGCCAGGGCATTGATTTACCCCTAACGGGCATGGCCCACTCCCCCGATGACACCATTGATTTGATCGAGATGGTGGGCGGTGCGCCATTGGTGGTGAAGTTGGTTGAAGGCACCCAGGGGATTGGCGTAGTGCTGGCGGAGACCCGGCAAGCGGCGGAAAGCGTAATTGATGCTTTTCGGGGGCTGAACGCCCATATTCTGGTGCAGGAGTATATCCAAGAAGCGAAGGGCAAGGATGTACGTTGCCTGGTAGTGGGTAATGAGGTAGTGGCGGCTATTGAGCGCCAGGCCAAGGAGGGGGACTTCCGGTCTAATTTGCATCGGGGCGGGGTGGCGCGCATTGCCGAGTTGTCTGAACAGGAGAGGCTGCTGGCGTTGAAATCTGCGGCGGCGCTGGGGCTGGATGTGGCTGGGGTGGATATACTGCGTTCCAACCGTGGCCCGCTGGTGATGGAAGTGAACGCCTCACCGGGGCTGGAAGGCATCGAAAAAACCACCGGGGTGGATATCGCCGGGAAGATGATCCAGTGGATTGAGCGCTATGCCAAACCGGGATTTTGCCTGAAAACCGGCGGTTGAAGGGAATTCGGCCCTTAATCGTGGCAAAAAGAGCGCTTTTTGCGTAAGCTATTGCGCTTTTCCAACACCCTAAAATGAGGTATCTGCTTTGATGGATTCACTCGTCGTCCCGACGCTGGATGTAATGCGCCGCTGGCTGGATGAGACCGGGGTCAGTTTTTTCGAATGTGAGACCTGCCAGGCCCTGCATTTGCCACATATGCAGAGTTTTGATGGGGTGTATGACGCTAAAATTGATTTAGTCGATAACGTGGTGCTGTTTTCCGCCCTGGCGGAGGTCAAGCCCTCGGCGCTGCTGTCATTGGCGGCGGACATCTCCAATATCAACGCCAGTTCGTTAACGGTAAAAGCCTTTGTGGATGTGCAGGACGATAATCTACCAAAACTAGTGGTTTGCCAGTCCCTGCCCGCAGCAGTGGGCATCACCAAAGAGCAGTTCTCTGCGTTCCTGCAACTGAGTGAAGAGCAAATCTCAATGGTTATTCTGGAAGCCAACGCGCAGCAATTGCTATTTACTTCTGAGGAAGAACAGCAATTGCTGGTTGAGACCCATTTTCTGCACTGATCTTCACAATCTTTGGCGCAGTCGCTATCGTAGCGGCTGTGTTATCTAATCATTTCATCTGTATAACATCCGATTGACCAGTTCAAATCACTTCCCTGAAGCCATTAATGGTTTATCCCATAGACAAAATTTGCCTAAAAAACTGATAAATGTGGTTTTTAACCCCCCCTATAGCTCTTAACCCGGGCTACAGTTATTCTGGCGTGGCTGCAAATTATTGTAACCAGCTGGTAAAGTTTATGAAACTTTTCCTGGCGATCAGGTCAATCATGCACGGAAATTGCATAGCCTGTCGGCGTTAATTTATCTCGCTCTATGCGAATTGAACCTTTAGAAGGAATGAAATATGTCCACCCAATCTAACAAGTGGTTGTCGGGTGCGGTAGCCGGTGCATTGATGGCCTGTTGTGCCACCGCAGGGGCCGCCGATGATAAGACTCTGCATATTTACAATTGGTCTGATTATATTGCGCCGGATACCTTGGCCAATTTCACCAAAGAGACCGGGATTAAAGTGGTATATGACGTTTTTGATTCTAACGAAGTGCTAGAAGGTAAATTAATGGCCGGGAGCACCGGTTATGACTTAGTGGTGCCATCTTCAAGCTTCCTCGAGCGCCAGTCCCAGGCCGGGATTTTTGAGCCGTTGGATAAAAGCAAACTGCCGAATTATAAAAACCTTGATCCAGATATGCTGAAGTTGGCGGCGCAAAACGACAAAGAAAACAAATACGGTATCCCGTATATGCTGGTGACTACCGGTATTGGCTATAACGTCGATAAAGTGAAGGCGGCGCTGGGTAAAGATGCCCCGGTGAACAGCTGGGATCTGATCCTCAAGCCAGAAAACCTAGAAAAACTGAAGAGCTGTGGTGTGGCATTCCTTGATGCCCCTAGCGAAGTCTATGCCACTGTGCTGCATTATCTCGGTAAAGATCCTAACAGTACCAATCCAAAGGATTACACCGACGCTGCCAACGATCTGCTATTAAAGCTGCGCCCATCGATCCGCTACTTCCATTCATCCCAGTACATCAACGATCTGGCAAACGGCGATGTTTGTGTTGCCATCGGTTGGTCTGGCGATGTGTTGCAGGCAGCCAACCGGGCGAAGGAAGCCAAGAACGGCGTCAACGTGGCTTACACCATCCCGAAAGAAGGGGCGCTGGCCTACTTTGATATGTTCGCCGTTACCGCCGACGCTAAAAACAAAGACGCCGCTTATAAGTTCCTCGATTATCTGATGAAGCCGGACGTTATCGCCAATATCAGTGACTTTGTTTACTACGCCAATGCTAACAAAGCGGCCACCCCGCTGGTGAAAGCCGAAGTGCGCGATAACCCAAGCATCTATCCGCCTGCGGATATTCGCGCCCGCCTATACACCTTGCAGGTTCAGTCGCCGAAGCTTGACCGCGTGATCACCCGCGCCTGGACTAAAGTCAAGAGCGGTAAATAAACCTAGAGCAGTGCCTGGGGCTGAGGGCGATCCTCGGCCCCTTTAGTTGTGCGGCATCCCGTACTGGTTGAGTTCTTGCCGGAGAAGACCTCTCGTGAATGATGTAACCCTACGCCCACGGGCGAAAACCCTGAAAGCGCTAACGCCGCTGTTAGAAATCCGTAACCTGACGAAATCCTTCGACGGCCAGCATGCCGTGGATGACGTCAGCCTGACCATTTTTAAAGGCGAAATCTTCGCGTTGTTAGGCCCTTCCGGCTGCGGTAAATCGACGCTATTGCGGATGTTAGCTGGGTTTGAACAACCTTCCTCCGGGCAAATTATGCTGGACGGGGTCGATCTCTCCCATGTGCCGCCTTACCAACGGCCAATTAACATGATGTTCCAGTCTTATGCGCTGTTCCCCCATATGACCGTGGAGCAGAACATCGCCTTCGGGTTGAAGCAGGATAAGCTGCCGAGGGCGGAAATCGCCAGCCGGGTTGAAGAGATGCTCAGCCTGGTGCATATGCAGGAATTTGCTAAACGTAAGCCCCATCAGCTTTCCGGCGGCCAGCGCCAGCGTGTGGCCCTGGCCCGTAGCCTGGCGAAGCGTCCTCGGCTGTTATTATTGGATGAACCGATGGGTGCGCTGGATAAAAAGCTGCGCGACCGGATGCAATTAGAAGTGGTGGATATTCTTGAACGGGTTGGGGTGACCTGCGTAATGGTGACCCACGATCAGGAAGAGGCCATGACCATGGCCGGGCGTATCGCCATTATGAACCGGGGCAAGTTCGTTCAAACCGGGGAGCCGGAAGAAATTTACGAACACCCGACAACCCGTTTCAGCGCGGAATTTATTGGCTCGGTAAACGTGTTTGAAGGGCTACTTAAGGCTCGTGAAGAAGATGGCCTGGTGATTCAGTCCCCGGGGTTGATTCACCCATTGAAAGTGGATGCCGATGCCTCAGTGGTGGATGGGGTGCCGGTCCACGTGGCCCTGCGCCCGGAAAAAGTCATGTTGTGCGGTATGCCGCCGGAAGATGGCTATAACTTTGCCGTTGGTGAAGTGGTTTACATCGCCTATCTCGGCGATCTGTCTATCTATCACATCCGCCTGAAGAGCGGCCAAATGATCAGCGCCCAGTTGCAAAACGCCCACCGCTATCGCAAAGGCGCACCGACATGGGGGGATGAAGTCCGCCTATGTTGGGATGCGGATAGCTGTGTTGTCCTGACGGTATAGTAGGGGGTGTGAAATGACCGCAGTAAATAAAACACAAACCAAGCCCCCGGGCGGCATCAAGCGGGTAATCACCCGTTTACAGATGGCCCACGGCCGCAAGCTGGTGATCGCCATGCCGTATATCTGGCTGATCCTGCTGTTCCTG
>CBIFWW010000051.1:0-20182 GCA_966186435.1 uncultured Enterobacteriaceae bacterium
TCACCGGGTTGCGCCATTGGGCGCGGGGGCTGAGTTTTTTGAATGCGCCGATGAGCGCCTGTTTCACTAGGGCTGGCTCAAAAATCGCAACACTTTGACGACTCATAACGTTAACTCCGAATCAGCCGAAAACCGACAAATGTTCTGCCACCGGGCCAAGGGCCAGGGCGGGGATAAAGGTCAGGGCACCCACCAGCAGGATGGTGCCAATCAATAAACCGATAAACAGCGGGCCGTGGGTGGGCAGGGTACCTGCCGAGGCCGGGTGGGACGGTTTCACCACCAGGGAACCGGCAATGGCTAACACCGGGGCGATAATGGCAAAGCGGCCCAATAACATGCACAGGGCTAACAGCAGGTTCCAGAACGGGGTGTTGGCACTTAAACCGCCGAAGGCGCTGCCGTTGTTGTTAGCGGCGGATGAGACGGCGTACAGTACTTCGCTAAAGCCGTGTGGCCCGGGGTTTGCCATGGCGCTGCGCCCAGCCTCGGTCATCATCGCCAGCGCCGTGCCCAGCAACACCAGGGTTGGGGTCACCAGAATGGCGAGGGCGGTCATTTTCATTTCCCGGACATCAATTTTTTTGCCGAGATATTCCGGGGTACGGCCAATCATTAACCCGGCGATAAACACCGCCAGCAGCACGAACAGCATCATGCCGTACAGCCCGGCACCGACACCGCCGAACACCACTTCGCCAATCTGCATCAGCCACATCGGCACCATGCCACCCAGGGCGGTGAAGGAGTCATGCATGGCGTTAACCGCGCCACAGGATGCGGCGGTGGTAATTACCGAGAACAGGCTGCTGACCAGAATGCCGAAGCGGGACTCTTTGCCTTCCATATTGATATGGCTGTCGGCACCTAAAGGCATTAAATGGGGGTTGCCCTTCAGCTCGGCATACATCACCACCGCCACACAGACGATAAAGATCAGGCTCATGGCCCACAGCAGCGTGCGCCCCTGGCGGCGGTCGCCGCAGGCATCGCCAAAGGCAAAGCACAGGGCCGCCGGGATCAGAAAGATCGTCAGCATCTGCACAAAGTTAGTGATGGCCGTTGGGTTCTCAAAGGGATGGGCGGAGTTGGCGTTAAAGAAACCGCCGCCGTTGGTGCCGAGCATTTTAATCGCTTCCTGGGAAGCTACTGGCCCCATTGGCAGCATCTGCTTCACCCCTTCCAGGGTGGTGATGGGCTGGTAAGGCAACAGGTTTTGCAGGCTGCCTTGTTGGATAAACACCAGCGCGATAATCAGCGCGATGGGCACCAGCACCCACAAGGTGATGCGGGTTAGATCTATCCAGGCATTGCCGAGGGTGTGAGTGGAACGGCGGCTAAAGGCGCGGATCAGTGCAAAGGCAACGGCAATCCCGGTGGCGGCAGACAGGAAATTTTGCACCGTTAACCCCACCATCTGGCTAAAGTAGCTCAGGGTGGCTTCCCCGACGTAGGCCTGCCAGTTGGTATTGGTGACAAAGCTGATGGCGGTATTCAGTGCCAGATCCCAGGAGAGACCGGGGTAATGCTGAGGGTTAAAGGGCAGGTGGCCCTGGCCCATCAGAATGGCGAGTAACAGCACCAGTCCGAGGGCATTAAAAGCCAGAATTGCCGCCAGATAGCGGCCCCAACTCATCTCTTCACTGCCCCCCAGTAGTTTCCATAGGGGGGATTCCACCCGGGCCAGCAGTGGAACCGGTGCACCGTCGATAAAGCGGGCCAATAGCTGCCCCAAGGGCCTTGCCAGCAGGAAAAGCACCACCATATAAGTGGCAATCAGTAAAAACCCATTAGCGGCCATTAGAATGCCTCCGCATTAAACAGGGCATAAAACAGGTATCCAAGTAACAGGAATACCAGCACGATACCGGCGATCACACCTGCACCCACAGTCCACCTCCAGTGGCTTTTTTAGTTAGGAAAATCCTAATCATTAGGGTGCAAAGAAGGTGTAAAAAGGCGGGCGGCGGGTGTAAAGAAAGTATAAAAATGGCAATTCCATGAATTAACTAAGGGTTAGTTTTATTTATACAATCTGGTAACAATGCAACAAAAAGTGCGTATTTATGGGTACTATTCTGTATTTGAGTGGTCTGATGAGTAGTAAAGCTACACAGGAGACGGTAGAATTCTTATCAGATTTCAAATTTAATTTTCTGGCATGATTCGCTGGACACCTTGAGGGGGAGATTATCGATGGCTTATCAAACCTATCCGTTCTGGCAGATCTTTCTACGTCGTACTTTCGCAGTGGCGGCAGGTGTTCTGGCCCTGCCAGTGATGCTGTTCTGGAAAGACCGCGCCCGTTTTTATAGCTACCTGCACCGCGTCTGGTCCAAAACCAGCAACAAGCCAGTGTGGATGGCGCAGGCAGAACAAGCCGCTCACGACTTCTACTGATTCCTAAAAGACCGCCGCAAGGCGGTTTTTTTTTATGGGCTAATTTTCACCTGGCTACACTTATCTCATGTGATAAGGAGCCAGCTATGCAAGACAACATCCTGATTGGTATAAGCGCTTGCCTGCTCGGCGAGTCGGTCCGCTTTGACGGCGGCCATAAGCGGCTACAATTTGCCGTGAACGATCTCTCCCCCTGGGTTAGCTTTGAGCCAGTGTGCCCGGAAATGGCTATCGGCCTACCCACCCCCCGGCCAGCACTCAGGCTGGTGAAAAATGACGAGGGGCCACCTTCACTGCGTTATAGCAATCAACAGCCCGGTGACTTAACCGACAAAATGGCGGAATTTGCCCGCCAACGCATCGCCCGAATGGAAAACCTGTGTGGCTATATTGTCTGCGCTAAATCCCCCAGCTGTGGCATGGAGCGGGTGCGGGTTTATGACGCCGACGGTAAAAATAATCGCAAGGCTGGGATCGGGATTTTCTGTGCCGAGCTGATGCGCCAATACCCCTGGCTGCCGGTGGAGGAGGATGGCCGCCTGTGCGACCCGGCGATCCGCGAAAACTTTGTCGAACGGATTTGTACCCTTCATGAATTAAATCTGCTGCGCCAACAGGGGCTAACCCGTGGTGCCTTAGTGGCTTTCCACAGCCGCTATAAGTTGCTGCTACTGGCACATTCCCAGCCGGAGTATCGGGCGTTGGGGCGCTTTGTGGCAGCTATTGCGGAGTATGACGATCTGGATAGCTTCTTTATTGAATACCGTCAGCGCCTGATGACGCTGATGGCTCACCAGGCTAACCGTCGTAACCACACCAACGTGCTGATGCACATTCAGGGTTATTTCAGGAACCAATTAAATGCACGCCAGCGCGAAGAGTTAGCTACGCTGATCCAGCGTTATCGTCAGGGTACCCAGCCGTTATTGGCGCCGATAACCTTATTAAAACACTATATGGCGGAGTTTCCTGACCCGTATCTGGCGCAACAACGCTATTTTGAACCCTATCCCGAGGCTCTACGCCTACGTTACGGCAATTAATCAGGGAGCGTTATGTCCACCCATCTGGTCTGGTTTCGCAATGACTTACGTATTCATGACAATCTGGCCCTGACGGCCGCCTGCCGGGGCGCACAAAACCGGGTGATGGCGGTGTTTATCGCTACGCCACAGCAATGGCGGCAGCATGATATGGCCCCCCGCCAGGCGTGGTTTATCTGGCAACATCTGCAAGGGCTGAAATCTGCGTTAGCGGAGAAAAACATCCCGCTATTTTATGGCGAGGTGGATGATTTTGACGCCGCCATCCCATGGCTCGATGACTTCTGTCAGAGCCATCAGGTGGATGAGCTGTTTTACAACTACCAATACGAGCTGAATGAGCAGCGGCGTGATGCCCGAGTGGAGCGGGAGCTAAAAACCGTCATCTGCCAGGGTTTTGATGACGCGGTACTGCTGGCACCTGGTAGCATCACCACTGGCAATAATGAGATGTATAAGGTGTTCACCCCCTTCAGCCGGGCGTTTTTGAAACGTTTGCAGGAGGGGCTGCCGGAGTGCGTGCGCGCCCCGGCTATCCGCGAGCAACCCCTCACCAAAACCCCGGCCCTGAAACCCTTCGACTATCCAATGGAAGCATTGGATGAAACGCTATTCCCGCTGGGGGAAACGGCGGCGATTGCCCGGCTGCGCCATTTTTGCCAGCACACCGCCCAGGGTTATGAAGATTCACGCAACTTCCCGGCGCAGGATGGCACCAGCCGGGTATCGGCTTATCTTACCTGCGGGGTGCTCTCTCCCCGCCAGTGCCTGCACCGACTATTAACGGAATGGCCGCAAGCCTTAAACGGCGGGCCAGGTAGCGTCTGGCTGAATGAATTGATCTGGCGTGAGTTCTATATCCATCTGCTGGTGGCCTGGCCTAAGCTCTCCCGCCATCAACCTTTCAGCCCCTGGACCGATAACGTAAAGTGGAGCAAGGATCAAAAGTTGCTGAAAGCCTGGGAACAGGGGCAAACCGGGTATCCAATAGTGGATGCCGCCATGCGTCAATTAAATAATACCGGTTGGATGCATAACCGGCTTAGGATGATTGTCGCCAGCTTCCTAACCAAGGACTTACTGATCGACTGGCGGCTTGGAGAACGTTATTTTATCTCGCAGCTGGTGGATGGCTTCCTGGCCTCCAACAACGGCGGCTGGCAGTGGGCCTCCTCCACTGGAACCGACTCCGCCCCCTATTTTCGTATTTTTAACCCCACCACCCAGGGGCAGCGTTTTGATCCGGATGGGGAATTTATCCGCCAGTGGGTGCCAGAGCTGGCAACGCTGCCGGATAAAGCGATTCATACACCGTGGGAGTGGGCGGATAAGCAGCAGATTACGCTGGATTACCCCCGCCCGATGGTGGACCACAAACAAGCGCGGGCCGATACCCTGGCTGCCTGGCAGGCCGCGCGCGATAGTCATTGAGAACAGACCATGAAGAACACCGAACTGGAAAACCTGATTAACGAAAAATTAAACAGCGCGGCGTTTAGCGATTATGCACCCAATGGATTGCAGGTCGAAGGACGCACGGATATTCGCAAAATCATCACCGGGGTCACCGCCAGCCAGGCGTTGATCAACGAAGCCATCCGCCAACAGGCCGATGCCATCATCGTTCACCACGGCTATTTTTGGAAAGGGGAGTCCCCGGTGATTCGCGGCATGAAGCGCAACCGCCTGAAAGCGTTGCTCGCCAATGACATCAACTTATTTGGCTGGCACTTGCCGCTGGATGCGCACCCTGAGTTGGGCAATAACGCCCAGTTGGGCGGGCTGCTGGGGGCCGCTATTCAAGGTGAAATTGAACCGCTGGTGCCCTGGGGTGAATTGGGCATGTCGGTGACCGGGCCAGAGCTGGCCTCCTGGATCGAAGCCCGCCTGGGTCGTAAACCGCTATGGTGTGGCGATACCGGGCCGGAGAAAATCCAGCGTATTGCCTGGTGCACCGGCGGCGGCCAGCACTTTATTGACGCAGCGGCCCGCTTTGGGGTGGACGCATTCATTACCGGCGAAGTCTCAGAGCAAACTATCCATTCGGCCAGGGAACAGGGGCTGCACTTCTATGCCGCCGGGCACCATGCCACCGAGCGTGGTGGTATCCGTGCTTTAAGCGGCTGGCTGAATGAAACCACGGATTTAGATGTCATCTTTGTGGATATCCCTAATCCGGCATAACCAGGAGTAAGTGATGCAACCAGGCCGCTGCTATCTACTGGGCGATTATGCTGTCGTACTGGAATTAACCCCACCGGTCACGCTGGAAACCCAACAGCGTATTTGGGGATTAGCCCGCCGCCTGGAATCCAACCCCGCAGTGCGGGAGGTGATCCCCGGGATGAACAATATCACCCTCGTGCTGGCGGACCCGATTACCCAGGCTCCCAATGCGGTGGAACGCCTGGCCAGCTGGTGGGAAGAGAGTGAACCGATGGAACTCGCCACCCGGCGCATTGATATTCCGGTGGTTTATGGCGGGGAGGGCGGCCCGGATCTTGAACACGTGGCCCATCATAGCGGGCTGACGCTACAGCAGGTGGTGGAGCGCCACAGCGCCGTGGATTATGTGGTGTACTTTATTGGCTTCCAGCCGGGCTTCCCTTATCTCGGGGGAATGGATAGTGCACTGGCTACACCGCGCCGGGCCGAGCCTCGGTTAACCGTTCCGGCAGGCTCCGTAGGGATTGGTGGTAGCCAGACCGGGGTCTATCCCCTGGAAACCCCCGGTGGCTGGAACCTGATCGGTCATACGGATTTGGCTTTATTTGAACTTCGCCGCGAACAGCCGAACCTATTGGTGCCCGGTGACACCATTCGCTTTGTGCCACACAAGGAGGGCGTGTGCTAAAAATTATTCGAGCCGGGATGTTAACCAGCGTGCAGGATTTGGGCCGCCAGGGTTTCCGCCAGTCCGGCGTGAGCGGCGGTGGGGCGATGGACACCCCGGCCCTGCGCATTGCCAACCTGCTGGTGGGTAACCCGCAAGGGGCGGCGGCTCTGGAGATCACCCTCGGCCAGGCCACCTTTGAATTTACCTGTAATGGCTGGTTTGCCTTAACCGGGGCCGGATGTGATGCCCGGCTGGATGGGAAACCGATCTGGACTGGTTGGCGCCAGCCTTTCCGCCGGGGCCAGCAGCTGGTGCTAAACCAACCTAAACGGGGGATGCGTAGCTATCTGGCGGTGGCTGGCGGCTTTGAAGTGGCTGACGTGATGGGTTCCGCCAGTACCGACCTTAATGGTGGCTTTGGCGGCCTACAGGGGCGGGCGCTCCAGGATGGTGATTCGCTGGCTATTATCCCCGGCGGCAAAAAATTCAAACAGCCCCGTGGCGTTCGCCAGCCTTTGTGGGGCAACCGTATCCGCGCCATGCCGGGGCCAGAGTTTGATGACTTCACCCCGGCCACCCAAGAGAACTTCTACCGCCTACCGTGGTATATCAGCCCCCAGAGTAACCGCATGGGCTACCGTCTTGAAGGCCAGCACCTGGAATTGGAAACCCCGCGCGAGCTGGTTTCCCACGGGCTGATGCCCGGGGTGGTGCAGGTGCCTGCCAATGGTCAGCCCATTGTGCTGATGCAGGATGCGCAGACCACCGGGGGCTACCCGCGTATTGCCTGCGTAATCGAATCAGATCTCTACCATTTGGCCCAGGTACGGCTGGGGGAACCGATTCACTTTGTGTTTTGCACCCTGGAGGAAGCCTTTAAAGCCCGCCGGGAGCAGACGCTGTTTATCGAAAATATTGCCTGGCACCTGGGGCTGGAAGAGTAAGTCCCCTTAAACCAACCGACGCCGCCTGCGGGCGGTGTTTTTTTTACCCCTGGCGGGTGACTGGCATTAACTGGCCAGCGGAGGATAATAACCGCCAACCCTATGACTCAGGAGTAGCTATGCCAGAAGGCCCAGAAATACGCCGTGCTGCCGACCGGCTTGAAACGGCGCTCAATAATAAACCCCTTACCCATGCCTGGTTTGCTTTCCCCGAACTCCAACCCTATGCCGCCCGGCTGGTGGGCCAACGGGTGTTGCGCATGGAAACCCGGGGCAAGGCATTACTGACCCACTTTTCCAATGGCCTGGTGATGTATAGCCACAATCAATTGTACGGTGTGTGGCGTGTTGCCAAAGCCGGGGCGGAAACCGATCCAAAGCGTAGCCTGAGAGTGCGGCTGGAAACCGCCAGCACTGCCATTTTATTGTATAGCGCCTCTGATATCGCCATGTATACCGAGGAGACCATTAGCAAGCATCCGTTTCTCCAGCGAGTGGGGCCGGATGTGTTGGATATGACGCTGACCGCAGTACAGGTCAAACAGCGGTTGACATCTACCCGTTTTCGCCGCCGCCAGTTTGCCAGCCTGTTGTTGGATCAGGCGTTTCTCGCGGGATTAGGAAACTATCTGCGGGTGGAGATCCTGTGGCAGGCGCAATTGGCGGGGCAACAGCGGGCGGTGGATCTCACTGATGCCCAGCTTGATGCCTTGGCGGAAGCCTGTTTATCCATCGCCCGATTGTCCTATCAGACCCGGGGGCAGGGGAAAGAAAATCGCCATCACGGAGCGTTGTTTCACTTTAAAGTGTTCCACCGGCAAGGAAAGCCCTGTGAACGCTGTGGTCAGCTCATTGCCCGCGGCATGCTGGCCTCGCGGCCTTTTTACTGGTGCCCGCACTGTACACCTGTTCTTGAACAGCCAGTAAAAAACGCGCCCTGAGGCGCGTTTGTTTATCAAACAGTTCGACATTATTTCTTAATATCGGAGCTGAATTCGCGCTTGTCGTAACCGGTGTACAGCTGACGAGGACGGGCAATCTTAATGCCGTCGTCGTGCATCTCGTTCCAGTGAGCAATCCAGCCAACGGTACGTGCCATGGCGAAGATCACGGTAAACATGGAAGACGGGATACCCATGGCCTTCAGGATGATGCCAGAGTAGAAGTCCACGTTCGGATACAGCTTACGCTCGATAAAGTACGGGTCGTTGAGCGCAATGTGTTCCAGCTCCATGGCCACTTCCAGCAGGTCATCTTTCATACCCAGCTCGTTCAGTACTTCGTGGCAGGTTTCACGCATGACGGTAGCACGTGGGTCGTAGTTCTTATAAACGCGGTGACCGAAGCCCATCAGACGGAAAGAGTCATTCTTGTCTTTGGCACGGCGAACGAACTCAGGGATGTGCTCTTTACTGTTAATTTCTTCCAGCATCTTCAGGCAAGCTTCGTTAGCCCCACCGTGTGCTGGCCCCCACAGGGAGGCAATACCGGCAGCAATACAGGCGAACGGATTAGCGCCGCTGGAGCCGGCGGTACGCACGGTAGAAGTCGATGCGTTCTGCTCATGATCAGCGTGCAGGATCAGAATACGATCCATGGCGCGCTCCAGTACCGGGTTCACTTTGTATTCTTCGCATGGCGTGGCAAACATCATATGCAGGAAGTTACCGGCATAGGAGAGATCATTCTTCGGATAAACGAAGGGCTGGCCGATGGAGTACTTGTAGCACATTGCGGCCACGGTCGGCATTTTGGACAGCAGGCGGAAGGCCGCGATTTCACGGTGACGTGGGTTTTCCACATCCAGTGAGTCATGGTAGAAGGCCGCCAGAGCACCGGTCACACCACATAGCACTGCCATTGGATGGGAGTCACGGCGGAAGCCCTGGAACAGTCGAGTGATTTGCTCGTGAATCATGGTATGGCGGGTAACGGTAGTGCGGAATTCTTTGAACTCTTCCTGAGTCGGTTTTTCACCTTTTAGCAGGATATAACACACTTCAAGGTAAGAGGATTTGGTTGCCAGCTCATCGATAGGATAACCGCGGTGAAGCAGGATGCCTTCATCACCATCTATATAGGTGATTTTAGATTCACAGGAAGCAGTAGAGGTGAAGCCTGGATCGAAGGTGAATACCCCTTTTGATCCTAACGTGCGAATATCAATTACATCCTGACCTAGGGTGCCTTTTAGCACGTCCAGCTCGATGCTTGCTTCACCCTGAGATGCCAGAGTCGCCTTTTTATCAGCCATTTACGGTCTCCTTAACGCCTATTGCGAGAGACTGCGCATATCTTGATTTGCTACAAGTCTGGCGTTGCCAAATTGTTATATGGCGCGTTGCTCTGTTGAGAGTAGGATTCAGGAGTACAGAGCGATGGGCGGCGTGATGATTACCGTCCAGACCTTAATTAAATTATTGCAAATCAGAGATTTAGCAGTCCATAGTTCAAAATATGTCTATCACTATTACCCATGTTAATTATAATGGTCAATCTACTTCACTGTTACATAACTTAACGTCAGGTGAAAGTATGGCCCTATAACTTTTACGAATTATACTGATTTTCTGCTTATGTTTGTAACAAAAATGTTTAACTTTTGTCAAATCAGATGATTGAATTTTAATGTAATGTTGTAATCGTGAGGCTGATCACTGTTTTGACCAAAAGGAGCTAAACTATTTGTAGGTTAATTGTAATGATATTGTGAACTACCTATAATGCCGCCAGGTCTCCGGAATACCCCTGCTACCGGGAGCCACCAGCGTAGTAACCCTTCGTTTTAACAACTGGAAGCAGCTGTTTTTGCATGACGCAGAGTTATAGAAGTACCAACGCTGTCTGACCCGCCTGCAGACCCGGAGGAAGGAATAATAAGAACAGCATGTGGGCGCTATTCATGATTAAGAATGTGAAAAAACCGAGACCCGTAAACCTTGATCTCTCGACGATCAGGTTTCCAGTAACCGCCATTGCCTCAATCCTTCACCGTGTGTCTGGCGTGATCACTTTTGTGGCCGTTGGCATCCTGCTGTGGTTATTAGGCACCTCGCTGTCCTCCCCGGAAGGCTTTTTAGTCGCCTCTGATATTATGGGTAGCTTCTTCGTTAAATTCATTATGTGGGGCATTCTCACTGCATTGGCTTATCACGTCATTGTTGGCGTTCGCCATATGCTGATGGATTTTGGATATCTGGAAGAAACACTAGAAGCGGGTAAACGCTCAGCCTGGGTTTCCATGGTAATAACTGTCGTGCTTTCAATTCTCGCAGGCGTCCTCGTATGGTAAGCAACGCCTCTGCCCTTGGGCGCAACGGTGTACATGACTTCTTGCTGGTTCGTGCTACCGCTATCGTCCTCACGCTCTACATCATCTATGTAGTGGGGTTCTTCGCCACAAGCGGAAAGCTGAGCTATGAATTGTGGATTGGCTTCTTTTCCTCAGCCTTCACCAAAGTATTCACCCTGCTGGCACTGTTCTCAGTGTTGATCCATGCCTGGATTGGTATGTGGCAAGTACTAACGGACTACGTTAAACCGCTGGCGATTCGCTTGGTTCTGCAACTGGCGATTGTTATCGCGTTGCTGGTTTATGTGATTTATGGATTTGTCGTGGTGTGGGGTGTGTAATGAAGTTACCAGTAAGAGAATTTGACGCAGTAGTGATTGGCGCCGGTGGCGCAGGTATGCGCGCAGCACTGCAAATTTCCCAGAGTGGCCAGACCTGTGCGCTGCTGTCTAAAGTCTTCCCAACCCGTTCTCACACGGTGTCTGCGCAGGGCGGTATCACCGTAGCTCTGGGGAACACCCATGAAGATAACTGGGAATGGCACATGTATGACACCGTGAAAGGTTCCGACTACATCGGTGATCAGGACGCGATTGAATATATGTGTAAGACCGGCCCGGAAGCTATTCTGGAGCTGGAACACATGGGGCTGCCATTCTCCCGTCTGGACGATGGCCGTATCTACCAGCGCCCCTTTGGTGGGCAGTCTCTTAACTTCGGTGGCGAGCAAGCCGCCCGTACCGCCGCTGCCGCTGACCGTACTGGTCACGCCCTGCTGCACACCCTTTACCAACAAAACCTGAAAAACCACACCACCATCTTCTCCGAATGGTATGCCCTGGATCTGGTGAAAAACCAGGACGGCGCGGTGGTAGGTTGTACTGCACTGTGTATCGAAACCGGTGAAGTGGTTTACTTCAAAGCCCGCGCCACCGTACTGGCCACCGGCGGGGCAGGCCGTATTTATCAGTCCACCACCAACGCCCACATCAACACCGGTGACGGTGTCGGTATGGCCCTGCGTGCCGGTGTACCGGTGCAGGACATGGAGATGTGGCAGTTCCACCCAACCGGTATCGCCGGGGCAGGGGTTCTGGTGACTGAGGGTTGCCGTGGTGAAGGCGGTTACCTTTTGAACAAACACGGCGAGCGCTTCATGGAGCGTTATGCGCCGAATGCTAAAGATCTGGCGGGCCGCGACGTGGTTGCACGCTCCATCATGATCGAAATCCGTGAAGGCCGCGGCTGCGATGGCCCATGGGGTCCACACGCCAAGCTGAAGCTGGATCACCTCGGTAAAGAAGTACTGGAATCCCGCCTGCCGGGCATTCTCGAACTGTCCCGTACCTTCGCTCACGTTGACCCAGTCAAAGAGCCAATCCCGGTTATCCCAACCTGCCACTATATGATGGGCGGTATCCCGACCAAAGTGACGGGCCAGGCGCTGACCGTGAATGCGCAGGGTGAAGATGTAGTAATTCCTGGGCTGTTTGCCGTCGGCGAAATTGCCTGCGTATCGGTACACGGCGCTAACCGTCTGGGTGGTAACTCACTGCTGGATCTGGTGGTGTTTGGCCGCGCGGCGGGCCTGCACTTGCAGGAATCCATTGCTGAGCAAGGCCCACTGCGCGATGCCAGTGAATCCGATATTGACGCTTCTCTGGAGCGTATGAATCGCTGGAACAACACCCGCAGCGGCGAAGACCCGGTAGAAATCCGCAAAGCCCTACAGGAATGCATGCAGCATAACTTCTCGGTATTCCGTGAAGGTGATGCCATGGCCAAAGGCCTTGAGCAGCTTAAAGTGATTCGTGAACGTCTGAAAAATGCCCGTCTGGACGACACCTCTTCGGATTTCAACACCCAGCGTGTTGAGTGCCTGGAGCTGGATAACCTGATGGAAACGGCTTACGCCACAGCGATGTCCGCAAACTATCGTACCGAAAGCCGCGGGGCCCACAGCCGCTTTGACTTCCCGGAGCGTGATGATGCGAACTGGCTGTGCCACTCGCTGTATCAGCCGCAGACCGACACCATGAGCCGCCGTGAGGTGAACATGGCGCCGAAACTGCGTCCGGCATTCCCGCCAAAAGTACGTACTTACTAATCGCGGAGTTCAGGCAAATGAAATACGAATTTTCAGTTTATCGTTACAACCCGGATGTCGATGACGCCCCGCGTATGCAGGATTACATCCTGGAAGCGGAAGAAGGCCGGGATATGATGTTGCTGGATGCACTTATCCAGCTGAAAGAACAAGACTCGACGTTGTCATTTCGCCGTTCGTGCCGTGAAGGGGTTTGTGGCTCCGATGGTATGAATATGAATGGCAAAAATGGCTTGGCCTGTATCACACCGCTTTCTGCCCTGGCGCAACCAGGTAAGAAAATTGTGATCCGTCCGTTACCTGGATTGCCCGTTGTGCGAGACCTGGTGGTAGACATGGGCCAATTCTATGCCCAATATGAGAAAATTAAGCCTTATCTGTTGAATAATGGGCAAAATCCGCCGGCTCGTGAGCACTTACAGTCTCCAGAGCAGCGTGAAAAGCTGGATGGCCTGTACGAATGTATCCTGTGTGCCTGCTGTTCAACGTCTTGCCCATCCTTCTGGTGGAACCCGGATAAATTTATCGGTCCGGCAGGGCTATTAGCGGCATATCGTTTCTTGATCGATAGCCGTGATACCGAAACCCCAGAACGTTTGGAAGGTTTAAGTGATGCTTTCAGTGTTTTCCGCTGCCATAGCATTATGAACTGCGTCAGTGTTTGTCCGAAAGGACTAAACCCGACACGCGCTATCGGTCACATCAAATCGATGTTGCTGCAACGTAGCGCATAAGCTTGATGATTTCGGGGGTTTCGGCCCCCGCTATCAGGAAGCCTTTAAAAACTGCTCGTTATAGTTTTACCGCTTCAGATCGTGCCTGGCCGTTAATCCGACACTTTCTGAGGAAAATGGCAGTTTTTAAAGGTTCCTTAGCGGATGTAACTGCATAACCATCCGTACTAAGTGAACCCCGGTACGTGTACCTTGGTATACGTGTTAGTTTCTACGGCGAAATAAGCATAAAAATGCTTAAGGGATCACGATGCAGAACGGCGCGATGAAGCCCTGGCTGGACTCTTCCTGGCTGGCGGGCGCAAACCAGTCCTACATAGAGCAGCTCTATGAGGACTTCTTAACCGATCCTGATTCAGTGGATACCCACTGGCAGACCTTGTTCCAGCAATTACCAACTACTGGGG
Organism: uncultured Enterobacteriaceae bacterium; assembly: GCA_966186435.1. Taxonomy (GTDB): domain Bacteria; phylum Pseudomonadota; class Gammaproteobacteria; order Enterobacterales; family Enterobacteriaceae; genus CBIFWW01. Next base: position 13,764 of record CBIFWW010000051.1, read on the forward strand.
CAAAACCGGATCAATTTCATTCCAGAACACGTGATTATTTCCGCCGGTTGGCGAAGGATGCCTCACGTTATTCCTCCTCGATTACCGACCCTGACACTGATGTTAAACAAGTAAAAGTCTTGCAGTTGATCAACGCCTACCGCTTCCGCGGCCACCAGCAGGCCAATCTCGACCCGCTGGGACTGTGGAAACAAGATGCGGTGCCTGATTTGGATCCGGCCTTCCATAATCTGACGGAAGCGGATTTCCAGGAAAGTTTTAACGTGGGTTCTTTTGCTATCGGCAAAGAGACCATGAACCTCGGCGAACTGATTGCAGCATTGAAACAGACTTACTGTGGTTCGATTGGCGCGGAGTACATGCACATCACCAATACCGAAGAAAAACGTTGGGTCCAGCAGCGTATTGAATCGGTGGTCGGTAAAGCTAGCTTTACCGTTGAAGAAAAAACCCGTTTCCTGAGCGAGCTGACTGCCGCAGAGGGGATGGAGCGTTACCTGGGGGCCAAATTCCCTGGTGCCAAACGCTTCTCCCTTGAAGGGGGCGATGCCCTGGTGCCGATGCTCAAAGAGCTGATCCGCCACGCCGGTAAAAACGGCACCCGTGAAGTGGTGCTGGGCATGGCCCACCGTGGCCGCCTGAACGTGCTGATCAACGTACTGGGTAAAAAGCCGCAGGATCTGTTTGACGAATTCGCGGGCAAACATAAAGAGCACCTGGGTACCGGTGACGTGAAGTACCACATGGGCTTCTCCTCTGATGTGGATACCGAAGGCGGCCTGGTTCACCTGGCGCTGGCCTTTAACCCGTCACACCTGGAGATCGTAAGCCCGGTGGTCATCGGCTCGGTACGTGCTCGTCTGGATCGTCTGGATAACCCGACCACTACCCAGGTACTGCCAATCACTATTCACGGTGATGCTGCCGTTGCCGGGCAGGGCGTGGTTCAGGAAACCCTGAACATGTCTAAAGCCCGTGGTTATGCGGTTGGCGGCACGGTGCGTATCGTGATTAACAACCAAGTGGGCTTTACCACTTCTAATCCGGAAGATGCCCGTTCGACCCCGTATTGCACCGATATCGGTAAGATGGTGCAGGCACCAATCTTCCACGTGAATGCGGATGACCCGGAAGCCGTGGCCTTTGTGACCCGTCTGGCTCTGGATTACCGCAATACCTTTAAGCGCGATGTCTTTATTGACCTGGTATGCTATCGCCGTCACGGCCACAACGAAGCCGATGAGCCGAGTGCAACCCAGCCGCTGATGTACCAGAAGATCAAAAAACATCCGACGCCACGTAAGGTCTACGCCGATAAGCTGGAGCAGGATCAGGTCGCGACTCTTGAAGATGCCACCGAAATGGTGAATTTGTACCGCGATGCGCTGGATGCCGGTGAATGCGTGGTGAAAGAGTGGCGTCCGATGAACATGCATTCCTTCACCTGGTCTCCGTATCTCAACCATGAGTGGGACGAGAGCTACCCGAACAAAGTTGAAACCAAGCGTCTACAAGAGCTGGCTAACCGCATTAGTACCGTGCCGGATGCCATCGAAATGCAGTCCCGCGTGGCAAAAATCTATAGTGACCGTCAGCTAATGGCCGTCGGTGAGAAGATGTTTGACTGGGGTGGCGCTGAAACTCTGGCTTACGCCACCTTGGTTGATGAAGGCATCCCGGTGCGTATTTCCGGGGAGGATTCCGGTCGCGGCACCTTCTTCCACCGCCACGCAGTGATTCACAACCAGTCTAACGGTTCAACGTATGTACCACTGGCACATGTCCACAACGGCCAGGGCGATTTCAAAGTCTGGGACTCTGTGCTTTCCGAAGAAGCGGTACTGGCCTTCGAATACGGCTATGCCACCGCTGAACCACGCACCTTGACTATCTGGGAAGCGCAGTTCGGTGACTTCGCCAACGGTGCTCAGGTGGTTATCGACCAGTTTATTAGCTCTGGTGAGCAGAAATGGGGCCGAATGTGTGGCCTGGTAATGCTGCTGCCGCACGGCTATGAAGGCCAGGGTCCGGAACACTCCTCCGCCCGTCTGGAACGTTACCTGCAACTGTGTGCTGAACAAAACATGCAGGTGTGCGTACCGTCTACCCCGGCACAGGTTTACCATATGCTGCGCCGCCAGGCACTGCGCGGGATGCGCCGCCCTCTGGTGGTGATGTCACCGAAGTCTCTGCTGCGCCACCCGCTGGCAGTTTCCAGCATGGATGAACTGGCAAATGGGGCATTCCAACCGGCGATTGGTGAAATCGACGAGCTGGATCCGGCTAGCGTGAAACGCGTGGTGCTGTGCTCCGGTAAGGTGTACTACGACCTATTAGAGCAGCGCCGTAAGAACGACCAGAAAGATGTTGCCATCATCCGTATTGAGCAGCTTTATCCGTTCCCGCACCAGGCGGTTCAGGAAGCGATGAAGCCTTACGCCCAGGTACATGATTTTGTCTGGTGCCAGGAAGAACCTCTGAACCAGGGGGCCTGGTACTGTAGCCAGCACCACTTACGTGAAGTGATTCCGTTTGGCTCTGCACTTCGTTATGCAGGCCGCCCGGCCTCCGCATCGCCTGCGGTAGGGTATATGTCCGTCCACCAGAAACAGCAACAAGACCTGGTGAATGACGCGCTGAACGTCGATTAATTAAAGGATAAAAAATGAGTAGCGTAGATATTCTTGTTCCTGACCTACCTGAATCTGTCGCCGATGCCACCGTGGCAACCTGGCATAAAAAACCGGGCGATGCCGTTACCCGTGACGAAATCCTGGTAGAAATCGAAACAGATAAAGTGGTATTGGAAGTACCGGCGTCAGCGGATGGTATCCTGGATGCAGTGCTGGAAGACGAAGGCACCACCGTGACTTCTCGCCAGCTGCTGGGCCGCCTGATTGAAGGCAACAGCGCCGGTAAAGAAAGCAGCGCCAAGTCTGAAGCCAAAGACTCTACCCCGGCTCAGCGCCACACCGCTGACCTGGAAGAGCAGAACAACGATGCCCTCAGCCCGGCTATTCGCCGCCTGCTGGCAGAGCATAGCCTGGAAGCCAGCGCCATCAAAGGCACCGGCGTCGGTGGCCGCATCACCCGTGAAGACGTGGACAAGCACCTGGCGAAAGCCGGTAAAGCTGAAGCCGCAAAAGCTCCGGCTGCTGCTGAAGCTGCACCACAACCTCAGTTAGGCGCCCGTTCTGAAAAACGTGTACCGATGACTCGCCTGCGTAAGCGTGTGGCTGAGCGTCTGCTGGAAGCAAAAAACTCCACCGCCATGTTGACGACCTTTAACGAAGTCAATATGAAGCCAATCATGGAGCTGCGTAAGCAGTATGGTGATGCCTTCGAGAAGCGCCACGGTGTACGTCTGGGCTTTATGTCCTTCTACATCAAAGCAGTAGTTGAAGCACTGAAACGCTTCCCGGAAGTCAACGCCTCCATTGATGGCGAAGACGTGGTTTATCACAATTACTTCGATGTCAGCATCGCGGTATCTACCCCGCGCGGCCTGGTAACCCCAGTGCTGAAGGATGTGGATCTGCTGGGCATGGCCGATATCGAAAAACGCATCAAAGAGCTGGCGGTGAAAGGCCGTGACGGCAAACTGACTGTGGAAGAACTGACTGGCGGTAACTTCACTATTACCAATGGCGGCGTCTTTGGCTCCCTGATGTCTACCCCGATCATCAACCCACCGCAGAGCGCCATTCTGGGCATGCACGCCATCAAAGACCGCCCTATGGCGGTAGATGGCAAGGTTGAGATCCTGCCAATGATGTATCTGGCTCTCTCTTATGACCACCGTCTGATCGATGGTAAAGAGTCTGTGAGCTACCTGGTGGCGATCAAAGACCTGCTGGAAGATCCAACGCGTCTACTGCTGGACGTGTAGTAAACGTGCGGGGGCCTTTTCCCCTGCCGTCTGAATTAAGCACGCCCCCTGTAAAGGGGGTATAAGTACCCCGAGCGGTAACGCTCCTTAAATACTTAACGGATAGAACACATGAACTTACATGAATATCAGGCTAAACAGCTGTTTGCCCGGTATGGCTTACCGGCTCCGGTGGGTTATGCCTGTACTACCCCGCGTGAAGCAGAAGAAGCCGCATCTAAAATCGGTTCCGGCCCGTGGGTAGTTAAATGTCAGGTTCACGCTGGTGGCCGTGGTAAAGCGGGCGGTGTGAAGGTTGTTAAGAGCAAAGAAGAAATTCGTGCGTTTGCTGAACATTGGCTCGGCAAACGTCTGGTAACGTACCAGACAGACGCGAACGGCCAGCCGGTTAACCAGATTCTGGTGGAAGCGGCGACCGACATCGCGAAAGAACTGTATCTGGGCGCGGTGGTTGACCGTAGCTCCCGTCGCGTGGTGTTCATGGCGTCTACCGAAGGCGGCGTGGAAATCGAAAAAGTGGCGGAAGAGACCCCGCACCTGATCCACAAAGTGGCAATCGATCCGCTGGCAGGCCCAATGCCTTACCAGGGACGCGAGCTGGCGTTCAAGCTGGGTCTGGAAGGCAAGCTGGTTCAGCAGTTCACCAAGATCTTCATGGGCCTGGCGAACATCTTCCTGGAGCGCGATCTGGCGCTGATCGAAATCAACCCGCTGGTGATCACCAAGCAGGGCGATCTGATCTGCCTCGATGGCAAACTGGGTGCCGACGGCAACGCCCTGTTCCGCCAGTCTGAACTGCGCGAAATGCGTGACCAGTCTCAGGAAGACCCGCGTGAAGCACAGGCTGCACAGTGGGAACTGAACTACGTAGCACTTGATGGCAACATTGGTTGCATGGTTAACGGTGCGGGCCTGGCAATGGGCACCATGGACATCGTTAAACTGCACGGCGGCGAGCCGGCTAACTTCCTGGACGTGGGCGGCGGCGCAACCAAAGAGCGCGTGACCGAAGCCTTCAAAATCATCCTCTCTGACGAAAATGTGAAAGCCGTATTGGTGAACATCTTCGGAGGTATCGTGCGTTGCGACCTGATCGCCGACGGTATTATCGGCGCCGTAGCCGAAGTGGGTGTTAACGTACCGGTTGTGGTACGCCTGGAAGGGAACAACGCCGAGTTGGGCGGCCAGAAACTGGCAGAAAGCGGCTTGAATATTATTGCAGCAAAAAGTCTGACGGATGCAGCTCAGCAAGTTGTTGCCGCTGTGGAGGGTAAATAATGTCCATTTTGATCGATAAAAACACCAAGGTGATTTGCCAGGGCTTCACCGGCAGCCAGGGTTCCTTCCACTCAGAACAAGCGATTGACTACGGCACCCAAATGGTTGGCGGTGTGACCCCAGGTAAGGGCGGCACCACTCACCTGGGCCTGCCGGTGTTCAACACCGTGCGTGAAGCGGTAGAAGCCACCGGGGCCACTGCCTCTGTCATCTACGTACCGGCTCCGTTCTGTAAAGACTCCATCCTGGAAGCTATCGATGCTGGCATCAAACTGATCATCACTATTACCGAAGGCATCCCGACCCTGGATATGCTGACAGTGAAAGTGAAGCTGGATGAAGCCGGTGTGCGCATGATCGGGCCGAATTGCCCGGGTGTGATCACCCCAGGTGAATGCAAAATCGGCATCATGCCGGGCCATATCCACCTGCCGGGCAAAGTGGGCATCGTTTCCCGCTCTGGTACCCTGACTTATGAAGCGGTAAAACAAACGACTGATATCGGTCTGGGCCAGTCTACTTGTGTAGGTATCGGTGGTGACCCGATCCCCGGTTCCAACTTTATCGATATCTTGAAACTGTTCCAGGAAGACCCAAAAACCGAAGCCATCGTGATGATTGGTGAAATCGGTGGTAGCGCGGAAGAAGAAGCTGCCGCCTACATTAAGGAACATGTAACCAAGCCAGTTGTAGGTTACATTGCAGGTGTGACCGCGCCTAAAGGCAAACGTATGGGCCACGCTGGCGCCATCATTGCTGGCGGTAAAGGTACCGCTGACGAGAAATTTGCTGCTTTGGAAGCCGCAGGCGTGAAAACCGTTCGCAGCTTGGCTGACATCGGTGAAGCACTGAAAACCGTATTACCGCAGTAACTCTATAACAATAAAAGTTTCGACATGGTTGGCCACCCTTGGGTGGCCTTTTTTATGCCTGAAGTTTATCAGCCACGAGTTGACAATTCGCTGATTCCTGTCTCGAATTGCATGTCATCGGTTTAAAATACAGTTAATTAAAACAAGAATGGCGAATTCTTCACTCTTTTCAATGCGTGCCATTTCATAGTAGCAGGCTTATTTCGGGCTACGTTTAAGGTAAATTAGATGCTATATCCTGGTGCGGGATTGTAATGGTTCTTAATTGGTCAAAATGTCATTACATTAGCGCTACATGATCAATTGCGGTGATGTGAAACCGGTGCTGTTAAATTAGTGACTGGCAACACTTAACCGCAAGCTCTCGTGTACAAAGTGTC
>CBIFWW010000052.1:0-20087 GCA_966186435.1 uncultured Enterobacteriaceae bacterium
AGCCAAAGTCGAGGCCATAATGGCTGCGGTAACATTACGCATCACTTACTCCCGAAATCATGTGTGCTGCGATTCAACGAGATTTAGTCTACGAATTCCGCTGCAAACTAGCGTCAGGGGGTGTAAAACAACGTAAAGTCATGGATTAGCCGACCTGGATGACGTAATTTCTGCCTCGGAGGTAATAAAAAATGAATAAAATCCTATTAGTTGACGATGATCGCGAGTTAACGTCTCTTTTGAAAGAGTTGCTCGATATGGAAGGTTTTGACGTTCTGGTTGCCCATGATGGCGAACAGGCGCTGAGCCTGATTGATGATAGCGTTGACCTGTTATTACTTGATGTCATGATGCCAAAGAAAAACGGTATCGACACTTTAAAAGAACTACGTCAGTCACACCAAACCCCAGTCATTATGCTGACGGCTCGCGGAAGCGAGCTGGATCGCGTATTGGGCCTCGAATTGGGCGCAGATGACTACTTACCTAAGCCGTTCAACGATCGCGAACTGGTCGCCCGTATACGCGCTATTTTGCGCCGTTCCCACTGGAGTGAACAGCAGCAAAACAGCGATAATAGTTCTCCCACTCTGGAAGTGGATTCTCTCAGCCTGAACCCAGGTCGCCAGGAAGCGAGTTTCGATGGCCAAATCCTTGAGCTAACCGGGACTGAATTCACGCTGCTCTATCTGCTTGCCCAGCATCTGGGCCAGGTGGTTTCCCGTGAGCATCTCAGCCAGGAAGTGCTGGGCAAACGCCTGACACCATTCGACCGTGCTATTGATATGCACATTTCGAATTTACGCCGCAAATTACCGGAGCGCAAAGACGGCCACCCGTGGTTTAAAACCTTACGTGGGCGCGGATATTTGATGGTCTCCGCTTCATGATAAGTAGCCTTACCGCCCGTATTTTCGCCATTTTCTGGCTGACCCTGGCCCTGGTGTTGATGCTGGTACTGATGTTACCCAAACTTGATTCACGCCAAATGACGGAGCTGCTTGAAAGCGAGCAGCGCCAGGGCGTGATGATTGAGCAGCATGTCGAAGCTGAACTGGCAAATGATCCACCCAATGACTTAATGTGGTGGCGTCGCCTGTTTCGGGCTACCGACAAATGGGCGCCCCCCGGGCAGCGGCTATTACTGGTCACCAGTGAAGGCCGGGTGATTGGCGCACAGCGCAATGAAATGCAGATTATCCGTAACTTTATCGGCCAATCTGATAACTCCGATCATCCCCAAAAGAAGAAATATGGCCGGGTTGAAATGGTGGGGCCTTTTGCCGTCCAGGATGGTGAAGATAACTACCAGCTGTATCTGATCCGCCCTGCCAGCAGTTCCCAGTCTGATTTCATCAACCTGCTGTTTGACCGCCCTTTGCTATTGCTAATTGTCACAATGTTGGTCAGCTCTCCCCTGTTACTTTGGCTGGCGTGGAGCCTGGCAAAACCGGCGCGCAAACTGAAAAATGCCGCCGATGAAGTAGCCCAGGGTAACCTTCGCCAGCACCCGGAATTGGAAGCCGGGCCACAGGAATTTATGGCGGCGGGCACCAGCTTTAACCAGATGGTGACGGCCCTGGAGCGGATGATGACCGGTCAGCAACGGCTGCTGTCGGATATCTCCCACGAGCTGCGCACCCCTCTTACGCGGTTACAGCTGGGCACCGCCCTACTGCGCCGTCGGGCCGGTGAAAGTAAGGAGCTGGAGCGTATTGAAACTGAAGCCCATCGCCTGGACAGCATGATTAACGATTTGCTGGTGATGTCCCGCAATCAGCAGAAAACCGCGCTGCTAAGTGAAACCCTGAAAGCCAACCAGCTTTGGGGTGACATGCTGGACAACGCGGCTTTCGAGGCTGAGCAAAACGGCAAAACCCTGGAGATCACCTACCCACCCGGCCCGTGGCTGCTTTACGGCAATCCAAATGGCCTGGAAAGCGCGTTGGAGAATATCGTGCGCAATGCGTTGCGATACTCACACACGCGGATTGCCGTTAACTTCTCAGTGGATAATCAGGGTATTACGGTAACGGTAGACGATGATGGCCCGGGCGTGAGCGCGGACGATCGTGAGCAGATATTCCGCCCATTTTTCCGTACTGATGAAGCCCGCGACCGTGAGTCAGGTGGCACCGGTCTGGGTTTAGCCATTGTGGATACCGTGGTGCAACAGCACCGTGGATGGGTGAAAGCCGACGACAGCCCATTAGGTGGTTTGCGGCTAATCCTGTGGCTGCCGCTGTACCATCGCTCAAAATAAGGCCCTTCGGGGCCTTTTTCACTTTCGCCGTGCCTTCGAAAATTTGCTATTCTGCCGCCCTCTTAAGGGGGCATCATGCTTAACATCGTTTTATTTGAACCAGAGATCCCGCCAAATACGGGCAATATCATCCGTCTGTGTGCTAACACCGGCTTCCGCTTGCATATTATCGAACCTATGGGCTTTACCTGGGATGATAAGCGGTTGCGCCGTGCCGGGCTGGATTATCATGAATTTGCCGCTGTGACCCGGCATCACGATCTTCAGGCCTTCCTGGATGCTAAACAGCCTGAGCGGCTTTTCGCACTGACGACCAAAGGCACCCCGGCTCACAGTGCCGTTAGCTACCAGGCAGGTGATTATCTGATGTTTGGCCCGGAAACCCGTGGCTTGCCTGCCAGCATGCTGGATGCCATGCCGCCTGAGCAAAAAATCCGGATTCCTATGATGCCGGACAGCCGCAGTATGAACTTGTCTAACTCGGTGTCGGTGGTGGTGTATGAAGCCTGGCGCCAGCTGGGATATGCTGGCGCCGTATTGCGTAGCTAGGATCTGAAGGCGGCGGGCTTAGATACCGTCGCCATATTCAAACCCATTGCTGTTACCGTTGAAGTGCTGATCCATATCCATGGACGGTTTATCGCTATCAGGTTTACCGACAATACGCGCCGGCACCCCTGCCGCCGTGGTATGGGGCGGTATAGGTTGCAGCACCACTGAGCCAGCGCCAATTTTCGCGCCACAGCCCACTTCAATATTCCCCAGGATTTTGGCGCCGGCCCCAATCATCACACCTTCGCGGATTTTTGGGTGACGATCGCCACTGGTTTTGCCAGTACCGCCCAGCGTGACCGACTGAAGAATCGATACATCGTCTTCCACTATGGCTGTCTCACCGATCACAATACCGGTGGCGTGATCGAGCATGATCCCACGGCCAATTTTCGCCGCCGGGTGAATATCAACCTGGAAAGTCACAGAAACCTGGTTTTGCAGGAAGATGGCTAAGGCCACCCGCCCCTGGCTCCACAGCCAGTGCCCAATGCGGTAGGCCTGAAGGGCATGGAAACCCTTGAGGTACAGCAATGGCGTGGAATATTTGTCTACCGCTGGGTCGCGGGTACGTACGGCCTGGATATCACAGGCGGCAGAGGCGATCATCTCGGGATCGGCGGCGTAAGCTTCTTCAACTACTTCACGGATGGCAATAGCGGGCATGATGGCAGAAGCCAGCTTGTTCGCCAGCATGTAGCTTAATGCACTGCCGAGGTTTTCATGTTTTAACAGGGTCGCGTGGTAGAAACTGGCGAGCATCGGTTCGCAGTCGGCCAGCGCCCGCGCTTCGGCTTTGATGTTTTTCCAAACCAGTTCCAGCTCTTCACACGGCATTGCTCTCTCCAGAAGAAAACGCTGCCGGTAACGGATCACCGGCAGCCTACGGGTAATTATGGGCAATCCTTAATGGCTGCTCTTTTCATCCTTGCGGGTACGGCCAAGAAGCGTTAATGCTGCCTCTCGCGCGTTTTTTCCGCAATATAATACCTGATAAATTTCCTCGGTTATTGGCATTTCGACACCATTACGCGCGGCAAGCTCACGGACTTCTTTGGTGTTGCGATAGCCTTCAACCACCTGACCGATGGACTGTTGGGCAGTATCCACATCCATCCCCTGGCCAAGCATCATGCCAAAACGACGGTTGCGCGATTGATTATCGGTACAGGTCAGCACCAGGTCACCCAGGCCAGCCATACCCATAAAGGTGGCAGGATCGGCACCCAGCGCACTACCCAGACGGGACATTTCTGCCAGACCACGGGTAATTAATGCCGTCCGGGCATTTGCACCAAAACCAATCCCATCAGACATACCGGCGCCGATGGCAATCACGTTCTTCACCGCCCCGCCTAACTGCACGCCAATCACATCAGGGTTGCTGTATACCCGGAAGCTTTTGCCGCAGTGGAGGAGCTGCTGAAGATCCTGAGCGAAAGTGTCATCCGTGGCCGCCACGGCGATGGCGGTCGGCAAACCGGCGGCCAGCTCCTTGGCAAAGGTTGGGCCGGAAATTACCGCCAGAGGAATAGCATCACCCAATACTTCACGAGCCACATCCTGAAGCAAACGCCCGGTATCCGCTTCAAGCCCTTTGGTGGCCCAAACGATGCGAGCATCTGGGCGCAAAAGCGGCTTGATTTGGCCCAGTACTTCCCCAAACACATGGCTAGGTACCACGATTAGGATATCGCGGCTGGCAGCCAAGGCGGTGGCAAGGTCAGTTTCAAGATGAAGGGTGTCAGGGAAGGTGACATCAGGTAAGAAAGCCGCATTGCAGCGAGCTTGCTCAAGAGTGCGAATATGGTGGGGATCATGGCCCCAGAGCACGACTGGATGCCCATTCCGCGCCAAAGTGATGGCTAATGCGGTGCCGTACGAGCCGGCACCGATTACAGTCATTGAGGCTGTAGGGCTATTCATCAGGCATCCTGATGGTCTGGCGCACCTTCGCCCGATTGCTGTTGCAGGTAGTTCATGAACAGTGCATCGAAGTTAACCGGTGCAAGGTTCAGCTGCGGGAAGGTACCGCGGGAGACCAGGCTGGTGACACATTCGCGTGCATACGGGAACAGGATGTTCGGGCAGTATGCCCCCAGGCAATGCGCCATTTGAGTCCCTTCGATACCGCCCACAGAGAAGATACCGGCCTGCTGCACTTCACACAGGAAAGCAGTGTCTTCACCCAGAGTTGCGGTAACGGTTACACGCAGAACGACTTCATAAACATCGTCAGCCAGCTGAGTGGATGCAGTATCCAGGTCCAGCTTAACTTCTGGCTGCCAGTCTTTCTGGAAGACGTGCGGAGCACCCGGCGCTTCGAAGGAGATGTCTTTAGTGTAAACGCGCTGGATCTGGAAACTCATTTCTTCGTTATGTTGTTCTGACATGAATAAACCTTTAAGTAATGTCCTTGATGAAATAGGAGGCGGCCCGCAGCCTTAACGCAGCAGGGAATCGAGTCCACCACGTGCGTCCAGTGCATACAAGTCATCACAGCCGCCAATGTGCTGTGCATCAATAAAAATTTGTGGGACGGTGGTACGGCCGCTACGTTCAATCATTTCTGCGCGCTGGGTAGCATCACCATCAATGGGAATTTCTTTATAGGAAACGCCTTTGCTATCCAACAGGGCTTTTGCACGATGGCAAAATGGGCAGGTTGCTTTGGTGTAGATATCGATATTGGCCATAGTATTACCTTACTCCCGGAATCAATTATTTCCCGCGAACCAGAGGCAGGTTTTCACCACTCCAGCCTGCGATGCCTTCTTTCAGTAGCACAACGCGTTCAAAACCCGCTTTGCTAAGTAACACAGCAGACTCTTGAGCAGCCATGCCGTTGCCGTCTACCACTATAATGGGTTTGGTTTTGTGTTTTTCCAACTCACCCAAGCTACCGTTTTTGATTTCAGTCGGCAGAACGTTCAAAGAATTGGTGATGTGGCCTTTGCGGAAATCGTCACGCTGGCGCAGATCGACGATGACGGCATCTTCTTTGTTGATCAAAAGAGTTGCTTCACCACGGGAAATCACTTTGACCTTAGAGGTAAGACCTTTGAACGTGGTGTACAGCACAGCCGCCAGCAGGGCGATCCAGCCAATGCTCAGAACCGGGTGGCGGCTAATGAATTGAATAATTTCTTGCATGGGGGGTAACAACTCCCGAATAAATTGAGTGAAAAAACCAGACAGGAGTATACCTGCGCGCTGTTCCAAATACAGCCAATTGACAGGGGGTTGTGTATTTTCTGCGGCCTGCTACGAAAAAAAATAACATTTCCGTTTCCCACCTAACGCCATCAGCACCGCTTTTATTGATCTTCCGGGGCTGTTCAGCACTAGTAGCTGTAGTAAAATTACGCAAATTTTTTGTCTCAGACCAATGAGGTTGTCGCAATGTCGGTTTCTAAAAAACCTATGGTGTTGGTTATTCTGGATGGCTACGGCCACCGTGAAAACGTCCAAGATAACGCTATTACCAATGCAAAAACGCCGGTAATGGATTCCCTGTGGGCTTCCCGTCCACACTCTTTAATCAATGCATCCGGTTTAGAAGTTGGCCTGCCAGATGGGCAGATGGGTAACTCTGAAGTGGGCCACGTTAATCTGGGTGCCGGCCGCATCGTTTACCAGGATCTGACTCGCCTGGATGTTGAAATCAAAGACCGCGCATTCTTTGCCAACCCGGTGCTGACCGCCGCTGTGGATAAAGCCGTTGCCGCAGGTAAAGCCGTTCATCTGATGGGCCTGCTGTCTGCCGGTGGCGTTCACAGCCATGAAGATCACATCCTGGCGATGGTGGAACTGGCCGCTGAACGTGGCGCTGACAAAATCTATCTGCACGCCTTCCTGGATGGCCGCGATACGCCACCACGTAGCGCTGAACACTCTCTCCAGAAGTTTGAAGACAAATTCCGCGCTCTGGGTAAAGGCCGCATCGCCTCTATCATTGGCCGTTACTACGCCATGGACCGCGATAACCGTTGGGACCGCGTTGAGCTGGCTTATGATCTGATGACTCAGGCCAAAGGCGAATTCCAGGCTGACAGCGCTGTCGCTGGCCTGGCTGCGGCCTATGCCCGTGATGAAAACGACGAATTTGTAAAACCAACCGTGATCCGTGCTGAAGGCGAAGCTGAAGCCACCTTGGAAGATGGCGATGCGCTGATCTTCATGAACTTCCGTGCTGACCGCGCTCGTCAAATCACCCGCGCCTTTGTTAATGCTGATTTCGACGGGTTTGCCCGTAAGAAAGTCGTGAACTTCAGCGATTTCGTGATGCTGACCGAATACGCGGCTGATATCAAAACTGCCTGTGCTTACCCACCAGCCTCCCTGGCGAATACCCTGGGCGAATGGCTGGCTAACCACCAGAAAACCCAGTTGCGTATCTCCGAAACCGAGAAATATGCCCACGTGACCTTCTTTTTCAACGGCGGTGTTGAAGAGCCGTTCAACGGCGAAGAGCGTGTGCTGGTGAACTCTCCGAAAGTGGCAACCTACGATTTGCAGCCAGAAATGAGTTCTGCCGAGCTGACAGAGAAACTCACTAGCGCCATCCGTAGCGGCCAGTACGATGCCATCATCTGTAACTACCCGAACGGCGATATGGTTGGCCACACCGGCATCTTCGAAGCAGCCGTTAGTGCGGTTGAAACCCTGGATGATTGCGTGCGCCAGGTTGTTGAAGCCGTTGAAGAAGTTGATGGCCAGCTGCTGATCACTGCAGACCATGGTAATGCTGAACAGATGCGCGATCCGGTTACCGGCCAGGCACACACTGCCCATACCAGCCTGCCAGTGCCGCTGATCTATGTTGGTCATGACAACATGAAGGCCGTTGAAGGTGGCAAACTCTCTGATATTGCGCCAACAATGCTGAGCCTAATGGGGATGGAAATCCCGCAAGAGATGACTGGTAAGCCGCTGTTCATCGTGGAATAATCTCTCCCCATGAGGGGAAAAGCGAATTATTCCATCCCAGGGGCCAAGCAACCTAGTCGGTTAACTGTCCGGCCCCTGTTCTACGCCAGCGTATTTACCGCTGGCGTATTGCTATTGCCTTTTGCCAGCCACGCGGATGAAAAATCCCAGCTTCAGTCGATTCAGCAAAACATCGCGGCGAAAGAAAAAGCCGTGCGTCAGCAGCAACAACAGCGCAGTACCCTCCAGGAACAGTTGCGTGTACAGGAGCAGGATATTGCCGCCGCCGACAGTAAATTGCGTGATACCCAAAACACACTTAATGACCTGAACAAACAAATCGCGGCAATGAATGCCTCCATCGCTCGCCTCGAAAAACAACGTAAGGAACAGGAACAAAACCTGTCTTCCATGTTGGATGCTGCGTTTCGTCAGGGCCAGCATTCGGGCATTGAGTTTGTGCTGAACAGCGAAGAGACGGAGCGCGGAGAGCGGCTGCAAACCTATTTCAAATACTTCAATCAGGCCCGTCAGGAAGCGATTGAAGCCCTGCGTCAAACCCGTGAACAGGTTGCCGCCCAGAAAACCGATCTGGAAGAGAAACAATCTCAACAGCAGACCCTACTTTACGAGCAAAAAGCCGAGCAGGCCAAGCTGGAAGCGGCGCGCAATGAGCGTAAAAAGACCATCTCCGGCCTTTCCTCCTCTATTCAGCAGGGCCAGCAGCAGCTGAATGAGATGCGCCAAAACGAATCACGCCTGCGTAACAGTATTGCCCGTGCCGCCGCGGCGGCCGCTGCACGCGCAGAAAAAGAAGCGCGCGAAGCTGAACAGGTGCGTTCCCGCCAGAGTCAGGCTTCCCGCCAGGGTAGCACTTACAAACCGACCGAAAGCGAACGCTCGCTTATGGCGCGGACCGGTGGCCTGGGTTCCCCTCGCGGCCAGGCAGTTTGGCCCGCCCGCGGCCCGCTGCTGCATCGTTATGGCGAACAGTTACAGGGTGAACTACGCTGGAAGGGTATTGTGATTGGCGCTTCCGAAGGCAGTGAAGTCAAAGCGATTGCCGATGGCCGCGTCATTCTGGCTGACTGGTTACAGGGTTATGGCCTGGTCGTGGTCGTTGAACACGGTAAAGGCGATATGAGCCTTTACGGCTATAACCAAAGCGCGCTGGTCAATGTGGGCACCCAGGTGCGGGCAGGCCAACCCATTGCGCTGGTTGGTAGCAGCGGTGGTCAGGGCCGTCCATCGCTTTACTTCGAGATCCGCCGTACCGGCCAGGCGGTCAACCCACTACCTTGGCTGGGAAGATAAGTTTTGCCTCAAATTTGCCACCGTATTCTGTTGTTCCTCGCTGCCCTGGCAATTAGCACCTCCGCCAGCGCAGGCAAACTCGCAATTGTTATAGATGACTTTGGCTACCGCCCGCAGACCGAAAATCAAGTGATTGCGATGCCACAGGCTATCTCCGTTGCCGTGTTACCCAATGCACCCCATTCCCGTGAAATAGCGACCAAAGCCCATAACGCCGGGCATGAAGTGCTGATCCATCTGCCAATGGCCCCTTTGAGCAAACAGCCCTTAGAGAAGGACACCCTGCGCCCGGAGATGAGCAGCGCTGAAATCGAACGCATCATTCGCGAAGCCACCATCAAGGTGCCTTATGCCGTGGGGCTGAATAACCATATGGGCAGCGCCATGACCTCCAGCCTGTTTGGTATGCAGAAGGTGATGCAAGTGCTGGATCACTACAACTTTTACTTCCTTGATAGCATGACCATTGGCAATAGCCAATCCATGCGCGCCGCCAGCGGCACCCGGGTAAAAGTCATTAAGCGGAAGGTATTCCTCGATGACACCCAGAATGTGGCGGATATTAGCTATCAATTCGATCGCGCCGTCGCCCTGGCTCGCCGCTCTGGTTCCGCCATTGCCATCGGCCACCCCCACCCCACTACAGTGCGGGTGTTGCAGCAAAAGCTGGCGAACCTGCCCGCGGATATCGTATTAGTTCGCCCCAGCAGCCTGCTGAATGAGCCGCAGTCAGACTACTCCATCCCGAACAATACTACCCCGGGGCAAAAATCCACGTCTGTGCGCCAACCCTTTATTGGGGCTAACACCTGCAAAACCCGTCATAAGCCTGAGCCTATTTATGCCAGCCGCTTCTTCACTGTGTTGAGTGACAGCATCAGCCAAAGCAACCTGGTGATGTACTACCAGCACCAGTGGCAAGGTTGGGATAAAAAAAACTGAATATCCCCACCGATTATTTATAATGCTCGCTGACTTTTTCAATATGAGAAACAGTGAGCATGTCGCCGCAACAACGTAAAATCCTACTGTTTGACAGTGGCAAAGAATGGGGCGGTGGCACCAATAGCATGCTGGAGCTGCTGAAAAGGATCGATCGCCAGCGGTTCGCTATCACCTGCTGTTTCTACCATAACTACCGGCGCGCCGAAGGGGAAAGCATTGAGCAAGTGCTCAATAGCCTGGGGATCCCGATGGTAATTCTGCCCGCCCGCCGCCAGCCTCTTTGGGCTAAAGTCGCTAAGGAATTGGGCCGTGGTCTGCTGTTTTTCTCCCGCAATGGCCGCAAAGCTTTCACCCGCAAGATGGACAGCCTGTGGCGCATCGGCCCTCATGCCCGCGCCCTGCGTAAGCTGCTACTGGATGGCAGTTATGACATGCTGTATATGAACAACCAGCCAGGCTCAAACGAAGAGGGTTACCGTGCCGTGTCCGGGCTGCCGGTGGCGTTGGTTCAACATTGCCGCATAGAGCCGGTGCTCTCCCCGGCGCTGGTGTCTTTGGTCAACCAGCGGGTTGATAAAATCATTGCTGTTTCCCACGGGGTTCAACGGGTGCTGGTGAACAATGGCGTGAAGCCGGAGTATTGTGTCACCGTCAATAACGCCATTGATATTCATCAGTCATTACCAGACCCCCAGCAAATGCGCCAAGGGCTGGGGATTGATGATGACACTTTCGTCTTTGGTAGCATTGGCTCCCTGATCGCCCGCAAATCAAACCATCATACTCTGGAAGCGCTGGCGGAATTTCAACGCCAACAGCCCCAGGCAAAGTGGAAGATGCTACTGCTGGGCGAAGGGCCTGAGTGGGCTGCATTAGAGAAACAAGCCCAGTCGCTGAATATTGCCGATCGGGTGGTTTTCACCGGTTTCCGCAATAATCCGCTCGATTATCTCGCTGCGTTTGACACTTTTATCCTGGCATCCAGCAGCGAAGGCTTACCCCGCGTGGTGCTGGAATCCATGTTGATGGGTATTCCGGTGATCGGCTCCGATGTAACCGGTACCGCAGAATTAATCAGCCATCAGCAGACCGGCCTGCTGTTCCCCTGGGGGCACAGCCAGCTGCTGGCGGAACACATTTTGAATATTTGGCAGGATGCCAGTTTGCGCCAACGCCTGGCTACCAACGCCCAACAGCACGTACGTGACCACTATGCCATCGAACATTATGTTGCTGGCGTGGAGAAGGTTTTAGGCCAAACCCAAACGAGACGCTCAGCCCATGTTTAACTTTTTGAATCCGCGCTATCGCCACATCAGGTCGCGCCACAATATTCCTTATGCGTCGCTGCCGGCATCGGCGCAGAGCGTACCGGTAACATCGGTTGTTATCCCGTGTACCGGGGCCGATTACATTGAAGAGGCGCTGTTATCAGCCACCTTCGCTGCCCGCTACGCCCCTGATTTAGAAGAAATTGTTATTGTCAGCGATCAGCCTGAAAATGCATTTGGTGAACTGCCAGCTAAAACCCGGGTAGTGACCCTGGATTTGCCTCAACGCGAGGAAGGCTATCGCTATAAGCAGATTTACCTGAGCCGCCTGGTAAAACTCAATGCCCCACTGCATGCACGGGGGGATGGGGTTTTGATGATCGATTCCGATCTCAACCTGCTGCAAATGCCTGAATTCAATGTGCAGGATCAACACATTTACTCCAGCTTCCGTCAGGGAAAAATGATTGCCAAACTGGATGGTGCGCCTGTGGAGAAAGTGCCGGCCTACTACAAAGAGACCGTACGCCCGTTTATCGTCGACCACGTCAACGGGGCTTTTCTCGCGGCAACACGCAAAACCTGGCGCCGCATTTGCCCACTCTGGCTGACCCTGTTCCAGGACACTTGGGAACTAATGGATGATAGCCAGCCACCAACGGATCAGCTGCCGCTGGCTGCATTGCTGGATATGCTCGATTTAAAAACCGTGAATCTGGGTGACTGGATGAACTGGCCGGTATCGAAAAAGATCGGTGGGCAGGAAGCGGTGGTGCCTAAAGAAGTAGTGGGTGCCCACGGCGGTTTCCCGCTGTCTGAATGGCAGAAATATCTCGAATCCGCCGATAACAAGCTGTGCTTTAAGGGGCAGGATTACACCCGCAAGGTGCGTTATCTCACCGATGATGAGAAAAAGCAGCAGTCATAAGAGAGGGGCCAATGGCCCCTTTCGCAATATCAATCCCAGCTCAGAATAACCTTCCCGGACTGGCCGGAACGCATGGCATCAAAGCCTTGCTGGAAGTCATCAATCCCGAAACGGTGGGTAATGATTGGCGAGAGATCCAGGCCGGACTGAATCAGAGCCGCCATCTTGTACCAGGTCTCAAACATCTCACGGCCATAAATGCCTTTGATGAACAGCCCCTTAAAGATGACTTTGGTCCAGTCGATGGACATTTCAGACGGCGGAATACCCAGCATTGCAATACGGCCACCGTGGTTCATGGTGTCAAGCATGGAGCGGAATGCCGGTGGCGCACCAGACATCTCCAGGCCCACATCGAACCCTTCAGTCATGCCTAGTTCAGCCATCACATCGGTAAGTTTCTCTTCCGATACATTCACCGCCCGGGTGACGCCCATTTTGCGCGCCAGGCTGAGGCGATATTCGTTTACATCAGTGATCACCACATTGCGTGCACCCACGTGCTTCGCCACTGCGGCCGCCATGATGCCAATAGGGCCAGCGCCGGAAACCAGCACGTCCTCGCCCACCAGATCAAAGGAGAGCGCAGTATGAACCGCGTTACCAAACGGGTCGAAAATGGAGGCCAAATCGTCAGAAATATTATCCGGGATTTTGAAGGCATTGAAGGCCGGGATCACCAGATACTCGGCGAAACAGCCCGGACGGTTTACACCCACACCGCTAGTATTGCGGCACAGGTGAGTGCGGCCCGCCCGGCAATTGCGGCAATGCCCGCAGGTGATATGACCTTCGCCAGATACCCGATCGCCAATCTTAAAGCCTTTTACTTCCTGGCCAATATCGACTACTTCACCCACATATTCGTGGCCAACCACCATCGGCACCGGGATAGTCTTCTGTGACCACTCGTCCCAGTTGTAGATATGCACGTCGGTGCCGCAAATCGCGGTTTTGCGGATCTTAATCAGCAGGTCATTGTGGCCCATCTCCGGCGCCGGAGCATCGGTCATCCAAATGCCTTCTTCTGCTTTCAGCTTCGCTAATGCTTTCATGACATTTCCTTAGGCAATCACACCCAGTTGTTTACCAATACGGATAAAGGCAGCAATCGCCCGTTCGATTTGTTCCGGGCTATGAGCCGCAGACATCTGGGTACGGATACGGGCCTGGCCCTTCGGCACCACCGGGTAGAAGAACCCGGTCACATAGATACCTTCTTTTTGCAGCTCGCGGGCAAAGTTTTGCGCCACCACCGCATCACCCAGCATCACTGGGATAATGGCGTGATCGGCCCCGGCCAGGGTGAACCCGGCGGCGCTCATTTTTTCACGGAACAGACGGGCATTAGACCACAGGCGATCCCGCAGCTCGGCACCGGACTCAACCATTTCCAGCACCTTAATGGAGGCCCCCACGATGGCCGGTGCCAGGGAGTTGGAGAACAGATACGGGCGGGAGCGCTGGCGCAGCCATTCCACCACTTCTTTGCGGGCAGCGGTATAACCGCCGGAAGCGCCACCTAGGGCTTTACCCAGGGTGCCGGTGATAATATCCACTCGGCCCATTACGTCACAGTATTCGTGGGAGCCGCGGCCGTTTTCACCGACAAAGCCTACGGCGTGGGAGTCATCCACCATCACCAGCGCATCATACTGATCAGCCAGGTCACACACCCCTTTCAGGTTGGCGATCACGCCATCCATGGAGAACACGCCATCGGTGGCGATCAGCGCATGGCGGGCACCGGCAGCACGGGCCTCTTTCAGGCAAGCTTCTAGCTCTTGCATGTCATTATTGGCATAGCGGAAACGCTTGGCTTTACACAGGCGCACGCCATCGATGATCGAGGCGTGGTTTAGCGCATCAGAAATGATGGCATCTTCCGGGCCGAGCAGGGTTTCAAACAACCCGCCGTTGGCATCAAAGCAAGAAGAGTACAGGATGGAATCTTCCATACCGAGGAAGTTCGCCAGCTTTTGTTCCAGCTGCTTGTGGCTATCCTGGGTACCGCAGATAAAGCGCACGGAGGCCATACCAAAACCGTGGGTGTCCATGCCTTGCTTCGCCGCATCAATCAGCTCAGGGTGGTTCGCCAGGCCGAGATAGTTGTTGGCGCAGAAGTTGATGACGTGGCTTCCATCAGCCACAGTGATATCTGCCTGTTGGGCAGAGGTGATGATACGTTCTTCTTTAAACAACCCTTCCGCCCGCGCACTTTCCAGCTGAGCGTTTAACTGCTGATAAAAATCCCCTCGCATTGCGATTCTCCAAGTAGGGCAAATTTCGACATATACTACCTAAAGGTATGCCATTGGACGAGATGACGCTTCATGCTTTGTGATTTTATCAGGATAAATCACAAGCAACGCCACATTGGCCAGGGATTGTTCGTAATCCGTGTCGAATGGCTGCCGGGGTGGCAATGTAATGTTATGATAGGAACCATTAGCGCGTGAGCAACACGTTCAAACGCCCCACTATTTAAAGGTTACATTTATGATTATTGTCACCGGTGGCGCCGGTTTTATCGGCAGCAATATTATCAAATCCCTGAATGACATCGGTTATACCGATATCCTGGTTGTTGATAACCTGAAAGACGGGACCAAGTTCGTGAATCTGGTGGATTTACACATCGCCGATTACATGGATAAAGAAGACTTTCTGATCCAGATTATGGCTGGCGAAGATTTTGGCGATATCGATGCCATCTTCCACGAAGGCGCCTGCTCTTCCACCACCGAGTGGGATGGTAAGTACATGATGGATAATAACTATCAGTACTCCAAAGAGCTGCTGCACTATTGCCTGGAACGCCAAATTCCGTTCCTGTACGCCTCCTCTGCCGCCACCTACGGCGGGCGTCATTCTAATTTCGTTGAATCCCGTGAATACGAGCAGCCGCTGAATGTGTACGGCTACTCCAAGTTCCTGTTCGATGAGTATGTTCGCCAGATCCTGCCTGAAGCAGATTCTCAGATCACCGGCTTCCGTTACTTCAACGTATATGGGCCGCACGAAGGCCACAAAGGGAGCATGGCAAGCGTGGCTTTCCACCTCAACACCCAGCTGAACAACGGTGAAAACCCGAAACTGTTCGAAGGGAGCGATGGCTTCCGCCGTGACTTTATCTACGTTGGCGATGTGGCAGCCGTGAACCTGTGGTTCTGGCAGAACGGGGTTTCCGGCATCTACAACTGTGGGACCGGCCGTGCCGAATCCTTCCAGGCCGTAGCCGATGCCACCCTGGCATGGCATAAGAAAGGCCAGATCGAATACATCCCGTTCCCGGAAAAATTGAAAGGCCGCTACCAGGCATTTACTCAAGCCGATATGACCAACCTGCGTGCTGCCGGTTACGACAAGCCATTTAAAACCGTTGCCGAAGGTGTGACGGAATACATGGCCTGGCTGAACCGCGATGCATAACGGTTAGATGACATGAAAATACTGGTGATTGGCCCGTCATGGGTGGGCGACATGATGATGTCGCAAAGTCTTTATCGCACGCTCAGGGCGCGCTATCCCCAGGCGATCATTGATGTGATGGCACCGGCTTGGTGCCGTCCATTACTCTCGCGTATGCCGGAAGTGAATGAAGCGATCCCGATGCCTTTAGGGCACGGTGCACTGGAAATTGCCGCGCGCCGTAAACTCGGCCATAGCCTGCGTGAACGCCGCTACGATCGCGCCTACGTTTTACCGAATTCGTTTAAATCTGCGCTGATCCCCTGGTTTGCAGATATTCCCCATCGTACCGGTTGGCTAGGTGAGATGCGTTACGGGCTACTTAACGATGCGCGTAAGCTGGATGAACAAGCCTGGCCACTGATGGTGGAACGCTACATCGCACTGGCTTATGACAAAGGCGTGATGCAATCCGCCCGTGATTTACCGCAGCCACTGCTCTGGCCTCAGCTTCAGGTAACTGAGGGGGAGAAAAGCCAGGCGTGCAGCAGCTTTAACCTTTCAAGTTCACGGCCAATCATTGCCTTTTGCCCGGGGGCGGAATTTGGCCCGGCCAAACGCTGGCCTCATTACCACTATGCTGAACTGGCCAGCAAACTAATCGATGATGGCTACCAGGTGGTTCTTTTTGGCTCTGCCAAAGATCAGGATGCCGGTAACCAAATCGTCAGCGCCCTGCGTTCAGAGCAACAAACCTGGTGCCGCAACCTGGCGGGTGATACCGCCCTCGACCAGGCCGTTATTTTACTGGCCTCCAGCCAGGCCGTGGTGACCAATGACTCTGGTTTGATGCATGTGGCCGCTGCACTCGGCCGCCCTCTGGTGGCGCTATACGGCCCGAGCAGCCCGGACTTCACCCCCCCGCTTTCCCATCAGGCCCGGGTTATCCGCCTGATTAGCGGTTATCTGCGGGTGCGTAAAGGGGATGGGGTTGAAGGCTATCATCAAAGTCTTATCGACATTAAACCGGAGCGGGTTCTGGCCGAACTGCGTGAATTGTTGCAGCCCCAGGAACAGTCTGCATGAAAGTGTTGATCGTCAAAACATCCTCTATGGGGGATGTGCTGCACACACTGCCAGCCCTGACCGATGCGCAAAATGCGCTTCCCGGTATTCGATTTGACTGGGTGGTGGAAGAGGGTTTTGCCCAGATCCCCTCCTGGCATACTGCCGTGGATAAGGTGCTGCCGGTGGCAATCCGTCGTTGGCGTAAAGCTTGGTTTACCACCCCTATAAAAGCGGAGCGGCTGGCATTCCGTCAGGCTATTCAGGCTGAAAATTACGACGCCATTATTGATGCACAGGGGCTGCTAAAAAGCGCCGCCCTGGTTACCAGACTCGCCCGGGGTGACAAACATGGCATGGACTGGCAAAGTGCCAGAGAGCCACTGGCCAGTTTGTTCTACAATCATCGGCACCGTATTGAAAAAAACCAGCACGCAGTTGAACGTACCCGTGAGTTGTTTGCCAAGAGCCTGGGCTATAACAAACCGCCGCAACAGGGCGATTATGCCATTGCACAGCGCTTCCTGACGGGTGAAGCCACTGGTAGTGCTCCTTATGTCATATTTTTGCATGCCACGACCCGCGATGATAAACACTGGCCAGAATCTCACTGGCGGCGGCTGGTGGAATTAATGCAGCCGACGGGCCTTGGAATTAAATTGCCCTGGGGAGCGGAGCACGAGCATCAGCGTGCTATGCGCATTGCCGCAGGCCAGCCCCACGTGCAGGTGCTGCCAAAGCTCTCTTTGGCTGAAGTGGCCTCTGAGCTGGCAAATGCTACGGCGGTTATCTCTGTGGATACCGGGTTAAGCCATTTGGCGGCTGCCCTGGATCGCCCCAATATCACGATCTTTGGACCGACCGACCCTGGGCTTATCGGTGGATATGGCCAAAACCAACAACAGCAAGTTAGCCCAACAGGTAAGACGGGAGACATTACGGCCAATGCGATTTTTAATGCCTTACAAGACATCCTCCAACGCGCTAATGGAGAAACATAGTCGATGAGCTATGTGTTCCTACTGATCCTGTTTTTCCCTATCAAACTAGTGGGAAGGTTTTTCCATAAAAAAACCGGCAGAAATCTGGTCATTCAGACGGCGAAAATTGGCGACTTTATCAATGCTACCCCTTTGCTTCATCACTTGGGGAAAAGCGACGTACTGATTAGCCGAACCGTTGAACCCCTCGCCGTGCGCGATGATACCATCGATAAAATCTGGTTGATTGGTCGCCACAAGCGCAACCTACTGGCTAAGCTGCACTTTGCTTGGCAGATTATGAATCGCTATGACAACGTCTATCTGCTGCAACCCAACAGCTCGAACCTATTTTTTGCCGCTGTCTGTAATGCCAATAAACAATTCCTTAGCACTTACACCCGTCGCTGGTATCACAGTATTTTTTACGCCACTGCTGATGGGGTGGTTAATCACGGCAAGCGCACGCTGTCGGTGAATAATTATTTGCAGCTGGCCGATCGGTCATTGAGCTGGAAAGATGCTCCAAAGCACGCCACCTCTCCGCTGTACCAGCCTAAAACCTGGCCGGAAAGTCTCAATAAAGAAAGCGTTATCCGTGTGGGGATAAGCATTGCGGCTGGTAATAAAGCAAAAACCATCCCACCCACTATCTGGAAACAAATCTTTGAAACCTTGGCCGATCTGCCCTGCGAATTTTATATTTTCGGCACCGAAAATGAGCAGCCATGGCTGGATGAGTTAAACCGCGTAGTGGGTGAGCAGCCAAATATCTCCAGCTTATTAGGCTTACTGCCACTGGAAGATGTGCCCTGGGCCATATCCCGGATGGATTGTTACATCGCTTCTGACTCCGGTAACGTTTATATCGCCGATGCCGTTGGCGTCCCGGTGGTATTACTCTTTGGCCCATGTTGCCATTATGAACAGCGGCCAATGGGTGAAACGCTGCTGATTGGCGATGATGAGAATATCTGTTCCTGGGTGTTTGAAACCCGCTACTACTTTGATAAAGACAGTGAAGAGCTGTTTGAAATTAACCCTGAAGCTGCTGCATCCTTACGGCAGTTTGTCGCTAAGTCACAGCCATCAGCCAGTGCATCGGCAGCCCCAGAATCTATCGGGTATTAATTTCTATGGCCTTCCTCAGTGTCATTATTGCGGCGCATAATGCCGGGAAAACGCTGCCAGCAACTCTAAACAGCTTGCGTAAGGCTTCAGGCCCGGCATTGAATGAACTTGAAGTTATCATTATTAATGACAGTTCAGACGATGATACCCAGACGGTGATTGATCAATGGCTGGTCGCGCATCCTGCAACCATCACTGAAACAGTCAACTTCAAAAATGTTGGTCAAGTCAGAAACCGGGCGGTATCCCTGTCCTCCGGTGACTATATCACCATGCTGGATAGCGATGATCTATTGAAGCCAGGGAGCCTTGGAGATGCGGTTGACTTCCTGAAGAAACACTCGCCAGATATGCTATTAACCCACCTGCTAGAAGTGTGGGATAAAAATAAAATTACCGATGCCTGGGGTGGGTTTTCTCCCGTCAGCCTCATTACCCAAGAGGCGATACGCCGGTTCCTGATCCATAAGGATTTCCAGGCCCATCTTATTGGTCAGTTTATACACCGCGATCTTTACCAACGTAACCCTATACCAGCATTAAGTTGCTATGAAGATTTTGCGGTATTTCCGGCGATGCTGAGCCAGGCGAAGCGTATCTTCTTCCAGCCTTCAGGGCATTATTACTACATCAAGCGTAAAGATAGCCTCTCCACCGTGCTGGATGCCAGCAAGATAACCCATCTGGTGGATTGCACCCAAAGTATGGAAAACGTATTCCCCCAAGCATTTAAAGAATTAATTAACTGTCACTGGTTGGATATTTATACCAACCATAAACAAAGACTCAATTCATTACAACACGATACGGTTGCCACCCGGATTAATCAATTATACTCGACCCGTTTTTTCTTTTCGAAAGACGTTCGCTTTAGTTATAAAAAAAGGGCCATTAAAGCATTATGGAAAAAGTAAAATTAAAGCTTTATCAATTAACACTGCTGTTAACACTGGTTTCCATAGCGCTGGCCTTGATTAGCTCAGGCAAACAGCGGGAGCTTTTTTACATTGCGGTTTACGCCAGTATCGTTGGCTTGTTACTGGAACGTAAAAATTTACGCCTGACCAACTTCAGCATTGCCTTTCCCATTTTAGCGATTGGGTTGTTAAATCTGGCGTGGTACATGATCTATGAGTTTCATAGGGAAGGGATAAACGTCTACAGCGACTATTTTGGATCCAGTAAAAAACTTATCCTTGGTAGCCTGCTTATTTTTTATATAGATCGTTTTAAATTTTATATAGCTGCCGAACGTTTTAAAGCCATATTAATGTACGTTACAGGCATAGGCCTTATCC
>CBIFWW010000053.1:0-20001 GCA_966186435.1 uncultured Enterobacteriaceae bacterium
TTAACTGGTTCAAAAAATTGTTTCATTTTTGGACATTACCCCCCCTCTGTCGCTTGACGCTACCTCTGAATTATCTAAATTGTACAAGCTTGAGTTGGCGAGGTTTTGAACAGCCCCCCTCACCACCGATTCTTTCCACCAAGTAAGATAATGAAGGGTGTCGAGTCATGGAAACGGGTACTGTAAAATGGTTCAACAACGCCAAAGGGTTTGGGTTTATCTGCCCTGAAGACGGCGGCGAAGATATCTTCGCACATTATTCAACTATCCAGATGGATGGTTACAGAACGCTCAAAGCTGGGCAAATGGTCCGGTTTGATGTGCACCAGGGGCCAAAAGGCAATCACGCCAGTTTGATTATGCCTGTTGAGGTCGCAATAGAAGCCGTAGCCTGACTTCTGTTAATTGTGTACATCTCGTGGTCAAAATGCCAGCCATCCGGTTGGCATTTTTATTTATCCTGCTTTTTGCTAAGCCCGATTACTCCCGGGCTAACGCATCCACCGGGCTAAGCCGCGCCGCATTGCGGGCAGGTAACCAGCCAAAAATAACCCCCGTGGCAGTAGAACATAGGAACGCCGTCAGCAGGGCCAGACCAGAGAAGCCAATGTGCCAGCTGGTTAAAAACAGCTGCAACACCACGGCAATCATCACTGACAACCCAACGCCTATCGCCCCACCCACCAGGCAAACCATCACCGCTTCAATCAGAAACTGCTGCAATACGTCGCTGGCGCGAGCGCCAACGGCCATGCGGATACCAATCTCTCTGGTGCGTTCTGTCACCGAAACCAGCATGATGTTCATCACCCCAATGCCCCCGACTAACAGGGAAATCACCGCGACCATGGTTAAGAACAGCTGTAATGTACGTGTGGTCTGTTCCGCCGTTTTCAACAGCCCGTCCATGTTATAGGTGAAAAAGTCTTTGCTGCCGTGGCGTAATAGCAATAATCGCTCAAGCTGCTGTTCAGCCTGCTTACTGTCGTAGCCATCCTTGATGCGCACG
Organism: uncultured Enterobacteriaceae bacterium; assembly: GCA_966186435.1. Lineage (GTDB taxonomy): Bacteria > Pseudomonadota > Gammaproteobacteria > Enterobacterales > Enterobacteriaceae > CBIFWW01. Next base: position 1,010 of record CBIFWW010000053.1, read on the forward strand.
GTAATGTTATCCAGCCAGTTCTGAGCTGCAACCCGGCTCGACACGGTAGTCCACGGCATCCACACCCGCAGCACTTTACTGCTGCCGAACATGGATTGCTTTTCCCTGGCGACGCCAACGACGGTAGCCGGGGTGTTACCTACCAGCATTACTTCCCCAATCACATTGGCTTTATTGGGAAACAGCTGGCGTTGAGTATTGCTATCAATCACCACCACCTGCGCGCGGCTATCCAACTGGGCCTGATTAAAGTTACTGCCTTGGCTGAATCTCATGCCATAGACATTGAAATAGCCGCTGCTGACCCCGTTAACGGTGGCGGCAGTGTCAATGTTGCCACTACGCAGCCGCAGGCTTTTAGAGATCGATGGCGTGGCGGACAACACCCAGGGCTGACGGGCGATGGCTTCGAGGTCGGCATAGCGGAGGGCCTGACGGAAGCGCGGGTCGTCGTCACCAAAATCTTTCCCGGGGTATACATCGATAGTATTAGTCCCAATGGAACGAATATCCGCCAGTACCAGCTGTTTGGCCGCGTCCCCCACCACCACTATCGACACCACCGACGCGATACCGATGATGATGCCTAGCATGGTTAACAAGGTGCGCATTTTGCTGGCAGACATCGCTAGCACGGCCATTGAAAATGCCTCCCGGAAGCGGCTTATCGATTGACGCCATGAAGCAGCCACCGGGGCATCGCTGGTGACGGCCCGGGCATCGGGGTGCGCTACCGGCGTGGTTTGCTTAACGATCTCGCCATCGCGGATCTCAATCACCCGCTCGGCCACGGCAGCCACAGCGGGATCGTGGGTGACGATAATCACCGTGTGGCCCCGCTGGCATAACTCTTTAAGGGTCGCCATCACCTCTTCACCGGAATGGCTGTCCAGCGCCCCGGTCGGTTCATCGGCGAGGATCACCTGGCCGCCGTTCATCAATGCCCGGGCGATACTTACCCGCTGCTGCTGGCCCCCGGAGAGTTGCGCCGGGCGATAATTCACCCGCGCTTCCAGCCCCAGTCTACCCAGTAGTGCTGCTGACCGCTGCTGGCGTTCCGCCTTGCTACTCCCGGCATAGACCGCCGGGACTTCCACGTTTTGCAGAGCGGTCAGATGGGAAAGTAGATGATAGCGTTGGAAGATAAAACCAAAGTGGTCGCGCCGCAGCCCGGCCAGCTCATCGGGGCTTAAACCGGCCACATCCACACCGGCAATTTTATAGCTGCCGCCAGAGGGGGTATCCAGACAGCCGAGGATATTCATTAGCGTGGATTTACCGGAGCCTGAGGCCCCGATGATCGCCACCATTTCGCCAGGGTTAATGGTGAGGGAAATCCCTTTCAGAACCTCCACCTCGCCTTCACCGGAGGGGAAGCGGCGGCTGATGTTTGTTAGTTCAAGGAGTGCCGTCATTGGGCAGCCTCCGGCGCATTACGGCCAGTGACCACTTCCTCCCCCTCTTCCAGGCCCTGAACCACCTGCACCTGGGTGTCATTGCGCAGGCCGATGGTGACTTCGCGGTTTTTGGTTTCGCCGTTACGCAGCACGGTAATGTTATAGCGGTTATCCCCCACCGGATCGCCCAGGGCGCTCAGTGGAATGACAATGGCATCCTTCGCCATGCCCAGTTGGATATGTACCTGAGCGGTCATATTAAGCCGCAGTACGCCCTGGGGGTTAGGCACTTCAAAACGGGCGTAATAAAAGATGGCGTCGTTGACCTTCTCCGGCGTCGGCAGGATATCTTTCAGCACCCCTCCATAGCGGGTAAGCGGATCGCCCAATACCGTAAACCAGGCTTTCTGGCCCGGCTTGAGGTGGATCACGTCAGCTTCAGACACCTGTGCTTTTACCAGCATGGTGCTGAGATCGGCCAAGGTCAGAATGTTAGGGGCCTGTTGGGCAGCAATCACCGTCTGGCCTTGCAGGGTGGTGATTTGGGTTACTTCACCGGCCATCGGGGCCACAATCCGGGTGTAATCGAGGTTGGTTTTCGCGGTATCCAGCGAAGCCTGGTTACGCTGGATTTGCGCCTCAATGGTGCCGATTTGCGCCTGCTTGACCTTGAATTCTGTGGCGGCCTGGTCCAAATCCTGGCGCGATACTACCTGGGTCTTTGCCAACGCCTGTTGGCGGCCTAATGTTACGCGGGCCAATTCGGATTGGGCCTGGGCTTGCTGGCGCTGAGCCTTAAGCTCCATCAATGTGGCCTGGACTTCTTTTATCTGGTTCTGGGCTTGTTCCGGGTCGATTACGCCAAGTAGCTGGCCCTTTTTCACCCGGTCGCCAATTTCAACCGTCAGGGATTTAAGCTGGCCGCTTACCTGGGCACCCACATCCACTTTCTGGACGGCATCCAGCTTACCGGTGGCCAACACGCTTTGCTCTAGCTCACCTTTGCGGGCAATCATGGTCTGGTAATTGGGCGGTGGCGCATTGAGCACCCGCCAGCCCCAAGTCAAGGCGATCAGGGCAACCAGACCAATAGCGATATAACGTTTTTTGATTTTTCCCTTCAACATACCTTTATCCCGCATGCAACACGCTGTGTTCAGGATGCAAACTATAAGTTAAACCTGCGCGCAATAGCTACGTTGCCAGCACTAATCAGCACGGCCCCGGGCCAGCCATAATACCCGCGAGAACATTTTCCGGAGTAATCCGGGCACCGCGTCAACGCCACGCCGGCCCGCCTCCATTGCTACCTCAATGGCAAGATCCGGCTTGGAGGAGCGGTGAATAGCTTTGATAATCACTCGCCGCATATTCATCGGGGTGCCTTCAGGGATTTGCGCCACCCGGAAGAACACCTCCGAAAACCCTTGGCGGAACATAAAGTGTTCCATATCCAGGGCCGGCAAGGTGGTGAGATGCTCACGCACCCGCTGGCTGTCGTTATCCAGCAGGCTAGTCACGGTAGCAGCATATTTCTTCCCGGCATCATCGCCGTCCACCAACACATGCCATTCAATCCCCATACGGCGGGCGAACTTGATTAGCGGCCTTAAGCCTGACTGGGCAAATTCAATTACCTTTACCCCTTCGGCATCAAAGTGGCGCCCGCACTGCCGCGCCAGTTCGTTCATCACCCAGACTTCGGTTTCCCCTTCCACCAGCAGCCAGCAGCGTGCAAACAGCGATGAAGCGCGATTAAAACGGATATGGAAGGCGATACGACGGCTGTCTTCCGCATTCATGCCTCCCGGTCCGAGCCGCCAGGCGGCCACCCGGTTAGATTCCCTGACCAAACGGCAGACCTGCTCCACCGGGGTTAGTGACAGTAACTCCCCCGAATTAGTAGTAGTGACTTTTTGCAGCGGCATCAGGTTGAGCAGATTCCAGGCCACCGACAGCATAATCGGATGGAGCCGGGTCTCCGGATCTTCGATTAACAGCAAAGGCCGGGCATCACGATCCAGCCGTACCGACCCTTTAGCCTGCAACAACGTGGCAAACATCCCCAGCAGGATCATGCGGTGTGAGCGGCTCTTTGGCTTGTCGATCATCCGGTTGATAACATCGAGATAACGCCAGCTGCGTTGTTCATCATGGGGGCGGCGGCGCATTAACCGCTGATGTGCCCCGGTGGCCCCTTGTTCAGCAAAATAGTGTTCCAGTAGTTGCACCATGGCCGATAGCCCTTGGCGCAATTGGCTGTCCGTCAAGTTTTGCGGCCGGGACACCAACTCCTTAGCGAGTAAATCCAGCTGGCGGGCAGTGACTTCGGTTTGCACATCGGATGGGGCCGTACCACTGCGTAGGCGGCGGATAAAGCGGGCATCACGCATCCGTAACACCGGGTTAAGCCGAGTAATGTGCTGGGCCATCTCATCGATATCATTAAGCTCAATGCCTGCGCCCTCTCCATTGATAAAGCTACGCAGGGTCATCACTGTACCGTCTTCTGCCAGTTCCCCCTCCAGCCGGTAGAGAATACGTTTAAAGCTATCCTCGCCGTCGATCCACAACGGGCGTAGGCAGCGGTAGCGGCGACTAAGATGATGGCCCGGAGCTACTTCGCGCAAGGTCAGTACAATATGGAGGTGGCGCTCGCGGCCTTGGACATCCCCCGGAGGGAAGTAGAAATCATCGCGGGTAAAGTGATAGAGGTTTTCAGCGGGGGAGAGCAGCAGCGTCAGAGCATCCAGCAGGCTGGATTTACCCCAGGCGTTTTCACCTATCAAAACATTGTTCTGTTCCAACATCAGCGATAATCGGCTAATCCCGCGAAACCCGGCAATCTCAACCCGTTCCAGAAACATGTTTACCCCAGCTATCCATGGCTATCTATTCAGCAGTATAGCGGCATCTTTTCTTCAGCGTCATTGGTGGGATCGTTGCTGCCGCTATTCTGTATTTAATTGCCAGCGGTCAAACGGGTTTTGATGCAGCGGCCAGCGGATTTGCGTCTAACGGTTATGGCGAACACTCCCTAGATCATTATTCCATGCTGTCTGCGATGGTAATTGAAATCGTGCTGACCGCTGGTTTCCTGATTGTGATTATGGGTTTCACCGATAAATTTGCCGCAGCGGGCTTTGCCCCTATTGCTATTGGCCTGGCACTGACCTTGATCCACCTGTTCAGCCCCCCGGTAACTAACACCTCCGTTAACCCGGCACGCAGCACCTCAGTTGCTATCTTCCAGGGCGGTTGGGCACTGCAACAGCTATGGCTGTTCTGGGTAATGCCAATTATTGGCGGTATTCTGGGTGGCCTGGTCTACCGTGGCTTGCTGGAAAAACGCAGCTAATCACGTAGCAAACCATTGATTACTAAGCCTGGAAATTGCCGGGCTTTTTTTTATCCTTTTTTGCCATTGCTGTGATAGTGTGACCGCGCTCACTCCATTGTCCTAAAGGAACCGTTTGTCATGCTCTCCGGGTTAATGCTTATCCTGATCCCTTTAATCATCGGCTACCTGATTCCACTAAAAAGCCGTTCCATTGCCCAAGTAATAAATCGCCTACTGAGCTGGATTGTCTACATTATTTTATTTTTCATGGGGATCAGCCTCGCCTTTCTCGATAATTTGTCGACCAATCTGGTGGCTATTTTTCATTATTCCGCCATCAGTATCATTATCATTATGGCGTTTAACATTGCCGCCCTGCTGCTGCTGGAGCGGGTTTATCCGTGGCGCTATAAACATGCGCAGGAGGAGCTACCCTCACGGTTGGCTATGGCCCTCGACTCGTTAAAATTATGTGGCGTGGTCGTGCTGGGGTTTGTATTAGGGCTGATTGGCCCAGCCTGGCTTATCCACGCCACTGAGGCCAGTGAATATACCTTGATATTCCTGCTGCTATTGGTGGGGGTTCAGTTACGCCAAAGCGGGATTTCACTCCGCCATATTTTGCTGAACCGCCGTGGGATGACCATTGCCCTGGTGGTGACGTTTAGCTCCCTGGCCGCCGGGGTAGTGAACGCCCTGCTCCTTGGCCTGCCGATCAAAGTAGGCATGGCGATGGCTTCTGGCTTTGGCTGGTATTCGCTGTCCGGCATCCTGTTGACAGAATCTTTTGGCCCGGTGATTGGGAGCGCCACCTTCTTTAATGACCTCGCCCGTGAGTTGCTGGCAATTATGCTGATCCCGGCATTAATTCAGCGCAGCCGCTCATCGGCACTGGGGTTATGCGGGGCCACCTCCATGGACTTTACCCTGCCGGTACTACAACGCAGCGGTGGGGTGGAAATTGTACCCGCAGCGGTAGTTCATGGCTTTGTGCTGAGTTTGCTGGTGCCAATTCTGATGGCGTTTTTCGCCGCCTGATACCTCTTTGGCGGTACGCCCGTGCCGCCAAATTTGCGTTACATCAATCATCCCTTAAGTTCCCACTAAAATCGCTTTCCTCATATTCAGCACAGGAATAACCTTAAACATGTATTTAAAATATAACTTTAAGGTATCATTATGTTTTGCGTGCAATGTGAACAAACTATTCGGACGCCTGCGGGCAATGGTTGCAGCTATGCTCAAGGTGTTTGTGGCAAAACCGCCCAAACCTCTGATCTTCAGGATTTACTGATTGCCTGCCTGCAAGGTTTGTCTGCCTGGGCGCAAAAAGCCCGTGAAATGGGGATTATCAGCCACGACGTTGATAGCTTCGCCCCGCGCGGGTTCTTCTCTACCTTGACCAACGTTAACTTCGATATTCCGCGCATCGTGGGCTACGCCCGCGAAGCCATCGCCCTGCGCGAAGCCCTTAAAGCCCAGTGCCTGGTCCAGGATGCCAACTGCCGCGTCGATAACCCCATGGCTGAACTGCAGCTGGTCAGTGATGATTTAGGCGATCTGCAACGCCAGGCCGCAGACTTCACCCCAAATCACGATAAAGACGCCATCGGTGAAGATATCCTCGGCCTGCGCCTGCTGTGCCTCTATGGCCTGAAGGGTGCCGCCGCCTATATGGAACACGCCCACGTACTGGGCCAGTATGACAACGATATTTACGCGGAGTACCACCAGATCATGGCCTGGCTGGGTACCTGGCCTGCCGATATGGGTGCGCTGCTGGAATGCGCCATGCAAATCGGCCAGATGAACTTCAAAGTGATGAGCATCCTGGATGCCGGTGAAACCACCAAATACGGCCATCCAACCCCGACGCAGGTGAACGTGAAGCCTATCGCTGGTAAAGCGATTCTGATCTCCGGCCACGACCTGCGTGACCTCTATAACCTGCTGGAACAAACCGAAGGCATCGGGGTGAACGTTTACACCCACGGCGAAATGCTGCCAGCCCACGGTTACCCGGAGCTGCGTAAGTTTAAACATCTGGCCGGTAACTACGGCAGCGGCTGGCAGAACCAGCAGACGGAGTTTGCTCGCTTCCCTGGCCCTATCGTGATGACCTCCAACTGCATCATCGACCCAACCGTGGGTTCTTACGATGACCGCATTTGGACCCGCAGCATTGTTGGCTGGCCGAATGTCAGCCACCTGGAAGGCGATAACTTCGCACCGGTGATTAACCAGGCGCAACAAATGGCCGGTTTCCCTTACAGCGAAATCGAACACCTTATTACCGTGGGCTTTGGCCGCGAAACCCTGCTGAGCGCTGCCGATTCCCTGATCGACCTGGTAAGCCGTGAAAAACTGCGCCACATCTTCCTGGTGGGCGGCTGCGACGGGGCCAGCGGTGAACGTACTTACTTCACTGACTTTGCCACCAGCGTACCGCAGGATTGCCTGATCCTGACCCTGGCCTGTGGTAAATACCGCTTTAACAAACTGGACTTTGGCGATATCGAGGGGCTGCCGCGCCTGATCGATGCCGGTCAATGTAACGACGCTTACTCTGCCATTATTCTGGCTGTCACCCTGGCGGAAAAACTGGGCTGTGGCGTGAATGACCTGCCGCTGAGCCTGGTGCTCTCCTGGTTCGAGCAGAAAGCCATCGTGATCTTGCTGACCTTGCTGTCTCTGGGTGTGACCAATATCGTGACCGGCCCGACGGCACCGGGCTTCCTGACCCCGAACCTGCTGGCTATCCTGAATGAGAAATTCGGTCTGCGTTCAGTGACCACCGTTGAACAAGATATGAAACAGCTGCTGGGCGCGTAAGGGGCCAACCATGACGATGCCAACCCCGCTTTGCCCGCACCGCATGCAGGTGCACCACATCACCCAGGAGACACCGTATGTGTGGACCCTGGCGTTGATAAGCCCGGACTTTTACCCCTACCAGGCCGGGCAGCATGCCCTGGTCAGTATTGGTAATAGCAGCGACACCCTGCGGGCCTACACCCTCTCCTCTACACCAGGAGTGAGTGAATTTGTCACGCTCACCATCCGCCGCATCGAAGACGGTGCCGGTTCCGGCTGGCTCACCCGCCAGGTGAAACGAGGTGATTATGTGTGGCTGTCTGATGCCCAGGGTGATTTCACCCTGGCCCATCATCCGGCTGACAGCTACCTGCTGCTGGCTGCCGGTTGCGGGGTAACCCCGGTGATGTCCATGTGCCGCTGGTTGAAAGCCACCCGCCCTGAGGCGGATGTTCAGGTGATTTTCAGCGTGCGCTCGCCACAGGATGTGATTTTTGCCGAGGAGTGGCGCGATTACCCGGTTACCCTGGTATCCGAGAGCGGAAACGCCCACGGCATGGTGCCTGGCCGCTTATCCCGTGAACTGCTGGCGGCGGTGCCTAACCTTGCGAACCGTACCGTGTTGACCTGCGGGCCAGCGCCTTATATGGACTTTGTGGAGCAAACCGTCAAAGAACTGGGGGTAACCCATTTTGCCCGCGAACAGTTCTTTGTGCCGAAAGGCGATGGCGCCGGGGCGCAGATCAAATTCAATACCCTGCAACCGGTACGAGAGTTTTACGGCAAAGTCGGTACCACCTTGTTGGACGCGCTGGAAAGCAATAAGGTGCCGGTCACGGTAGCCTGCCGGGCCGGGGTCTGTGGATGTTGTAAGACCAAAGTGGTTTCCGGGAAGTACAGCGTCACCAGCACCATGACACTCAGCGAACAGGAAATCGCTGAAGGCTATGTGCTGGCCTGCTCCTGCCATCTCGAAGGCGATATGGTACTCGCCTGATTCCTAAAATGCCCCAATATTGGGGCGTTTTTTGTTCTGTATTAACCCTTTATGCCATCTTCCCCGCGCCTTGTTAGCTATCGACTAAGCTTGTAACCGGTATCTGCAAATACAAGGAGCAGTAATAATGAAAGAAACCGTGGCAGCCTATATCGCCCAAACCCTTGAGCAGGTGGGTGTCAAACGCATCTGGGGGGTGACCGGTGATTCCCTTAACGGCCTGAGTGACAGCCTTAACCGCATGGGTACCATTGACTGGATGGCGACCCGCCATGAAGAGGTGGCCGCCTTTGCCGCCGGGGCTGAGGCCCATCTCACTGGTGAACTGGCAGTCTGCGCCGGGTCCTGTGGCCCCGGTAACCTCCACTTGATTAACGGCCTATTTGATTGCCACCGTAACCAGGTGCCGGTGCTGGCGATTGCCGCCCATATCCCCTCCAGCGAAATTGGCAGTGGCTATTTCCAGGAAACTCATCCCCAGGAGCTGTTCCGCGAATGCAGTCATTTCTGTGAACTGGTGTCATCTCCGGAACAAATTCCCCAAATTCTGGCCCGCGCCCTGCGTAGTGCCATTCTCAAACGCGGCGTGGCGGTAGTGGTGATCCCCGGCGATGTGGCATTAAAACCCACGCTAGAAGGGGCCAGCACCCACTGGTATCCGGCCCCAGCCCCGGTCAGTGTTCCGGCGGAATCTGAGCTGCAAAAACTGGCCCAGGTGTTGCGCTATTCCAGCAATATCGCCCTGCTGTGCGGCAGTGGTTGTGCAGGGGCGCACGCAGAGTTGTTACGTTTGGCCGAAACCTTAAAATCGCCGATTGTTCACGCCCTGCGGGGTAAAGAGCATGTGGAGTATGACAACCCCTATGACGTAGGGATGACCGGGCTGATTGGCTTCTCCTCCGGGTTCCATACCATGATGAATGCTGACACCCTGATCCTGTTAGGTACTCAGTTCCCCTACCGAGCCTTCTACCCCAGCAATGCCAAAATCATTCAGATCGATATCAACCCTGCCAGCCTGGGGGCGCACAGTAAGGTGGACGTGGCGCTGGTGGGGGATATTAAAGCCACACTCAGCGCGCTGCTGCCGCTGCTGGAAACCAAAACCGATCGTAAGTTCCTGGATAAAGCGCTGGAGGATTACCGCAAGGCGCGCCAGGGGCTGGATGACCTGGCTAAGCCTGATGACAGCGTGATCCACCCGCAGTATCTGGCCCAACAAATCAGCCACTGCGCTAGCGAAAACACCATATTTACCTGCGATGTGGGCACCCCCACGGTGTGGGCGGCCCGTTATCTGAAAATGAACGGCCAACGTCGGCTGATTGGTTCCTTCAACCACGGCTCGATGGCCAACGCCATGCCGCAGGCCCTGGGGGCCAAAGCCACCTACCCTGACCGCCAGGTGGTGGCGCTGTGTGGCGACGGCGGTTTCAGTATGCTGATGGGGGATTTCCTGTCCTTGGCGCAATTGAATCTGCCAATAAAAGTGGTGGTGTTTAACAATAGCGTGCTGGGCTTTGTGGCGATGGAAATGAAATCCGGGGGCTACCTGACGGACGGCACCGATTTGCATGCCACCAACTTTGCCAAAATAGCTGAAGCCTGCGGAATCAAAGGTATCCGGGTGGAAAAAAGCGCTGATGTCAGCCAGGCGCTGGAGGAAGCATTCAATTATCCCGGCCCAGCGTTAGTTGATGTGGTGGTGGCTAAGGAAGAGTTAGCTATCCCGCCGCAAATCAAACTGGAGCAAGCCAAAGGGTTCAGTCTGTATATGCTACGGGCCATTATCAGTGGCCGGGGCGATGAAGTTATCCAACTGGCGAAAACCAACTGGTTCCGGTAAAAAGTAACTATAGCGGCGTGTCGTTGACCCCAGGAGCACCCCTCCCTGCTGGCGCGGCACGCCTTCTTTTTAGCCGACCTAAGGACATGCCGTGATAGATTTACGCAGTGATACCGTAACCCGCCCTACCCGTACCATGCTGGACGCCATGCTTAATGCCGAAACCGGCGATGATGTGTATGCCGACGATCCCACCGTTAATCAACTCCAGGCCTATGCTGCTGAAATCAGCGGTAAACAGGCGGCACTGTTTCTGCCAACCGGCACCCAGGCCAATCTGGTGGCCCTACTCAGCCATTGCCAACGGGGTGAAGAGTATATCGCCGGTCAAGGCGCCCATAACTATCTGTATGAAGCCGGTGGCGCTGCGGTATTAGGGAGCATTCAACCCCAACCGATTGATGCGGCACCCGATGCTACCCTGCCCCTGGATGCCGTTGCGGCCAAAATCAAAGCCGATGATATTCACTTCGCCCGCACCCGTCTGCTGAGCCTGGAAAACACCCATAACGGTAAAGTGCTGCCCCGCGAATACTTAAAACAGGCCTGGGACTTCACCCGCGAACGAGGCCTTGGCTTGCACGTGGATGGCGCACGTATTTTTAATGCCGTGGTGGAGTATGGCTGCACCCTGGAAGAAGTGGCCCGTTACTGCGACAGCTTCACTATCTGCTTGTCCAAAGGGCTGGGTGCCCCGGTGGGTTCCCTGCTGCTAGGCTCTGACGAATTTATCCAGCGGGCCATGCGCTGGCGCAAAATGACCGGCGGCGGGATGCGCCAGGCCGGTATTCTGGCCGCCGCAGGCCTGTATGCGTTGCAAAACAATGTGCAGCGCCTGAAAGAAGACCACGATAACGCCGCCTGGCTGGCAGGGGCGCTACGTGAAGTGGGGGCACAGGTTAGCCGTCACGACACCAACATGCTGTTTGTCAAAGTGGGTGCCGACAAAGCCGCGGCCTTGGGCGAGTTTATGAAGCAGCGCGGGGTATTAATCAATGCCGCCCCGGTCACCCGTCTGGTGACCCACCTCGACGTCAACCGCCAGCAGCTAGCTGAGGTTGCCCACCACTGGCAGGCCTTTTTACAACAATAAGCAGAGGATCAGGGATGAATGGATCGCAGCGGATTTTAGTGCTTGGGGCCAGCGGCTACATTGGCCAGAACCTGGTGCCCTTATTGAGTGAATGCGGCCATCAGGTGGTGGCCGCTGCCCGGCGTCTGGAATGGCTGGAGAAACAGCCGTGGCCCGGCGTGCTAAGCCGCCACGTGGATCTGCATCAGCCAGAAACTATCGCCCCGGCGCTAAAAGATATCGATACCGTTTATTACCTGATCCACAGCATGGGGGACGGGGAGCAGTTTGTTGCTCGCGAGCAGCAGGCCGCCCGTCACCTGTGCGATGCCCTGCCCGGTAGCGGCGTAAAACACATTATCTACCTTAGCTCCCTTCAGGCTCCGCCGGGGGATAGCGATTCCGACCACCTGAAGGCTCGCCAGGCCACGGGCGATATTCTGCGTGAGGCAGGGATCCCGCTCACTGAAATCCGCGCCGGGATTATTATCGGGGCCGGGTCCGCCGCCTTTGAGGTGATGCGCGACATGGTATACAACCTGCCGGTGCTTACCCCGCCGCGCTGGGTGCGATCCCGTACCACCCCCATCGCGCTGGCTAACCTGCTCTATTACCTGAAAAAACTGCTGGATCACCATCCGGAAGGCCATCGCACCTTTGAGGCCGCCGGGCCGGAAGTGCTCAGCTATCAGCAACAGTTCAAACGCTTTATGGCGATCAGCGGCCGCCATCGCCCATTAATCCCTATCCCCTTCCCCACCAGCTGGATCTCAGTGTGGTTCCTGAACATGATCACTTCTGTGCCGCCGGAGATCGCCAAGGCGCTGATCCAGGGGCTGAAGCACGATCTGCTGGCAGACGATCGCGAGCTGGCGGCGCTGATCCCGCAGACCCTGATCCCCTTCGATGATGCCGTGCGCGATACCCTCGCCCAGGAGCAGCATCTGGCGAACTCACAGGATTGGGGCTATGACGCCCAGGCCCACGCCCGCTGGCGGCCCGAGTACGGTTATTTTCCGAAACAAGCCGGGTGCAGCGTGACTACCACCGCCAGTGCCCATCAGTTGTGGCAGTTGGTTAATCAGGTAGGGGGTAAAGAGGGCTATTTCTTTGCCAACAGCCTGTGGCGCATCCGTGGGGCGATGGATCTCCTGGTGGGCCATCGCCTGCCGAAAGGCCGCCCGAATAGGCATACCCTCCAGGTAGGCGATGCGGTGGATAGCTGGAAGGTGATTATTGCTGAGCCAGACCGTGAGCTAACCTTATTATTCGGGATGAAAGCGCCGGGCCTTGGCCGGTTATCCTTTACGATTAAAGATGAGGGCCAGCAGCGGCGGCTGGATGTCCGGGCCTGGTGGCACCCCCACGGCACCCCAGGGTTGTTTTACTGGCTGGTAATGATCCCAGCGCATCTGTTCATTTTTAAAGGCATGGCGCGCACAATCGTTGCCAGGGCTGAACAATCATCCGGTAAACACCAATAACTATGGTTATTCTCATTGCATACCCGCGGAATTCACGAAAGAATGCACAGCAGTTTTTACAAAAAGATAGTGAGTCGACATGAGAGTACTGGTAACGGGCGCCACCAGCGGTTTAGGCCGAAATGCGGTCGAATATTTACGCCGTAAAGGGATCAGCGTGCGGGCCACTGGCCGCAATGAAGCTATGGGGAAACTGCTTACCAAGATAGGGGCAGAATTTATCCATGCCGATTTGACCGAACTGGTCTCCTCCCAGGCCAAAATGATGCTGGCCGACGTCGACACCCTCTGGCACTGCTCCAGCTTTACCTCCCCATGGGGTACCCAACAAGCCTTCGATTTGGCTAACGTGCGTGCTACCCGTCGCCTTGGAGAATGGGCTGTGGCCTGGGGTGTCAGAAACTTTGTCCATGTATCCTCACCGTCGCTCTATTTTGACTATCACCACCATCGGAATATTAAAGAAGATTTCCGCCCGGTGCGTTTTGCCAATGAGTTTGCCCGTAGTAAAGCCGCCAGCGAAGATGTGATCCAGATGTTGGCCCAATCCAACCCGAACACTCGCTTTACTATCTTGCGGCCACAAAGCCTGTTCGGGCCACATGACAAAGTGTTCTTCCCACGGTTGGTGCAGATGATGCGCCGTTACGGCAGTATCCTGCTCCCTCGCGGTGGCGAAGCGGTGGTGGATATGACTTTCCAGGAAAACGCGGTACACGCCATGTGGCTGGCCAGCCAGCCACACTGCGACAATCTGCCTTCTGGCCGGGCCTATAACATCACTAATATGGAGCCGCGCCCGCTCCATACCGTGGTTCAAAAATTAATTGATGATTTGGGGATCAAATGCCGTATCCGCTCGGTGCCTTACACCATGCTGGATATGATTGCCCGCAGCATGGAGCATATTGGCCACCGTGCCCATAAAGAGCCGGTGCTTACCCATTACGGGGTGTCCAAGCTCAACTTCGATTTCACCCTCGACACTACCCGTGCCCAGGAAGAGTTAGGCTACCAGCCGGTTATCACGCTTAACGAGGGTATTGAGCGCACCGCCTACTGGCTGCACGATCACGGTACCCTACGTTAGTCCATCCTCAGCCTTGCCCGTATTTCTCCAGCAGGGCTTGCGCCACCGCCAGCGTTTCCGCATCCGCTATGCCGTCATAACGGGCTTGGCGGAAGTGCATCTGGAAAGCAATAATCACCCGTTTTTGCTGGGAGTCACTCATCCCCGGGGTCACCTGGTAGCCGTAGCGGCTAAGCACTGTCAACAGCTGCTGCTGATCCACCGGCGCATAAACGTTGCGCCCGTTCAGGTAGAACGCCACCCGCTGCGGATCGGGCCAGGCGCCAATCCCTTTTTGGGCCAGCGCTTGCCAGGGGAACAGCGGGCCAGGATCGTCCTTACGCTGGGGGGCCACATCGGCATGGGCCACTACGTTTTCCGGGGCGATCTGGTAACGGGTGATAATGGCAAAGGCCACTTTTTCCAGGGCATCAATCTGCGCCGGGTCAAAAGGATAGAACGCCTTCTGGCCGCCCACCCGCTTAAAACCGTGGTTTTCCAGCTCAATCCCCACGGAAGTATCGTTAATGCGGGTGGCCCCGCGCCAGAAACTCACCCCGGCGTGCCAGGCCAAATCGCTCTCCGGCACCAGTTGGGTGACAACCGGCTTGCCGCCGGACTGTGGCGGAAGCCTGGCAATAAGATAGTGAGCGCTGACATCCTGACCAGTTAGCGTCGCCAGGGAGCTATCATAATCCCCGGCGGTGTAATGAATCACCAGCACCTTAACACGGGGATAGGCCGCCTGGGCTTGTCGCCTGACGTCCACTTTATAGGCCCCGCGATCTTCAATACCTTTTGGGGCACAGCCTACCAGCACCACCAGTGCCAGCAGCAGCATAAGCCTGCGGATCATCAGCGGGTCTTCACCGCCGTGCCAGAGACACTCACCATCAACATGCTGCCGTCTTTACCCACGGTTTCATAATCAATATCAATCCCCACCACGGCATCGGCCCCCATTTCTGCCGCCTGTTCACCCAGTTCACGGAAGGCGATTTCCCGGGCTTTACGCAGCTCTTTTTCATAGGCCCCGGAGCGGCCACCGACAATATCCCGCACCCCGGCAAAGAAATCGCGGAAAATATTGGCACCGAGAATGGCTTCGCCGGTCACCACGCCGCAGTATTGTTTGATGGTTTGGCCTTCAAGAGTGGGGGTGGTAGTAAATTGCATGGAAATCTCCTTTCTTTGGCAATCAATGCGTTAGCACTGGCATCAGTGCACAATTCGTGAGTAATGCGCTATGCTAAAACGTAGACGTTAAATTGCAATCTTCAACTGCCCCGGTTTGAAAACCGGTGGCTATCGTTAGCCTACTCCCGAACACATAAGGAAATCACCATGCGTCGCTCGGTTTTCGCTTTTATCATCCCCTGCACCTTGCTGCTGAGTGCCTGTACTACCGTCACCCCGGCTTATAAAGACATTGGTACCCGTAGCGGCCCGTGTGTGGAAGGCGGCCCCGATGCGGTAGCCCAGAAGTTTTATGACTACCATCTGGCACACCCGACCACTGGCCTGAATAACTTGGCCGGTTTGCGGCCCTATCTGAGCGACAGCCTGGCGGCGATTCTGGATAAAGCCAGCCGTGACAGCACCATTAGCCAGCAAATTGGCGGTAATGATCCGTTTATGAGTTACACCGGTGGAGCAGATAAGGCCGATGTGGCAAGTGCCTCGACCATTCCAAACACCGATGCCCGCAATATTCCTCTGCGGGTCGCCTTAACCAAAGGCAATGATAGCTGGAAGGACGAAGTGCTGATGGTGCGGGAAGGCCAGTGCTGGGCCGTGGATGACGTGCGCTATCTGGGTGCCGCTGCCAAAATGCCAGCAGGGAATTTACGCCAGTCACTGGAACACCGTTAGGGTAATTTTCCGCTGCTTTGTGCCAGCGGAAATTGATTACACTAGTAAATCATCCGGCATTTATATTTACTCTGGGTGATTATTCCTGGCACCCCAGCAGGGTGCTATTTTGTGCTAATTTTACGCTGCAAAACCCAGACATTATAAGTTTTAACCCATAAATATTGCATAACTATTCTGTCAGAGGTACTATCTGCGGCCTCAATTGCTATTCAACTTGTTCGCATGAGTATTCAACTAAACGGCATTAACTGCTTTTACGGTGCACATCAGGCACTGTTCGATATCACACTACGCTGTCCGCAGGGTGAAACGCTGGTGCTGCTCGGCCCAAGCGGCGCGGGTAAAAGCTCGCTGCTGCGCGTTCTTAACCTGCTTGAGATGCCGCGTTCAGGCCAACTCACTATTGCGGGCAATCAATTTGATTTTGCCAAAACCCCTGGCGATAAGGCGATCCGTGAGCTGCGTCAGAACGTGGGGATGGTGTTCCAACAGTACAATTTATGGCCTCACCTCACGGTGGTGCAAAACCTGATTGAAGCCCCTTGCCGGGTGCTGGGGTTGAGCAAAGAGCAGGCCCATGCCCGTGCGGATAAATTACTGGAACGCCTGCGGCTAAAACCCTATATGGATCGCTACCCGCTGCACCTTTCCGGCGGCCAACAGCAGCGCGTGGCTATTGCCCGTGCGTTGATGATGGAGCCGCAAGTGCTGCTGTTTGATGAGCCAACTGCGGCGCTGGACCCGGAAATCACCGCTCAGATCGTGAGTATTATTCGCGAATTGTCACAGACCGGGATCACCCAAGTAATTGTAACCCATGAAGTGGAAGTGGCCCGTAAAACCGCCAGTCGGGTGGTGTATATGGAAAACGGTTATATCGTCGAGCAAGGTGACGCCGATTGCTTCACTAATCCACAAACCAGTGAATTTACATCTTATCTTTCACATTGATGTTGATTGGGAATCTACTATGAAAAAAGTATTGTTAGCCGCACTGTTCGCAAGCGTAAGCATGTCTGCATTGGCCGCCGAAACCATCCATTTTGGTACAGAGGCTTCTTACCCTCCGTTTGAATCCATGGATGCAAACAACAAGATTGTCGGCTTTGACGTGGACTTGGCGAATGCCCTGTGTAAAGAGATTGATGCCACCTGCACTTTCTCCAACCAATCCTTTGATAGCCTGATCCCCAGCCTGAAATTCCGCCGCATTGATGCGGTCATGGCCGGTATGGATATCACTTCAGATCGTGAAAAGCAGGTTCTGTTCAGCAACCCGTACTACGACAACTCCGCCCTGTTCGTTAGCCAGAAAGGCAAATTTACTGATATTGCTCAGTTGAAGGGTAAGAAAGTCGGCGTCCAGAACGGTACTACTCACCAGAAATTCATTATGGATAAACACCCGGAAATCACCGTAGTGCCTTATGACAGCTACCAGAACGCCAAACTGGACCTGCAAAATGGCCGTATTGATGGCGTATTCGGTGATACAGCCGTGGTAACCGAATGGCTGAAGAGCAACCCGAAACTTGGCTCCGTGGGTGAGCACGTCACCGACAAAGCTTACTTCGGTACCGGCCTGGGTATTGCCGTGCGCCCTGGCAACACTGCCCTGCAACAGAAATTCAACGCTGCGCTGGAAAAAGTGAAGAAAGACGGGACTTACCAGACCATCTATAGCAAATGGTTCCAGAAGTAATTAAATGAACGAAATTTTACCTTTAGCAAGCGCCGCCGGGATGACCGTCGGCCTTGCCGTTTCTGCACTGATCATCGGCCTGGCGCTGGCGATGCTGTTCGCGGTGCTGGAATCGGTACGTTTCCGGCCCGTCGCCTGGCTGACCACCGGGGTGGTGACCATCCTGCGTGGGCTACCGGAGATCCTGGTGGTGCTGTTTATCTATTTCGGCTCCTCACAGCTTCTGCTGCTGCTTTCCGATGGCTTTACCCTGAATCTGGGCTTTGCCCATATTCCGGTGCAGATGCAGATCGAAAGCTTCGACGTCAGCCCGTTCTTGTGTGGGGTTATCGCCCTGGCACTGCTCTACTCTGCCTATGCCTCCCAAACCCTGCGCGGCGCGCTCAAAGCCGTGCCTCAGGGCCAGTGGGAGTCCGGCCAGGCCCTGGGACTAAGTAAAAGCGCAATCTTCTTCCGCCTGGTGATGCCCCAGATGTGGCGCCACGCGTTACCGGGGCTGGGTAACCAGTGGCTGGTACTGCTAAAGGACACCGCCCTGGTATCGCTTATCAGCGTCAACGACCTGATGCTGCAAACCAAAAGCATCGCCACCCGTACCCAGGAGCCTTTCACCTGGTACATCGTGGCGGCGGCTATCTATCTGGTGATCACCCTGATTAGCCAGTACCTGTTAAAACGTATTGATTTACGCGCGACTCGCTTTGAACGGAGACCTGGCTGATGCTCGACTATTTACCAGAGCTAATGAAGGGTCTGCATACCAGTTTGACCCTCACCGCCGCCTCCATTGCCGTGGCCCTGGTGCTGGCGCTGATCTTCACCGTGGTGCTGACGCTAAAAACCCCGGTGCTGGTGTGGATCGTGCGCGGGTATATCACGCTGTTTACCGGTACGCCGCTGCTGGTGCAGATCTTCTTGATTTACTACGGGCCGGGCCAGTTCCCGTCATTGCAAAACTACCCGGTGATTTGGCAGCTGCTGTCTGAACCCTGGCTGTGTGCCCTGATCGCCTTGGCGCTTAATAGCGCGGCTTACACCACCCAGCTGTTCTATGGGGCTATCCGCGCCATTCCGGAAGGCCAATGGCAATCTTGCGGGGCGCTGGGCATGAGCCGTAAAGACACGTTGGCGATCCTGCTGCCTTACGCCTTTAAACGCGCGCTGTCGTCTTACTCCAACGAAGTGGTGCTGGTGTTCAAAAGTACTTCTTTGGCCTACACCATCACCCTGATGGAAGTGATGGGCCATGGGCAGTTGTTGTACGGGCGCACCTATGACGTGATGGTGTTCGGTGCGGCGGGTTTGGTTTATCTGGTAGTCAACGGTTTGCTGACGTTGATTATGCGTTTGGTAGAACGTAAAGCCCTGGCCTTTGAACGGCGCAACTAGTTAATAT
>CBIFWW010000054.1:0-19978 GCA_966186435.1 uncultured Enterobacteriaceae bacterium
CAAGAAGTTTCAGCTGTGACTGCGGGTTTTGCTCCATAAGACGGTATCCACACTTCAGTATTAGGGTTGGTGTCGGTCGGCGAACCCGCCAACTATAGCGTTACCTTCAGGCGCAGGCTTTGGCTGGCATAAAGGTAGGTGAGGGCACATTTATTTTTTTGCCGCGGCCCTCTCATGCGGCTTTCGGGTTTTCCCGAGTCGTATTCGGCAATTAAGCCGCTCAAATTCGTTACTTCTTCGCCAGTGCCTGGGTTATCACTAGGACTTCTTCGCGTTCTACCGGGGACAAACCCTCGGTGCGCGAGCGGGCGATTAATTCTGTCAGGCGCAGTTCCAGTGCTGAATCGAATAAATGGTCCAACGCATCGTTGAACGTTTTTTCTGCGATGTCCTTATCTGCTATATCGTCCCACATTGACAGTTTTTCAAGGGTCGGCGCTTCATTTGTGCCGCGATATAGTTCAAGTAACTGCCCGGTGGTCAGCCCCGGCTGCGCCAGGCAAATCTCAACCAATTTGCTAAACAGCGCCAGGCCCGGCATTTTGCTGTGCTCTAACCCTGAAAGCGGTGGCACTAAAGGTGCCAGTTCCGGGTTTTGCACCAGTAACCCTATAAGTATACGCATGGTTGTGCGTTTTAGCTGAGGGGCCACTGGCGTACTCTGTGCGTCTATCTGCTTAGGCATTAAACGATCAAGCTGCGCATCATCCAGAATCCCGAGTTTATTACCCAGCTCCTGGCGCAAATAGATACGTAAGGTTTCACCCGGTACTTGAGTGATCAGCGGTAACGCCAGGGTACTGAGTTGCGCCCGGCCATCCGGAGTACTCAGATCCACCTGTGGCATCAGGCTGTTAAACAAAAACGTGGACAGGGGCTGAGCCACATCCATCCGCGCTTCAAAGGCCTCTTTACCCTCTTTACGCACCAGGGTGTCTGGGTCTTCGCCATCGGGCAAAAACATAAAGCGTAGCTGACGACCGTCGGTCATGTAAGGTAAAGCTGTTTCTAATGCGCGCCATGCCGCCTCTCTTCCTGCCCGGTCACCGTCATAACAACAGATCACGTTGTTGGTTACCCGGAACAGCAGCTGAATATGGTCAGCGGTGGTGGAGGTTCCCAAAGAAGCCACGGCATAGTTGATGCCGTATTGGGCCAGGGCCACCACATCCATATAGCCTTCCACCACCAACAGGCGGTTTGGGTCGGCATTGTCTTGCTGCGCTTCATACAGGCCATACAGTTGGCGGCCTTTATGGAAAATATCGGTCTCTGGCGAGTTGAGGTACTTCGGCAGGGCATCACCCAATACCCGTCCCCCAAAACCAATGACCCGCCCGCGTTTATCGCGAATAGGGAACATCACCCGTTCACGGAAGCGGTCATAACTCCGGCCCTGATCATTGGTGACCAGCATACCGGCATCGATCAGCGATTTGCGATCTTCGCTATTTGCACCAAAGCGTTTTAGGACATTGTCCCAACCTGGTGGCGCATAACCAATGGCAAAGCGTTGAATAACGTCCTGGCTTAACCCACGCTGATTCAAATAACGGCGCGCGTTGTCGGCATTAGCCTGGCCTAAGGACTGTTGATAAAACCCATTTAGCCCATCCATCAACTGATACAGGCTTTGGCGCTGATGGCGCTCAATCTGACTTGGCCCACTGCCGGATTCAAACGGCACTTCAAGATTGTGCATGGTGGCCAGCTCTTCAACGCTTTCGACAAACTCAAGCTTGTCGTAGTTCATTAAAAAATCGATGGCGTTACCGTGCGCCCCGCAGCCGAAGCAGTGGTAAAACTGTTTTTCACCATTGACGGTGAAAGAGGGGGTTTTCTCGTTATGGAAGGGACAGCACGCGTGATAGTTTTTGCCCTGTTTCTTGAGTTTTACACGTGCGTCGATAAGGTCGACGATGTCCGTGCGAGCCAGCAAGTCATTGATAAAAACGCGTGGGATACGTCCAGCCATAAGCCCCGTTATTGTTACTCTGTCAGCCCCAATACATCAGGCTACAGGGTAAACATTTGCTGAAAAAATGCGGCGGGTATAAACGAAAACAAGCCGCGCATTCCTTTCGGAAGCACGGCCTATAAACTACTACTCGGTCTGTAATGAGGGGTGGCCCCTCATTAAATTAGTACAGACGAGTACGGCGTGCGTTTTCGCGAGCCAGTTTCTTAGCGTGACGTTTCACGGCAGAAGCTTTAGCGCGCTTACGTTCGGTAGTCGGTTTTTCATAGAACTCACGACGACGAACTTCAGCCAGAACACCTGCTTT
The DNA here is from genome assembly GCA_966186435.1 of uncultured Enterobacteriaceae bacterium. Classification (GTDB taxonomy): domain Bacteria; phylum Pseudomonadota; class Gammaproteobacteria; order Enterobacterales; family Enterobacteriaceae; genus CBIFWW01. The sequence continues at coordinate 2,286 of CBIFWW010000054.1, forward strand.
CTCGCATGAACGCTTGAAGCGACGCAGTGCTACGTCGAACGGCTCGTTTTCACGTACTTTAATTACCGGCATGTGCCTCTCACCTTTGATAAATCGGTTTGTCGCTGGCATCGGTGCCAGCTTATTTCAAAATGGTGCGGAATTTTACTTCAACTCCTGCTGGTTTGTAAAGCAGCAACAGCAAGAGAAAACCGCTATTCGATCAGACCGCGGAGTATACCAGCCTAGGTCAAAGTTGCGCAAAGTTTTACAATACGGGGGGGCTATCATAAACTGCGCGCCAGGCAATAGAGGTTGAAAAAAGACATGCGTGTACTGGGTATTGAAACGTCCTGTGATGAAACAGGCATCGCCATCTTTGACGATAAACAGGGTCTTCTGGCTAATCAGTTATATAGTCAGGTAAAACTCCATGCGGACTACGGTGGCGTCGTGCCAGAACTGGCTTCCCGTGACCATGTGCGTAAGACTGTTCCTCTGATTCAGGCGGCCTTAAAAGAGGCGGGCCTGACCTCCAAGGATATCGATGCAGTGGCTTATACCGCAGGCCCTGGCCTGGTGGGCGCATTGTTAGTGGGCGCCACTGTGGGCCGCGCTCTGGCCTTTGCCTGGGATGTGCCTGCTGTGCCGGTGCACCATATGGAAGGTCACCTGCTGGCGCCGATGTTGGAAGATAACCCGCCCGATTACCCCTTTGTTGCGCTGCTGGTCTCCGGTGGCCACACCCAATTGATCAGTGTGACTGGCATTGGTGAATATCAGTTGCTGGGTGAATCCATTGACGATGCAGCAGGGGAAGCCTTTGATAAAACGGCGAAATTGCTGGGTCTGGATTATCCTGGCGGCCCGCTGCTGTCCAAAATGGCTGCCGCTGGCACCCTGGGGCGCTTTAAATTCCCACGACCAATGACAGACCGTCCAGGGTTGGATTTCAGTTTCTCCGGTTTGAAAACCTTCGCCGCCAATACTATTCGCGATAACGACGCCGACGATCAGACCCGCGCCGATATTGCCCGTGCTTTTGAAGATGCGGTGGTAGATACCTTGATGATCAAATGCAAACGCGCGTTGGATCAGACCGGGTTTACGCGCCTGGTGATGGCTGGTGGGGTGAGTGCTAACCGCACGTTGCGCACCCGGCTGGCGGAGATGATGGAGAAGCGCCGTGGTGAAGTGTTCTACGCTCGCCCCGAGTTTTGTACCGATAACGGGGCGATGATTGCCTATGCCGGTATGGTGCGTCTGAAGGCTGGTGGAGTATCAGATCTGGCTGTGAGCGTGCGCCCGCGCTGGCCGTTGGCTGAACTACCGGCTGCATCCTAAAAAAACCTCCGATGGCAGCATCGGAGGTTTTTTTCATCGGGAATTATTCAGGTTTGCTCTCGGTTTTTTTCCGCCGTAATTTCTTCCAGATTTTCCCTTCCTGCCCGCGCCATAAGCGCTGGATATTGTCATGATGGCGAATCAGGATCAGGCAGGAGAGCATCGCCACCGGGAAGGTGAATTGGGGCTTGAACCACCATACGTAGAAGGGCGCGATCAGGGCGCTGATGATGGCACCCAGGGATGAGTAGCCACTGAGCAGCACGCTTAGCACCCAGGTAAAGGCCATGACCCCGGTTAAGTCCCAACCAATGGGTGCAATTGCCCCAAAGGCCGTGGCAACCCCTTTACCGCCGCGAAAATTAAAAAATACCGGCCAGATATGGCCCATGCAGGCGGCGATGGCAATAAGCCCCAGCCAGAAAGGAGTTACCCCTAAAGCCCAGGCGGCCCAAACCGGTAACATCCCTTTCAGGACATCAAAAATCAGTACCGCAATAGCAGCACCTTTGCCACCAATGCGTAACACATTTGTAGCCCCGGGGTTGCCGGAGCCATTCTCTCGCGGATCGGGTAAACCGGCGATGCGGCAAACCAAAATGGCGCTTGAAATTGAGCCACAAAGATACGCGAGAACCATCATTCCAGGCGCGATTGCACTCATAACGCAGTACCGTTTTGAAAATGTCGTTTTATCCTCAGCATCTGTGGATAATACGCATATTTCGCCGGGAGTGATATCCGGCATGGCTAAAAACAGGCGAAGGCAATGGACATCGTATTTATAGAGCAACTTTCGGCATTCACCACCATCGGCGTATATGACTGGGAACAAACCATTGAGCAGCGTTTGGTGTTCGATATCGAAATGGGCTGGGATAACCGCAAGGCAGCCGCCAGTGATGACGTTAATGATTGTCTAAGCTATGCCGACATAAGTGAAACTGTCATAAAACACGTGGAGAATGGCCGTTTCGCATTGGTGGAGCGCGTGGCTGAAGAGGTGGCAGAATTATTGTTAACCCGCTTCAACGCACCCTGGGTGCGGATCAAGTTAAGCAAGCCTGGCGCGGTAGCGCGGGCGGAAAACGTGGGCGTTATCATCGAACGTGGCGATCGTCCTAAATAAAATTTATCGGGCTGCTCACTAAACCATTTCGTGTTTATCTAGTCATATAACAGATGTTTTTTATTGGTGGTTCGCGCAACCTCCTTTTTATATTTTTACCTGGTTAAAGGATTGTGTTGATGGGCGATGTGCATTCGCTGTTTATCGCGGCGATTTTAGGTGTGGTTGAGGGGTTGACCGAATTTTTACCCGTTTCTTCAACGGGCCATATGATCATCGTTGGTCACCTGCTGGGCTTTGAGGGTGACGTGGCCAAATCCTTTGAGGTGGTGATCCAGTTAGGTTCTATTCTGGCGGTGGTGGTGATGTTCTGGCGCCGCCTGTTTGGGTTGATCGGTATTGGCAAGCAGCCCCACGAAGGCACCGGCACTGGGCAGCTCTCGCTAATCCACATTCTGCTTGGTATGGCGCCGGCTGTAGTACTGGGGTTGATCTTCCACGACTACATCAAATCCCTATTTAACCCTATCAACGTGATGTACGCCCTGGTTGTCGGCGGCGTGTTGCTGATTGTGGCGGAACTGTTTAAGCCGAAAAAACCGCGGGCAGAAGGGGTGGACGATATGTCTTATCTCCAGGCTTTTCTGATTGGCTGTTTCCAGTGTCTGGCCCTGTGGCCGGGCTTCTCCCGCTCGGGCGCGACGATTTCCGGTGGGATGTTGGCAGGGGTTAGCCGCTATGCGGCCTCTGAGTTCTCTTTCCTGCTGGCGGTGCCGATGATGATGGGCGCGACGGGCCTGGATCTTTATAAGAGCATGAAGTTTTTAAACTTGGGTGACTTGCCGATGTTTGCCGTCGGGTTTGTAACGGCGTTTATCGTGGCATTGTTTGCGATTAAAACCTTCCTGCACATTATCAAACGTATTTCGTTCATTCCCTTCGCTATCTACCGCTTTATCGTGGCAGCAGCCGTTTACATGGTATTCATGTAATCAGGGAGTGGCCCTCAGCCTTGGGGCTGGGGGCAATCCTGCGCTTTCCACTCCATTAGGGCATCCGCCCGGCGCTTGCTCAGCTCTTCACGAATTTCCAAGCCCTTAAACCCGGCGGCTACCACTGCTTTGGTGGAGACACTCTGCGCCACTTCCCAGGCTTCACGCAGCAACCGCCCCTGTGGGTAATCGGTATGCTCCAGCCCCTTCCTGCCCCGTGAGTCAGCCTCGCTGGTGAGGGCGATTTGCTCCACCCGCCACGGCTTACGCCAGGCATCAAGGCTATCAAACAGTTTTACCAAGGTTTGTGGCCGCAGAATGGCGATGGTGTGGATCAGATCGTGATACTCCGCCACCAGTTTAGCCAGATCGCGTACGTCGTTAGGCACCCGCATCCGCTGGCAAAGTTGCTCCACTAACTTCACCCCTGCCGGGCCGTGCCCATGATGGCGCGGCCACATCTCACGGGGTGTCAGGCCCTTACCTAAATCGTGGCATAGGGCGGCAAAGCGCACGTCTACCGCATCGCTCAACTGGGCGGCGATAGCGAGCGTCATCAGGGTGTGAACCCCAGAGTCGATTTCCGGGTGCCATTTTTCCGGGGCTGGGACGCCAAATAATGCATCCACTTCCGGGAACAGCACCGCCAGTGCGCCACAGTCGCGCAAGACCTGGAAATAGACCTGCGGGTTGGCGGTGGTGAGGGCTTTTTCTGTCTCTTTCCATACCCGTTCGGCAGTGAGATGCGCCAAATCACCGGCCTGGGTCATCTCAGCCATTAACGCCTGGGTCTCTGGGGCGATACGGAAGTTCAAATGGGCGAAGCGGGCGGCAAAGCGTGCGATACGCAATACCCGGAGTGGATCTTCGTTAAAGGCAGGGGAGATATGGCGTAGCCAGCGTTGAGTGATATCGTTCTGGCCGTGGTAAGGGTCGATAAAGCTACCGTCATCGGCCTGGGCGATAGCGTTGATGGTCAGATCGCGGCGCAGTAAATCCTGCTCCAGCGTGACATCCGGGGCGGCATAACAGGTAAAACCGGTATAACCTTGGCCAGATTTACGCTCGGTGCGTGCCAGAGCATATTCTTCGTGGGATTCAGGGTGTAAAAACACCGGGAAGTCGCGGCCAACTTGTTGGTAGCCCGCATCCAGCATTTGCTGGGGCGTTGCTCCGATAACCACCCAGTCCCGGTCTTTGACCGGCAACCCCAATAACGCATCCCTTACCGCACCACCCACCAGATAACGCTTCACTTGCACCTCTCCACCTAACCCACGTCGCTCAATGATACGTTAAGTGTAGGGGAGAGGCGAACCCAATGGGGGCAGGAAGTGGATCAGCTCATCCAGCGGTCTTTACGCTTACGGCTTGGGATCATATGCGGTAACAGCAGGCCCAGGATCAGACCAATACCAGCCACGCCGCCGCCATACATAAACCACTGCATGATGATGGCACGCTGTTTGTCATCTAACTGGACGTTAGCGGCACTGACCTTCTTCTGAGCGACGATCAGCTCGTTTTTCAGCTTCTGGTTTTCACTTTTCAGCCCATTGATAACGCTGTCACTCTGGCCCACTTTCCGCTGCATTTCCGCGGTGCGTTGGTTCCAAGTATTATCAATGTTAGTTAATTTTTCGGTCAGGGTTTTGACCTGATTTTCCAGATCCGGCACCCGTACTTTCAGGCTTGGCTCGTTAGTTAACTGGGCCAGCGGGATCGAGGCGGTACGGTTGTTTTGGTCCCGCACTTGGGCGTATTTGGTTTCTGGATTAGTTTGCAGAAGAGTGACGGGCTCCCCGGCATTAATGGAGCCAACAAGGCGGTAATTATCGCCAGGGCCGCTGCTGACCCAGGTGTTGAGTTCATCGGAAACGTAACGCTTCTCTTCACTGTGGGCCGCTACGGAAACGCTCAATGTTGCTAAAGTAAGGAAAATTAGGGGTAATTTTTGCATTATACCGTCATTATTGTGATGTGAGTGGAACGAAGGTCGTCCCCCCAGTTTGGCGGCGGCTGACACGAAATTGAATGAGAATCATCCAGGTCATTTTGCATGGCCAAGGGAGAACTACTGCCAAACGTGGCTGCGCCAGGTGCCGTGAACATGGCAATTTGGCGCAAAATAATATCTACTGACAATCAATCCTACACTAAGTTCTACTGGTTTTTATTAATCCCCTCAAGGGTGAGCACGCACATGTCCCAGGAAATCGAATTAAAATTTATCGTTGACGCTACCGCGTTATCTACTCTGCGCACGGCATTGAATAACCTCAACGGTGAACACACCCCCGCCCAGCCACTGGCCAATACCTACTATGAAACGCCGGATTTAACCCTGCGCAATCATGGTATGGGGCTACGTATTCGCGGCAACGCTGGCCAGTACGAAATGACCATGAAAACCGCTGGTACCACCATCGGCGGGCTTCACCAGCACCCGGAATTCAACGTAGCCCTGGATAATGCCGAACTGGCGTTGGAAAAATTCCCTGCCGATATGTGGCCAGAAGGTGTGACTTCTGAGTCCGTTGCTGCCAGTGTGCAGCCGCTATTTAGCACCCATTTTGAGCGCGAGAAGTGGGTTGTCGCTCAAGGGGAAAGCCGCATTGAAATTGCCCTGGACCTGGGTGAAATCCAAAGCGGTGACTTATCCGAGCCGCTGTGTGAACTGGAGCTGGAATTACTCGAAGGTAACCGTCTGGATATTATTACCCTGGCCCAGCAGTTAGCCGCTTTACCGGGGTTACGCACCGGCAGCCTGAGTAAAGCTGCCCGCGGTTACCACCTGGCGAAAGGCAACCCTGATCGTGAGATCAAACCCCTTACCGTAATGCCGATGGTGCCTAAATCCTCCGTAGAACGCGGGATGATGGATGCTCTGGCTCTGGCCCTCAGCCATTGGCAATACCACGAAGAACTTTGGGTTCGGGGTGATGATGAAGCCCGCATTTTTGTGGCAGAAGGCATTAGCCTGGCGCGCCAGATTTTCACCCTATTCGGTGGCATGATTCCACGTAAAGCGAGCACCCACTTACGTGATGGCCTGACCCAATGCGAAGCCGCACTAGCCTCAGGTGAGTCCGCCCAGACCCTGGCTTACAGCTCCTTGTTTACCGGCACCAGACTGATGTTAATCGAATGGCTGTTAGGCGAGCGCTGGCGCAGCTTTGTGGATGCCAAAGCCCAGGCAAAACTGGATGGCTCCTTTAAGCGCTTTGCCGATACCCATCTCTCGCGCCACGCGGCGGAATTGAAGCAAACCTTTACCAATATCGCCCCGGAACATTATCGCGACCAACTGCCACGGCTGGCCCGTAATCTGGATAGTATCCGCCTCTTGGCGGGAGCCTATGAAGCCGTGGTGGTGAACCATTGGCTCTCAGGTTGGGAAGATCTTCGCTATGCCATTGAGCGCAATCAGCGCCATGAAGCCAACGAAGCCCGCCACGATGCCCTGGATCAACCGCCGTTCTGGTTACACAGCGGTAAAGCCTAACCAAGGAATTTTTCGCCATGACGCAGATGCCGCTTTCTCCTCTAATGACACAACAAGGGCAGGTAGCGGTATCGCGCTTGCCGGAAAACACCGCCCCCCTCACTGAGCAGGGGTTATTGGTGCTGAGTTTTAGTGATTTTGTCGCCGACAGTATTGCCGCAAACCCGGCGTGGTTGGCCGAGCTACAGCAGCAGCCACCCCTGGGGGATGAGCAGCAGTATTACCCCTATTGGCTGGAAGAGGCATTGCAAGGTGTGGCCGATGAAGCCACGCTAAGCCGGGTTCTGCGCCATTTCCGCCGCCGCATCATGGTGCGCATTGCCTGGGCGCAAACCCTTCAGTTAGCGACCACCGAACAAACCCTTTCCCAGTTAAGCACCCTTGCTGAAACCCTGATCGTTGCCGCCCGCGACTGGCTGTATGCCGCCTGTTGCCGGGAATGGGGCACCCCCTGTAATCAGCAAGGTGAGCCGCAACCCTTAATGATCCTTGGAATGGGGAAACTGGGGGGCGGGGAGCTTAATTTCTCTTCCGATATCGACCTGATTTTTGCCTGGCCGGAAAACGGTAGCACCCAAGGTGGCCGCCGCGAGTTGGATAATGCCCAATTCTTTACCCGGATGGGACAGCGTTTGATTAAGGTGCTGGATCAGCCTACTCAGGATGGATTTGTGTACCGGGTGGATATGCGGTTGCGCCCCTTTGGCGATAGCGGCCCGCTGGTGCTGAGCTTTGCCGCGCTGGAGGATTATTACCAGGAGCAGGGGCGCGACTGGGAGCGCTACGCCATGGTGAAGGCGCGGGTCATGGGCGATAAAGACGATGGGTTTAGCCATGAACTGCGGGCGATGCTGCGGCCCTTCGTATTCCGCCGTTATATCGACTTCAGTGTGATCCAGTCTTTACGCAACATGAAGGGCATGATCTCCCGCGAAGTGCGCCGCCGTGGCCTGACCGATAACATTAAGCTGGGTGCCGGGGGCATCCGCGAAGTGGAATTTATTGTTCAGGTATTCCAGTTGATCCGGGGGGGCCGCGAACCGAAACTCCAACTACGGTCACTGCTACCTACGCTGGAAGCCATCACTCAGCTACACCTACTACCTGAAGAGGATGCCAGCGTACTGCGGGGGGCGTATCTTTACCTGCGCCGCCTGGAGAACCTGCTGCAAAGCCTGCACGATGAGCAGACCCAAACCCTGCCTGGCGACCCATTAGATCAGGCCCGTCTGGCCTGGGCGATGGGGGCGGCGGACTGGCCTTCTCTGCTGGCATCCCTTCAGTTTCATATGCAGGCCGTGCGCCGGGTGTTTAACGAATTAATTGGTGAGGATGACCCTCAAAGCACGGAAGATAAACAAGAAAGTGTCTGGGCAGAGCTGTGGCAGGATGCCGATGGATTTGAAGACTCCCCGCTGCTGGCGCCATTGCCGGAGCAGGAGCGGCTGCATGTTCAGGCGCTGGTAATTGATTTCCGCAAGGAGATGGATAAACGCACCATCGGCCCCCGCGGGCGGCAGGTGCTGGACCAACTGATGCCGCGCCTGTTGCAAGCGGTAGGCAGCCGCCCTGATGCCAGCGTGCCGCTGGCCCGCATCACGCCGCTGCTGGTGGGTATTGTTACCCGCACCACTTATCTTGAGCTGCTGGTGGAATTCCCCGGTGCGCTTAAACATTTGATCCGCCTGTGTGGCGCTTCGCCCATGGTGGCCAGCCAGTTGGCCCACTATCCACTGCTGCTGGATGAGTTACTCGACACCTCCACCCTGTACCAACCCACGGCCACCAACGCCTATGGCGATGAGTTGCGCCAGTATCTGCTGCGGGTACCGGAGGAGGACGAAGAGCAACAGCTGGAGGCGCTGCGCCAGTTTAAGCAGGCTCAGCAACTGCGCGTGGCCGCTGCTGATATCGCCGAAACCCTGCCGGTGATGAAGGTGAGTGACCATCTGACATGGCTGGCTGAGGCGATGATTGATGCGGTGGTGCACCAAGCCTGGACCCATATGGTGGGCCGTTACGGCCAGCCGCGCCATTTGCAGGACCGCAGTGGCCGGGGCTTTGCCGTGGTGGGTTACGGCAAGCTGGGCGGTTGGGAGCTGGGCTATAGCTCCGATCTGGATCTGGTGTTCTTGCACGATTGCCCGGCGGATGTCATGACCGATGGCGAGCGTGAAATTGATGGCCGCCAGTTCTACCTGCGCTTGGCCCAACGCGTGATGCACTTGTTCAGCACCCGGACATCCTCCGGGATCCTGTATGAAGTGGATGCCCGCCTGCGGCCTTCCGGGGCCGCCGGGATGCTGGTGACCACCGCTGAGGCCTTTGCCGATTATCAAAATAATGAAGCCTGGACTTGGGAACATCAGGCGCTGGTACGCGCCCGAGTAGTGTATGGCGATCCGGCATTATGTAACGCCTTCGATACCATTCGTCGCGAGGTGCTGTGCCACGCCCGTGACGGGGAAACCCTGCAAAAAGAGGTGCGCGACATGCGCGAGAAAATGCGCGCCCATCTTGGCGGGAAACAGCGCGATCGCTTTGATATCAAAGTGGATGAGGGTGGCATTACCGATATTGAATTTATCACCCAGTACCTGGTGTTGCGCTATGCCCATGAGGCCCCGAAACTTACCCGCTGGTCTGACAATGTGCGCATTCTGGAGCTGCTGTCGCAAAACGACATTATGCCTGATGAGGAAGCCCGGGCATTGACTCATGCTTACGTGACCATGCGTGATGCCATGCATCACCTGGCATTGCAAGAGCTGCCTGGCCATGTGGCACAAGGCCAGTATCAGCAGGAGCGGGAGCAGGTGCGGGCCAGCTGGCAAAAGTGGCTGGTAGCGCCGTAACCCGTGCGTCAAACGCGAGGTGTGATATTATCGCGCCAAATTATCGATTTGCTCTGGAGTTTCAGACATGAAAGTTACGCTGCCCGAATATAGCCGTGCAGGCGTTATGGTGGTTGGTGATGTGATGCTTGACCGCTATTGGTATGGCCCAACCAGCCGCATCTCCCCGGAAGCCCCGGTACCGGTTGTCAAAGTGGACACTATCGAAGAGCGCCCGGGCGGCGCAGCCAACGTGGCGATGAACATTGCCTCCCTGGGTGCAAATTCTCGTCTGGCTGGCCTGACCGGGGTTGATGATGCCGCCCGTGCTCTGAACCAGTCTCTGGCTCAGGTTAACGTGAAATGTGACTTCGTGCCGGTGCCGACCCATCCCACTATCACTAAACTGCGCGTGCTCTCCCGTAACCAACAGTTACTCCGTCTGGACTTTGAAGAGGGCTTTGATGGGGTTGACCCGGAGCCGCTGCATGAGCGTATCAGCCAGGCCCTGCCGCACATTGGCGCACTGGTATTGTCTGATTACGCCAAAGGGGCGTTAAACAGCGTCCAGCAGATGATCCAACTGGCCCGCAAGGCCGGGGTGCCGGTACTGATCGACCCGAAAGGCAGTGATTTTGAGCGTTATCGCGGGGCCACCCTGTTGACCCCAAACCTGTCTGAGTTTGAAGCGGTTGTCGGTAAATGCAAATCCGATACTGAGCTGGTGGAGCGTGGGATGCAGCTGATTGCTGACTACGAGCTGTCTGCTTTGCTGGTCACCCGTTCTGAACAGGGCATGTCCTTGCTGCAACCGGGCAAAGCGCCGCTGCACCTGCCGACTCAAGCCCAGGAAGTGTACGACGTGACCGGTGCTGGTGATACGGTGATTGGCGTGCTGGCAGCGACCCTGGCAGCCGGGAACACCCTGGAAGAAGCCTGCTTCTTTGCCAATGCTGCCGCCGGTGTGGTGGTGGGCAAGCTGGGCACGTCCGTGGTGACCACCATCGAGCTGGAAAACGCCGTCCGTGGCCGTGCGGAAACCGGTTTTGGTGTGATGACCGAATCTGAACTCAAACAGGCCGTGGCCGATGCCCGCAAGCGTGGCGAAAAAGTCGTGATGACCAATGGCGTGTTCGATATTCTCCACGCCGGCCACGTTTCCTATCTGGCTAATGCCCGCAAACTGGGTGACCGCCTGATTGTGGCGGTTAACAGTGATGCTTCTACTAAGCGCCTGAAAGGGGAAACCCGCCCGGTTAACCCGCAGGATCAACGTATGATCGTGTTGGGTGCGCTTGAGTCTGTGGACTGGGTGGTATTGTTTGAAGAAGACACGCCGCAGCGCCTGATTGGTGAGATCCTGCCGGACTTGCTGGTCAAAGGCGGGGACTACAAACCGGAAGATATCGCCGGTAGCAAAGAAGTGTGGGACAACGGCGGTGAAGTGATGGTGTTGAACTTCGAGGATGGGGTTTCAACCACCAACATTATCAAGCGTATTCAGCGCGATAGCTGATATTTACAATAGCGTATAGTCTCAAACGAATAGCCCCGCGAAGCGGGGCTATTTTTACTCTGCTTTGTCGCCAGGGACTACGGTTTTGGCTTCCAACGCCTCCAGGCGCTGTTCCATGGCTGCCAGTTTTTCACGGGTGCGTAACAGTACCTGGGTCTGCACATCAAACTCTTCGCGGCTAACCAAATCGAGGCGGCCTAACTGCGCCTGCAACACCTGGCGGGTTTTCTTTTCGATATCTTCGCCAAATTCGCGGATACCCTTAGGCATAGATTCATGGATTTGACGGGCGATCTGTTCAATTTTCTTTGGGTCAATCATCTGGGGTTCCCTGAGGTAATAACGGTGTTTATTTCATTGTAATCCGTGACAGGCAGCGGATAAACCGAAAACCGTCTGAGCTAACACGGAAATGTTCCATTGTTATGCATTGCCCGGTGTAATCAATGGGGTTATAGTAAGTACGCTTATTCTCAGGGCGGGGTGTAACTCCCCACCGGCGGTAAATCAACTGACGTTGAAAGCCCGCGAGCGCTTTGAAGTCTACTTCAAAGGTCAGCAGATCCGGTGTAATTCCGGGGCCGACGGTTATAGTCCGGATGGGAGAGAGTAACGATCAACCAGGCTACGGCCTGCGCACGTTATTATTACGCCGCTTGCGGCACTCCTAAGACTGCCCTGATTCTGGTAATCCATAAAGTTAATGAGGTTTTTTTACCATGAATCAGACGCTACTTTCTGCTTTTGGCACACCGTTTGAACGTATCGAAAATGCAATGGCCGCGCTGCGCGAAGGCCGTGGTGTAATGGTACTGGATGATGAGAACCGTGAAAACGAAGGCGATATGATCTTCGCCGCCGAGAACATGTCCGTTGAACAAATGGCGCTGACTATTCGCCACGGCAGCGGTATTGTTTGCCTGTGCCTGACTGAAGAACGCCGTAAACAGCTGGACCTGCCAATGATGGTAGAGAACAACACCAGCGCCTTCGGTACCGGTTTTACCGTGACCATTGAAGCAGCCCACGGCGTAACCACCGGCGTTTCTGCCGCTGACCGCCTGACGACTGTCCGTGCTGCTATTGCTGACGGCGCTAAGCCAAGTGATTTGCACCGCCCGGGCCACGTATTCCCACTGCGCGCCCAGCCTGGCGGTGTGTTGACCCGTGGCGGCCACACTGAAGCAACCATCGATCTGGTTACCCTGGCGGGCTTCAAGCCAGCAGGCGTTCTATGTGAGCTGACCAACGACGACGGCACCATGGCCCGTGCGCCAGAGTGCATTGCCTTCGCCGAGAAACACAACATGCCGGTGATCACCATTGAAGATCTGGTGTCATATCGTATTCAGCATGAACGTAAAGCCAGCTGAGCGGCTTGCACAAAATAGATAAGAACCCGGCAACCAGCTGGGTTTTTTATGGCCTAACTCAGCCCGGCGCTCTGCAACACGGCCAGGCTTAAACCCATCACCGCCATCCCACACAGCACGCCGTAGCTGGGGTTGTTGTGGGGATCAATTTCTTTTGCCAGTGGCATCAGTTCATCCACCGACAGTGCCACCATTATCCCGGCCACCGCCGCCATAATCGAGGCCATCACCACCGGGGAAACCATGCTGCCGAGGATCGCCCAAGCTAACACCCCACCGAGCAATTCCGCCAGGCCAGACAGCCCGGCCCAGAACACGGCTTTGGTGCGGGAGCCGGTAGCGGCATACACCGGGCCAGAAATCGCCAGCCCCTCAGGGATATTGTGTAGCGCCACTGCCAGCGCAATCCCCATCCCCAACTCCAGGTTGGTGCTGGCAGTCACAAAGGTGGCGATACCTTCAGGGAAGTTATGCAGGCTAATCCCCAGGGTTAATAGCAGGGCGGTTCGCCGCAGATTGCGTGGTTGAAGGGTGCCATCGGTAAGATCCTGAGGATGGGCATGGGGCAGGCAACGATCCAATGCAAAATAGCCAATCAGCCCGATTAAAAACATGCCGTAGCCCAGTACCGGGAACATGCCTTCAGCATGTAACGCCGCCGGAAGCATTTCCATCAATGAAATCAGCAGCATAATCCCGGCGGCAAAGCCTAAGGAAAATGCTAATACCCGGTTTGACGGTTTCTGGCCAAGCACACCCAGCAGGGCACCAATAAAGGTGGCACCGCCGGCTAATAAGGTCAGAAGCAGTGGGACTGACATGTTAACTCCTTGCGCGAATGATTCTCATTACTCTAAATTCCATCCCTGAAAAAAGCGATACCCTTTGTAAGGTTTTACACCACGCTTACATTCAAATTTCCTGAAGATCATCATCATACTTATCTGCGTTCATCCTGCCATAAATCCACGTAATGTGTAGATACTTTGAAAGTCCTTATCAGGAGACAACAATGAACGCACAGCGAATGCCTGCCCTGTTCCTCGGCCACGGTAGCCCGATGAATGTGCTGGAAGATAACCAGTACACCCAGACCTGGCAGCGTTTGGGCCAGGAACTGCCTCGGCCAAAAGCTATCGTTGTTGTCTCAGCCCACTGGTTTACCAAAGGGACGGGGGTGACAGCCATGGAGCAGCCAAAAACTATCCATGACTTTGGCGGTTTCCCACAGGCCCTGTTTGATACCCAATACGCGGCACCAGGCTCTCCGGAGTTAGCCCAACGGGTAGTTGAGCTATTAGCGCCTGCGCCTGTGGTACTGGATAAAGAAGCCTGGGGCTTTGACCATGGCTCCTGGGGCCTATTAATTAAAATGTACCCTGAGGCTGATATCCCCATGGTGCAGCTCAGTGTGGATAGCACTAAGCCTGCCAGTTGGCACCTGGAAAGGGGCCGCAGGCTGGCAGCATTGCGCGACGAGGGGATTTTACTGATTGCTAGCGGCAACGTAGTACATAACCTGCGCACCGCCCGTTGGCATGGTGAGAATACCCCGTACCCTTGGGCGATCTCCTTTAAGCAGTTTGTGAAGGATAATCTCCACTGGAAAGGGCCATTGGCGGACCACCCGCTAAACAACTACCTCCAGCATGAAGGCGGTAGCCTGTCTAACCCAACGGCGGAACATTTCCTGCCGCTGCTTTATGTTTTAGGCACCTGGGATGGCAGCGAAGACATCACGATACCGGTTGAGGGTATTGAGATGGGATCGCTAAGTATGCTGTCGGTACAGGTGGGATAACATTAAAAAAGGCGCCCTGGGCGCCTTTTTGCTGGCTGGTTACTCCACAAAAACGTGGGGATAGAAGCGGGACAGATCCTGGGTGATCAACGCACGATCCTCGCGCAGACCAATCCCGGCAGGCTGATCGTCGATCAACCAGCTGCCGATCAAAGTATAGCTATCGCCAAATTTAGGCAGCGGATAGAACTCCTGCACGATCATGCCTTCTTCGCCATAAGGGCCTTCCACGCTTTCAATGGTTTTGCCATTTTCCACGATGGAGATATTAGCCCCTTCGCGGGAGAAGATTGGCTTCACCACGTATTTGTCCATTAGCGGATGATCGTCGTTGGCAAACCAGGCGGGTAGTAGATTTGGATGGTTAGGGAACATTTCCCACAGCATCGGCAGCAGAGCTTTGTTGGAGATAATGCTCTTCCAGGCAGGCTCTAACCAGCGAACGCCAGCGTCCTCCAGTTTGGTCGAAAACATCTCCCGCAGCATAAACTCCCAGGGATACAGCTTAAACAGATTGCTGATCACCTGATCCTGCATATCGGTAAACTGGCCTTTCTCTCCGAGGCCAATATCTTCAATAAATAAGAATTCATTGGCGACACCGGCTTCATTGGCGCAATCCTGCAAATACTGAATAGTGCCACGATCTTCCACTGTCTCCCGGCAGCAGGCCAGGTGCAGAAGATTGAAACCAAAACGTTCTTTCAACTCAGTAAAGCGCTCGATCAGTTTTTCTTGCAGGCTATTGAACTGGTCGCTATTAGCGGGCAGCTTGCCGGCGTTAAGCTGATCTTCCAGCCAGATCCACTGGAAGAAGGCGGCTTCATATAACGAGGTAGGGGTATCGGCGTTGTTTTCCAGCAGCTTAGGTTCGCCTTTACCATCCCAGGCCAGATCCAGCCGGGAGTAAAGCGATGGCTGGCTGCTATGCCAGGACTGGCGCACAAATTCCCAGGTGTGTTTAGGGATGCAGAACTTGGCCATTAGCTCATCGCTGGCAATGACTTTTTCTACCACCTTCAAACACATTTGGTGCAGCTCAGCGGTGACGTCTTCAATCTTTTCGATTTGCGCCAGGCTGAACTGGTAGTAGGCATCTTCACACCAGTAGGGTTCGCCATACATGGTGTGGAAGTTGAAACCAAATTCAGTGGCTTTTTCGCGCCAATCCGGGCGCTCGCTAATGGAAATCCGTTCCATATTAGCCGCCCATGGAACGGTTACTGGCGCCCGTTGCGCTACGCTGCATAGAGGTCTGTTTGGCAACCGACTCCCCAAAGCCACCGCGAGTCACGGTGCTGGTGGTTGCCGGTTTAGGCGCCATGGCGGTCTTCGGCACATTCATGCTGCGGCCTGGGGTGGCAGCCCCATAGTTTTTGCCACTGGCGTCTGTGTATTTGCCGTAAGCCGGGCTGGCCGGGTTTTTAGATGAGAACAGCGGCTGCTGAGCGAAGCCCGCGCCACCGCCCATCAGGCGGCCCATCATATAACCTGCCATTAGAGGCATCCAGAAGCTGCCGCTGGACTGGGCCTGAGCCTGGTTTTCACCAGCGCCGGCCATCCCCGCCTGGGCAGGGGCCTGCTGGCACTGACCTTCACCAAATTCCGCCACGCAGTCTTCACGGGAGGCGTATTTCGGCGCGGTGCGCTCGGCTTCTTTTAAGGCATTATTGTAAGAGGCGGTACATTCCGCCGATTTCCCCGGGTTAGCCTGGGAACAATCGTCGGCATTTTGATACATAGAGACGGTTTCATCGCTCTTCTCGCAGCCTGCCAGCATAAATACTGCGGCAACGGCGAGGGCCACCGGTGTAAGGTGGCGTGCGCCCCAGTCTTTACGGAACGAGGCGTGATTTATGTTTTTTGTCCGTTTCATTTCTGTCTTCCTAAGCCCAGTGGTATTACCGATATTCGTGCCGCTTAGAATAGGTGATGACTGGTGGAAATTAAAGCGGTGGGGGAGTGCAGGGGGGATCTTTACCAAGCCTTACGAAACGGGGTATGGCGCCATACCCCGTGCAGGCAATCAGTTGCCAAGTGAGATTTGTGAATTAGCGTCTACGTTCCCGGCCTTAGCAACCGCTGCATCCTGAGAGGCGCTCTCCGGTGCCACTACTTCTGGAGTGGTAGAGATCGGTTTACCCAGGGTGTTATTCAGTGCCACCAGATCCTGTTCATTCAGGGTGCCGAGGGCAGCCTTAATGTTCAGCTGGCTGGTCAGGTAAGAGTAACGAGCGTTAGAAAGCTGTTGCTTAGCCTGGAACAGCGTGGTGGTGGCGTTCAACACATCAACAATGGTACGGGTACCTACAGTGTAACCGGCTTCCGTCGCATCCAAAGAACTCTGGGCAGAAACCACGGCCTGCTTGTAGGCATCCACGCTACTGATGTAAGCGTTAATATTGTTGTAGGAAGAACGCACGTTCTGAATCACGCTGCGGTGTGCGCTTTCCAGTTGTTCGCTGGAACCCACAAAGTTGTATTGAGCCTGTTTGACCTGGGAGTTAACCCTCCCGCCCTGATACAGTGGCAGAGAGAAGTTAATACCGACTTTGTTTTGGCCAATATTACTGTCGTCGTACTGGGCGCCGCGGGTTTGGGATCCGCTGTAGCTGGTATCAGACACACCAGTAGAGGCGCTCAGGCTTACTGTCGGCAAGTGGCCGTCTTGTGCATAGCGGATCTGCTCACGGGCCAGATCCTGGCTCAGACGTGCCTGCAACAAGGACAGGTTACGGTTTTCCGCTTCTTTCAGCAGGGCATTTACCGCCAGGGGTTTAGCCGTTTTAAAGGCGCCGACATTAAGTGAAGCCAGTTCAGGGTAGTAGTTACCCGTTACCTGACGCAGAGCTTCAACTTTGTTATCCAGATTGTTGCGGGCGCTAACTTCTTGCGCCAGTACGCTGTCATATTGTGAGCGGGCGTTCTGCACGTCAGTAATGGCAACCAGGCCAACGTTAAAGCGTTGGGTGGTTTGATCTAACTGGCGGTAGATAGCCTGTTTCTGCGCTTCAGTATAAGAGAGCGAGTCAATAGCATTCAGCACGTCAAAGTAGGCCGTGGCAGTGTTCAGGATTAGCGTTTGCTGGTCAGTCTGATAAGTGACATCCTGAATACCTGCGGCTTTTTCTTGCAGGGTCAAGGCGCGCCATTTCGACATATCAAACAGCGTTTGCGTTAAGGACAGTGACGCACTGGTGGCATTTGAATTGATGCCGTTGCTATCACGATAGCCATTACTGTAGTTATAATCAGCACCCCGGCCGAGTTGCGGCAGCAA
>CBIFWW010000055.1:0-19469 GCA_966186435.1 uncultured Enterobacteriaceae bacterium
AATATTCACAATAGGGCGCGAATATTACGCAAAACGCGAGCCTTTGACAAGTGCTCTCATCAATCTGCGTAGAAAAAAAAAGCAACGTAGATTGTGCCGTTTATCTACCTCGTTTTTCCGGTACAATTGAAATACATTGTGAATCCTCATCACGCACATCATCCCTTCGGGGCATGCGGTAAATAGGACGATAGCCAGATTTTTGCGATGAATTTAGAAAAAATAAACGAGTTAACCGCACAAGATATGGCGGGCGTCAACGCGGTAATCCTTGAGCAACTGAATTCTGATGTTCAACTCATCAACCAGTTGGGCTACTACATCATCAGCGGAGGCGGTAAACGCATCCGGCCGATGATTGCGGTTCTGGCCGCCCGTACTTTGGGCTATACCGGTGACGCACATGTTCAGATTGCCGCGCTGATTGAGTTCATTCATACCGCCACATTACTCCATGACGATGTCGTGGATGAATCCGATATGCGTCGCGGCAAGGCCACGGCGAATGCGGCATTTGGCAATGCGGCCAGTGTTCTGGTGGGCGATTTTATCTATACTCGCGCCTTCCAAATGATGACTAGCTTGGGTTCGCTCAAGGTGTTGGAGGTCATGTCTGAAGCGGTGAACGTGATTGCCGAAGGCGAAGTTCTTCAGTTAATGAACGTCAATGACCCAGATATCACTGAAGAAAACTACATGCGGGTGATTTACAGCAAAACCGCGCGTTTGTTTGAAGCCGCGTCTCAATGCTCCGGTATTTTGGCAGGGGCGACGCCAGAACAAGAAAAGGCACTTCAGGATTATGGCCGCTATCTGGGTACTGCTTTCCAGTTAATTGATGATTTACTGGATTACAGCGCCGATGGTGAGACATTAGGTAAGAACGTGGGCGATGACCTTAATGAAGGGAAACCAACCTTGCCACTGTTGCACGCTATGAACCACGGTACTCCAGAGCAGGCGCAAATTATCCGTAATGCCATTGAACAGGGTAACGGACGTCATTTATTGGAATCCGTTCTGGAAACCATGGCCGCCTGTGGATCCCTGGAGTGGACCCGCGATCGGGCTGAGCAGGAAGCAGATAAAGCGATTGCTGCACTGAATGCATTGCCAGACACCCCTTACAAAGAAGCGCTGATCGGTTTGGCCCATATGGCCGTACAGCGGGACTTCTAATTACCTTATTCCGCGCTTAGGCGCGGATATTAACGCCCCCATTTTGAAATCCTTTCCACACGATTACATCAGATCGTGCCCTGCGCCACATTTAAAAGACTTTAGACTCCAACTGGAATGATTGGGAATTTTTGTGTGCTATAACAAATTCTCAAGACAGGTAGTCACAGGAACCAAAGGATGGTAATGAAAAGAAGTAGATCGGACTGGCATCCCGCAGACATTATCGCAGCACTGCGTAAAAGAGGCACATCGTTGGCCGCAGAATCCCGTAAAGCTGGGCTTAGTTCATCCACGCTTGCAAATACCTTGAGCCGGCCCTGGCCGAAGGGGGAGATGCTGATTGCCAGAGCAATAGGCACACCGGCCTGGGATATTTGGCCTTCACGCTACTACGATCCAGTAACCAATAAGCTGATTGATCGCCAACGGTTAATTCGTCAAAAGCCAATCAATCCACGTTAAAAACAAAAAAGGCCGTGATAAATCACGACCTTTTTTACAACGCAAATTCTGGCAATTAGCCTTCTGCTTTTACACGCTCAATGTTGGCACCCATTGCACGAAGTTTGTCTTCGATACGATCGTAACCGCGATCGATGTGGTAAATACGGTCGACCACCGTCGTGCCTTCAGCAATACAACCGGCCAATACCAGGCTTGCAGAAGCACGTAAGTCAGTTGCCATCACCTGGGCACCAGACAACTTCTCTACGCCGTGGCAGATTGCAGTGTTACTTTCGATTTCAGCTCGTGCACCCATACGAATCAGCTCAGGAATATGCATGAAGCGGTTTTCGAATATGGTTTCAGTGATAACACCGGTACCTTCAGCAACCAGGTTCAACAGGGTGAACTGTGCCTGCATATCCGTCGGGAAGCCCGGGTGCGGCGCGGTGCGCACATTGACTGCCTGTGGGCGCTTGCCATGCATATCCAGGCTGATCCAATCTTCGCCAACGTCGATGTCAGCACCAGCTTCGCGCAGCTTAGCCAACACAGCATCCAGGGTGTCCGGTCGGGTTTCACGGCACAGCACTTTGCCGCCGGAGATAGCCGCAGCCACCAGGAAAGTACCGGTTTCGATACGGTCTGGCACCACGCGGTGCACACCGCCACCCAGGCGTTCTACACCTTCGATGGTAATGCGATCGGTACCAGCACCGCTTACCTTCGCACCCATGGCGTTGAGGAAGCAGGCGGTATCAACGATTTCAGGTTCACGGGCCGCGTTTTCAATCACGGTGGTGCCTTCCGCCAGGGTCGCAGCAGACATGATGGTGACCGTTGCGCCAACACTGACTTTATCCATAACGATATGGGCACCTTTCAGGCGGCCATTCACGGAGGCTTTCACATAGCCTTCTTCCAGTTTGATTTCGGCACCTAGCTGCTCCAGGCCGCTGATGTGCAGATCAACCGGGCGCGCACCGATAGCGCAGCCGCCGGGTAGGGAAACCTGACCTTGGCCAAAACGTGCAACTAACGGCCCCAACGCCCAGATAGAGGCACGCATGGTTTTCACCAAGTCGTAAGGTGCACAGAAGATGTTTACCTTGCTGGCATCGATCCATACGGAACCGTTGCGTTCAACTTTGGTACCCAGCTGGCTCAGCAGCTTAATAGTGGTATCAATGTCTTTCAGTTTCGGTACGTTTTGAATTTCAACCGGCTCTTCAGCTAACAGCGCAGCAAAAAGGATAGGCAGAGCGGCGTTTTTCGCACCAGAGATAGTTACTTCACCACTCAGGCGGGTAGGCCCCTGCACACGGAATTTATCCATTACTTTTAATCTCAATTAATGACTTGTCGCGCCACGGGCAAAGTGCCCATGGCTCAAAAACCGTTTAGTTTACGATCGCGTTCCCATTCCACCGGCGTGTAGGTCTTAATGGAAAGCGCGTGAATGCGGTTGTCCGCAAGATATTCCATTAGCGGAGCATAAATAACCTGCTGTTTTTTCACTCGACTCATGTCGGCGAAGATCTCACCCACGGCGATCACCTGAAAATGGCTACCGTCGCCTGAGACGCGCACTTCCTGAAGAGACAGTGCATTCATCAGTACATCTTGAATTTCATGATTTTCCATGGGTTCTAATCGCCTGGTAGTGAAACAGCCGTACATCTTAGAGGAAAGTGGCTTTATCTGAAATAAGCAAAAATGGCCCCGAAGAAACATTTTCGGAGCCCTCTAAGTAAGATGCTGAAAACTTTAGACTGCTGAGAAAGGCAGTAGCGCCTCCTGCAAATTATACAATTGCGAGAGGGTGCGAAGTTTTTCACTGGCGCCAACGATGGTAGCCGGGCCAGAAGATTGACGTTGGATGGCGTCCACCAGATGAATCAGCAATGCTACCCCGGCGGTATCGATACGCTCTAGGGCGTGTAAATCAATGGACTGACATCCTGACACCGCGCTATCACGCGCTTCCCACAGGGGCAGCAAAGAGTAATGGTCCATCTCCCCGCTCAGGACCAGTGCACCTCCACGCTGCTCCCAGTGTAGTAGCTGTGCCATTACTGCTGTTTATCCAGGGTAATTTGCTGGCGTGAAATAGACTTCAGTTGCTCAGTCAGACCATCAATACCTTTAGTGCGCAGCAGGTCGCTCCATTCGTTTTGCTTAGTGGTGATCATGCTCACCCCTTCAGCAATCATGTCATAAGCCTGCCAGTTCCCGGTTTGGGAGTTTTTACGCCACTGGAAGTCCAGGCGCACCGGCGGACGGCCGTTTGGATCGAGAATGGTCACGCGGATAGGGATGATGGTGGCATCGCCCAACGGTTGTTCTGGTGCAATCTGGTAGGTCTGGCCGTGATACAGCGCCAACGCCTGGCCATAAGCCTGCTTCAGGTATTCGCGGAAGGCGGTAAAATAAGCTTCACGCTGTGCTGGCGTGGCATCTTTGTAGTAGCGCCCTAATACCAATGCCCCGGCATATTTCACCTGCACATAGGGCAGCAGCTCCTGGCCTACCACTTCACGCAGGTAGTTAGGATCGGCCTTGATTTTAGGCTGTTCGTTCTTCAGACGATCGAAGGTTTTTTGTGCCGCTTCGTTCATCAGCTTATAGGGGTTGGTCTGATCGGCAGCCAGTGCGCTGGTCAGAGGCGCAACCACCAATAGGGCAACCATCAACAAACGTTTAAACATTTTATCTCTCCTGAATTAGTGGATAGTGCTGGCCTGCGGGGCAGGTTCACTGTTATCGCCAGCAGCGTGATCCTGGCCTTCGCTTTTATCCTTGTTATCGCCGTTATTACCTTTGTAAAGGAATTGACCAATCAGATCCTCCAATACCATGGCAGACTTAGTATCCTGAATTGTGCCGCCATCCTTAAGAATAGACGTCCCCATCTCGGGATCATCAAAACCTACGTTCAGCGACAAATATTGCTCCCCCAGTAAGCCGGAAGTACGGATAGAAAGGGAGCTGGTGTCAGGGATGTGATTATAACGTTGATCGATATCCATGCTGACCCGCGGCAGATAACTTTTATCATCCAGTGCAATGTCGCTAACGCGGCCAATCACTACGCCACCGATGCGTACCGGAGAGCTGACTTTCAGGCCGCCAATATTATCAAAGGTGGCTGATATGCGATAAGTCGGCTCGCTGCGCATGGAAGTGACGTTTGCCACTTTCAGACACAGGAAAATAACGGCGATGAGCGCAACCAACATAAAAGCGCCAACCCAGATTTCAGATTTCTTTTGCATGGCTTAATTCCCAAACATCAGTGCAGTGAGCACAAAGTCGAGGCCCAGTACGGCCAACGAAGAGTGTACAACGGTACGTGTAGTTGCCCGGCTAATCCCTGCTGATGTTGGGATTGCATCGTAGCCATTGAATAGCGCGATCCAGGTGACGGTAACCGCGAACACCACACTTTTAATAACACAGTTAACAATATCCATGCGCCAGTCGACGGCGTTTTGCATGGCAGACCAGAAGAAGCCTGTGTCGATGCCTTTCCAGGTCACCCCTACCAGCGAGCCACCCCAAATGCCCACGGCCACAAAGATTAGCGACAGCAGCGGTAGAGATATCACCCCCGCCCAGAAACGTGGCGCAATGACTCGGCGTGCTGGATCGACAGCCATCATTTCCATACTGGAAAGTTGCTCAGTGGCTTTCATTAGGCCGATTTCTGCAGTAAGCGCAGAACCTGCCCGCCCGGCAAACAACAGCGCTGATACCACCGGCCCCAGCTCACGAAGCAGCGAAAGCGCCACCAGCATACCGAGGCTAGTTTCTGCACTGTAAGTGGTCAAAATCAGATAGCCCTGCAGGCCTAAAACCATGCCGATAAATACACCAGAAACGATGATAATCAGCAGCGAAAGCACGCCCACATTATACAGCTGGCGCACCAATAGCGGCGCGTGCTTACGGAAATGAGGCTTACCCACCAGCGCATTAAAAAGCATCAACCCGGCGCGACCGAAAGAGGCGCAGGTATTTAACCCGCGACGCCCCAGCGACGCCAGTGCATTAAGAAGCATAAGTCAATTAACTCCTTGTGGCTGGAAGCAAATCAGAAAGATAGCTGTCGGCAGGATAGCGGAACGGCACCGGCCCATCGGCCACGCCGTCCAGGAATTGGCGAACACGGGGATCGCAATTTTGTTGCAGCTCGTTAGGAGAGCCTTCGGCTACCACTTTCTGATCCGCAACGATATAAGCATAATCGGCGATGCTCAGCACCTCAGGCACGTCGTGGGACACTACAATACATGTCATGCCCAGCGTCTCATTAAGTTCTGAAATCAGCTTAACCAGCACCCCCATGGTGATAGGGTCCTGGCCGACGAATGGCTCATCAAACATGATAAGCTCTGGCTCCAGCGCAATGGCGCGCGCCAAAGCTGCCCGGCGAGCCATACCGCCAGAAAGCTCAGAAGGCATTAACTTTGCCGCACCACGCAGCCCCACGGCCTCCAGCTTCATCATTACTGTACTGCGTAACAACGGCTCCGGTAGCAGGGTATGCTCCCGTAAAGGATAGGCTACGTTTTCAAACACATTCATATCAGTGAACAGCGCCCCGGACTGGAACAGCATGCTCATGTTCTTACGAATGGCGTAGAGATGTGAACGGCTCATGGCCGGTATGTTTTCGCCTTTGAAGAGGATTTCCCCACACTCAGGCTGGATCTGACCGCCGATTAAACGCAGCAGCGTGGTTTTACCAATCCCCGATGGCCCCATGATGGCAGTAATTTTGCCCCGCGGGACGTCTAGCGAGATATTGTCGAATATTCGCCGGTTGCCTCGAGAAAATGTCACGCCCCGGATTTCGACCAGATTAGACTGCGCCTGGCTCATTCACTTGTCCTTTCCAACACGGTTGGTTAAGCATGGCGCGAAAATGCACCATGAACCGACATTTTTACAGAATATTACCAGCCCGGGTTAGCGAAAGCAGGCATTTGTTTTACTTTTCCGCTGCATAAAGTCAGAATTAAGAATCTGCTTTTCATTACCCAGATCTGTAAGCGCAAGACCAGGTCTTTCAGGCCAACGGACCGGCGATTATACCTGAATAAAGGATTCTGTATGGTTCTGGCTACGGCCCTATTAATAATCGGTTTATTCCTGGTGGTTTATGGCGCTGACCGTTTGGTGTTTGCCGCCTCGGTATTATGCCGCTCCATGAGGATATCGCCGCTGATTATCGGTATGACCGTAGTGAGTATCGGCACTTCTTTACCAGAAATTATGGTGGCAACCGCCGCCGGGCTGCATGGTCAATTGGATGTGGCCGTCGGTATTGGTCTGGGTTCCAATATCATCAATATCCTGCTCATTCTCGGTCTGGCTGCATTGCTGCACCCATTTACCGTGCATTCTGATATTCTGCGCCGCGAATTACCATTAATGTTATTGGCAACCGTGATTTGTGGCCTGCTAATGGCCGACGGCACCTTAAGCCGGTTGGACGGCGTGATTCTTTGGGCCGGAGCGATAGCGTATTTGATTTTTGTGATTCGTATTGCCCGCCATGGTAATGACAGTCTGACACGCGAACAAATCGCCGAGCTTCCTTGTGAGGCAAGCCGGCCAGTGGCGTTTCTATGGCTTAGCGTGGCGCTGATTATCATGCCAATGGCCACCCGTATGGTGATCGATAATGCTATGGTGCTGGCCAACTATTTTGGCCTGAGCGATATGGTGATCGGCATGACGGTAATAGCTATTGGCACCAGCCTGCCGGAGTTAGCCACCGCCATTGCCGGGGCGCGGAAAGGCGAGGATGACATTGCGATTGGCAATATCATTGGCTCGAACATTTTCAATATCTTCATTGTGTTGGGTATCCCCGCCCTGCTGTCACCCGGGAGTCTCAACCCGATAGCCTTCGGGCGCGAATACTGGGTGATGTTGGCAGCGAGTGTGGCCTTGAGCGTGCTGTGCTGGCGCAAATCGGACCAAATCGGCAGAATTGCCGGCACATTGTTAATTTGTGGGTTTATAGCCTGGATATCGTCGGTGTTTCTAATGGTGCCGGATATCACGGGATAATCGAGAATAAACTATGTCACTTCATGATTTGCAGCCGAGTTTTGACTTTCAGCAAACGGGTAAAGACGTCCTGAGAATTGAACGTGAAGGCCTGGCACAGCTCGATCAATACATTAATGACGACTTCACCCGCGCCTGTGAAAAAATCTTTTATTGCGGCGGTAAAGTGATCGTCATGGGGATGGGCAAATCCGGTCACATTGGCCGTAAGATGGCCGCCACCTTTGCCAGCACCGGCACCCCGTCCTTCTTTGTGCACCCGGGGGAAGCTAGCCATGGCGACTTAGGTATGGTGACCCATCAGGATGTGGTTATTGCCATTTCTAATTCTGGTGAGTCCAACGAAATACTGGCACTTATCCCGGTGCTGAAACGGCTGCATATCCCCTTGATTTGTATAACTGCCCGGCCGGAAAGCAGCATGGGCCGCGCCGCTGACGTGCACCTATGTATTTCCGTTCCCCAGGAAGCCTGCCCTTTGGGCCTGGCACCCACCTCCAGCACCACCGCCACCCTGGTGATGGGTGATGCCCTGGCCGTGGCACTGCTGACGGCAAGAGGCTTTACTGCGGAAGACTTCGCCCTCTCCCACCCGGGTGGCGCACTGGGCCGCAAACTGCTACTACGGGTGAGCGATATCATGCACACCGGTGGCGAAATCCCCCATGTTAGCCAAGACGCTTCTCTGCGCGATGCCTTACTGGAGATTACCCGTAAGAATTTGGGGATGACGGTAATTTGCGATGACCTGATGAAGATCGAAGGTATCTTTACCGATGGTGACTTACGCCGGGTGTTTGATATGGGGGCTGACTTAAACCAGCTGCTGATTCGCGACGTGATGACCCCAGGCGGCATCCGCGTTCGCCCAGAAATTCTCGCTGTTGATGCCTTAAATCTAATGCAATCCCGCCACGTTACTTGCGTGCTGGTAGCCGATGGCGATCAGTTAATCGGCGTGCTGCATATGCACGATCTGCTGCGCGCCGGCGTTGTTTAAAGAAAGGAAATGGGCTAATGAACCACCAGCAAACCACCCAGGACACCTGTTATGGCCCGGTAGACACCTTGGTCATCCGCAAGGCTAAGCAGGTCAAACTACTTATTCTGGATGTGGATGGCGTGATGTCCGATGGCTTAATTTTTATGGGCAATAATGGTGAAGAGTTAAAAGCTTTTAACGTCCGCGATGGTTATGGCATCCGCTGTGCGCTGACCTCCGACATTGAGGTCGCCATTATAACGGGGCGTAAAGCTAAGCTTCTGGAAGATCGTTGTGCCACACTGGGTATTACGCACCTTTATCAGGGTCAGTCTGATAAACTGATCGCATTCAGTGAATTAATGAATAAACTTGCCCTAAGCGCCAATCAGATCGCCTATGTGGGTGACGATCTGATCGATTGGCCAGTGATGGCGCAAGTGGGCCTGAGCGTAGCAGTGGCGGATGCGCATCCGTTGCTGCTTCCTAAAGCAGATTATGTCACGCGTATAAGCGGTGGCCGTGGTGCAGTGCGCGAAGTATGTGACCTGTTGCTAATGGCACAAGGTAAGCTGGATGAGGCCAAAGGGCAGTCAATATGAGTAAAACCAGGCGTTGGGTTATTATTGTTTTAGCTTTGGCTGTATTAGTGCTGATTGGCATTAATCTGACCGATCGGGATGAAACCGCGCCGGTGGCGGTTAATAACAATGAGCCTACCTACCAAAGCGATCATTCAACCACTCAGGTATATAGCCCGGAAGGCGCGTTGAATTATAATCTGGTGGCTGAGCACGTTGATTATTATGGCAATACTGCTATTTCCTGGTTTACCAATCCAGTATTGACCACTTATGACACCAACCAGGTAGATACCTGGAATATTAAAGCCGATCGCGCCAAGTTGACTAAAGATCGGATGCTTTATCTCTATGGTCACGTAGAGTTACTCGCGTTGACGGCTGATTCACAGCTCCGCCGCGTGACCACAGAAAGTGCAACTATTAACCTCGTTACCCAAGATGTGACTTCCGATGATGAAGTGACATTGTATGGCACGACATTTAATTCTAACGGCCTGAAGATGCGTGGCAACTTACGCAGCAAAAATGCAGAGCTGATTGATAAGGTCAGAACCTCATATGAAATCCAGAATAAACAAACTCAGCCTTAAGTTATTACTGACCAGCACTCTGTTGGCCATCAGCCTGCCTGCACTGGCTGTGGAGGGTGATACCGATCAGCCGATTCACATTGAGTCCGATCATCAGTCACTGGATATGCAGGGTAATGTCGCTACTTTTACCGGTAATGTGGTCGTCACCCAGGGGACGATCAAAATCAACGCCGATAAAGTGGTGGTAACGCGTCCAGGCGGTGAATCAGGCAAGGAAACCGTCGATGGTTACGGTAACCCAGCCACCTTCTATCAGATGCAGGACAGCGGTAAGCCAGTGAAAGGCCACGCTGCCCATATGCACTATGAATTACAGAATGACTTCGTGGTACTGACCGGGAAGGCCTATTTGGAGCAGCAGGACAGCAATATCACCGGTGACAAAATCACTTACCTCGTAAAAGAACAGAAGATGCAAGCTTACAGCGACAAAGGTAAACGTGTGACCACCGTCCTGGTACCGTCCCAGCTTCAGGACAAAAACGGCGCATCTCAGAAAAAGAGTAACTAACAGCTATGTCAGAATTAATCGCAAAGAACCTGGCTAAGGCCTATAAAGGCCGCCGCGTGGTAGAAGATGTTAGTCTGGCGGTAAAATCCGGCGAGATCGTTGGTCTGTTAGGGCCAAACGGTGCCGGTAAAACCACCACGTTCTACATGGTGGTTGGGATCGTCCCCAGGGATGCCGGTAATATCATCATTGATGACGAAGATATTAGCCTGCTGCCGCTACACGCTCGCGCCCGCCGGGGGATTGGCTATCTGCCCCAGGAAGCCTCTATTTTCCGCCGTCTGAGCGTTTACGACAATCTGATGGCCGTGCTGCAAATTCGTGACGACCTCACCACAGAGCAGCGTGAAGACCGCGCTAACGAGCTGCTGGAAGAGTTTCATATTGAGCACCTGCGCGACAACATGGGCCAGTCTCTGTCCGGTGGTGAACGCCGCCGTGTTGAGATCGCCCGTGCGCTAGCCGCCAATCCTAAATTTATTCTGCTGGATGAACCCTTTGCTGGGGTTGACCCGATTTCGGTTATCGATATCAAAAAGATTATCGAGCACCTACGCGACAGCGGACTGGGTGTATTGATTACCGACCACAACGTTCGCGAAACCTTAGCGGTATGTGAGCGTGCTTATATCGTGAGCCAGGGGCATATGATCGCCCACGGGTCCCCTCACGAGATCCTTGAGAATGAGCAAGTTAAGCGCGTCTATCTTGGGGAAGAGTTCAGACTCTGATAGGGTAAGGGTAATCACAGCATAATTAAGGCGCCTGAGGTGCCTTTATTATGTTGAAAGCTATTAAGATTTACCGACCTGAGGATGTTGGCTCTGAATATGAAGCAAGGTTTACAACTCCGGCTAAGTCAACAGCTGGCCATGACGCCACAATTGCAGCAAGCGATCCGCTTGTTGCAATTGTCTACACTTGAACTCCAGCAAGAGCTTCAGCAGGCGTTAGAAAGTAATCCTCTGCTAGAACAAACCGACAACCATCAAGAGATCGATACCCCCGCCGAGCAGGAAACCGAAGTGCTGGATAGCCGGGATGCGCTCGAACAAAAAGAGCTGCCCGATGATTTGCCCCTCGATGCCAGCTGGGATGAGCTATACACCGCCGGGACCCCTTCCGGTACCGGTGCTGATTACTATGATGAAGAGTTACCCGTCTACCAGGGCGAAACCACTCAATCCCTTCAGGATTACTTAATGTGGCAGGTGGAGTTAACCCCGTTTTCCGAAACCGATAAAGCCATCGCTACCTCCATCGTTGATGCCGTGGATGAAACCGGCTATCTGACGGTTTCGCTGGATGAAATCCGCGAGAGTATTGGTGATGAAGAACTGACCCTTGAAGAGTGTGAGGCGGTTCTTAAGCGGGTTCAGCGTTTCGATCCCATTGGCGTGGCCGCCCGTGATCTACGTGATTGCCTGTTAGTTCAGCTTTCCCAGTACGATCCCAAAACAGAGTATCTGTCCCAGGCTCGTGACATTGTCAGCGAACATCTGGATCTGCTGGCGAACCATGACTTCCGATCGCTGATGCGCATCACCCGTTTCAAAGAGGATGTGCTGAAACAAGCCGTCAATTTGATCCAGTCACTGGATCCACGCCCCGGGCAATCGATCCAAACCAGCGAGCCAGAATACGTCATCCCTGATGTGCTGGTCCGTAAGCACCAGGGGGTTTGGGCCGTTGAGTTAAACGGGGACAGTATTCCGCGTTTATCCATCAACCAGCAGTATGCGGCGATGGGCGGGAACGCCCGCAATGACAACGACAGCCAGTATATCCGCAGCAATCTCCAGGAGGCCCGTTGGCTGATTAAGAGCCTGGAGAGCCGCAATGACACCCTATTACGGGTGAGCCGCTGTATTGTCGAGCAGCAGCAGGCGTTCTTTGAAAAGGGCGAAGAATATATGAAGCCGATGGTGCTGGCAGATATTGCCCAGGCCGTCGAGATGCACGAATCTACAATCTCCCGCGTGACGACACAAAAGTATCTCCATAGCCCGCGCGGGATTTTTGAACTGAAATATTTCTTCTCCAGCCATGTCAGTACCGAGGGCGGTGGCGAAGCCTCCTCCACGGCCATACGTGCGCTGGTTAAGAAGTTAATCGCGGCGGAAAACCCTGCGAAACCCCTGAGTGACAGTAAACTTACTACCATACTCTCCGATCAAGGCATTATGGTGGCAAGACGTACTGTGGCTAAATACCGTGAGTCATTATCGATTCCTCCATCAAACCAGCGTAAACAGTTGGTTTGAATCAACCATAAGGAAGACACTATGCAGCTCAATATCACTGGAAATAACGTCGAGATCACCGAAGCGCTTCGTGAGTTTGTTCAAACTAAATTTGCCAAGCTCGAACAGTATTTTGAGAGAATTAACCAAGTCTACATTGTGTTGAAAGTGGAGAAGGTCACACATCTTGCAGATGCGACCCTGCACGTTAATGGCGGTGAGATCCACGCCAGTGCAGAAGGCCAGGATATGTATGCAGCCATTGATGGATTGATCGATAAGCTGGCAAGACAGCTCACTAAACATAAAGACAAATTAAAACAACACTAATTGTCCAGGTGTGATTGCTCCGTGCGGCCCGCTTATCCTTATGATAGCGGGCCGCAATCGCAAAAACCCAGGTGAACTTATGATGAATAACGATTCAACTCTACAACTAAGTAATGTCCTGAATCTGGAATGCACCCGTAACGATGTGCATTGCCAGAGCAAAAAGCGCGCCCTGGAAATCATTAGCGAACTGGCCGCCAAACAACTGGGGCTTCCCCCTCAGTTGGTGTTTGAGGCTGTGCTAACCCGTGAACGTATGGGCAGTACCGGCATCGGGAATGGTATCGCTATCCCCCACGGTAAACTTGAAGAAGACACCCTACGTGCAGTGGGTGTGTTTATCCGGCTTGAAGCCCCGATAGCCTTTGACGCCATCGACAACCAGCCTGTAGATTTACTCTTTGCGTTATTGGTACCAGCCGACCAAACCAAAACCCATTTGCATACCTTGTCGCTGGTTGCTAAACGTCTGGCAGACAAAACGATCTGTCGCCGCCTGCGCGCTGCGCAAAGCGATGAAGAGCTTCACCAAATCATTACTGAAAGCGAAACGCCTTCAGAAGACACTCAAGAGAGTTAATCGTTGATGCTGTGTAAGCATTCACGGCAGGTTACAAGTAGGAGAGATAATTCATGGTGCTGATGATTGTCAGCGGCCGCTCTGGTTCAGGGAAGTCTGTAGCCTTGCGTGCACTGGAAGACATGGGGTTCTACTGCGTTGATAACTTGCCGGTGGACTTGCTTCCCGATCTGGCAAGCACCCTGGCCGACCGTCAGACCTCGGCGGCGGTAAGCATTGATGTGCGTAATATGCCGGAGTCTCCGGAGGTGTTTGAGCGCGCAATGGACGCATTACCAGAAGGGTTCTCCCCTCAGTTGCTGTTCCTTGATGCCGACCGCAATACGCTGATTCGCCGCTATAGCGACACCCGCCGCCTACACCCGCTTTCCAGTAAAAATTTGTCCCTGGAAAGTGCTATTGATGAAGAAAGCAACCTGCTGGAGCCACTGCGCTCCCGGGCTGACTTAATCATCGATACTTCAGAAATGTCGGTACATGAGTTGGCAGAAATGTTGCGTACCCGCCTTTTGGGCAAGCGCGAGCGGGAGCTAACCATGGTTTTTGAATCCTTCGGGTTTAAACACGGTATTCCTATTG
Source organism: uncultured Enterobacteriaceae bacterium (assembly GCA_966186435.1). Taxonomy (GTDB): domain Bacteria; phylum Pseudomonadota; class Gammaproteobacteria; order Enterobacterales; family Enterobacteriaceae; genus CBIFWW01. The sequence goes on from CBIFWW010000055.1 coordinate 14,110, forward strand.
ATGCGGATTACGTTTTTGATGTGCGTTTCCTGCCTAACCCGCATTGGGATCCGAAGCTGCGCCCAATGACAGGCCTAGATAAACCTGTGGCCGCCTTCCTCGACAGGCATACCGAAGTACACAATTTTATTTATCAAACCCGTAGCTATCTTGAGCTTTGGTTACCGATGCTGGAAACCAATAATCGTAGCTACTTAACGGTGGCAATCGGCTGTACCGGGGGTAAGCACCGTTCGGTGTATGTGGCCGAACAGCTGGCGGACTATTTCCGGTCGCGGGGTAAGAATGTGCAATCCCGCCACCGTACTCTGGAAAAACGTAAAACATGACAGTCAAACAGAGCGTAGAAATCACTAACCGGTTGGGCATGCACGCCCGCCCGGCGATGAAGCTATTCGAACTGGTGCAGAGCTTTGATGCGGAAGTGCTGCTGCGTAATGAAGCGGGTACTGAAGCCGAAGCCAGCAGCGTCATCGCCTTGCTGATGCTGGATTCAGCCAAGGGCGGGCAGATTGAAATTGAAGCCAGCGGCCCCCAGGAGCAAGAAGCCCTGGCGGCGGTTATCGCGTTATTTAATGCGGGCTTCGACGAAGACTAGCTATCAATATATCGTGATCCAGCGGCCCCTAGGCCGCTTTTTTATTTCAGTTTATGCTCAGCCAGGAAGCCTTCCCCACCGAGTTGGCGCATCTGGCGCAATATCCAGTGCTGGCGGGTGCGAACATAGCCTGACGGGGCCGCGGCTTTAAAACGAATGGGATTGGGGAGCACTGCCGCCAATAGCGCAGCTTGTTCTGGAGTAAGGCGGCTGGCTGGCTTATTGAAATAGCGTTGCGACGCAGCCTCCACGCCAAAAATCCCATCGCCAAATTCAGCAATATTCAGGTAGACCGTCAGTATCCGCCGTTTGGTCCACACCGTCTCAATACCGACGGTTAGCCCTGCCTCCAGCCCTTTACGCACCCAGCTGCGGCCATCCCATAGAAACAGGTTCTTGGCAGTTTGCTGGGACAAGGTAGAAGCCCCACGCACCCGGCGACTACGCTCATTGTGGCTGACAGCTTTCTGGATCGCATCCATATCAAAGCCCCAATGTTCCGGGAACTTCTGGTCTTCTGCCGCCATCACCGCCAGCGGCATCCACGGGGAAATCTCATCCATTAAAACCCAATCCGAATGGGCCACATAGCCAAAATCACCGTTAAACCAGGCACTGAATTGGCGTTCTACCATCACCATGGAAAAGGGCACTGGCAAAAAACTGAAGATCACAATGCCGCCGCTCCACAGCACCACAAAGAACAGCACCAGTTTTACCAGACCACGTTTTATCTTCTTTCCCAGACCAGACTTTAACATTGCCATTGTGCCCTGAAGCCGTGGCGTACATTGCCAACGGCATTTACTTGTGTGGCGTAGACCATGATGTTTTCCTTTATCAGTCTGATACCATAAGAAATGTCTAATCTAAAACGCTATGGTTCACACATTTAACTGATTCATGTAACAAATATTTTAAGATTTGCTATCTTAAAGTCGGGTTTACCCAACATCTCAGGCACTGCCACGTACTTAACGATCAACCATTAAGGCAGTGCTAAAGTTTCCCTGGTGTTGGCGCAGTCTTCGCGCACCCCGGCCTGGCCGGGGTCATTTTTTGGTATTGCGTGCCACCCAAGCTTTAAGAATCGCGATATCGCCCTGCCACTCCTGCTTCATCTCTTCTACCCAGTCACCAACATTATCCCACCAGGCCGGTAGGTCGGGGCTTTGGATCTGCTGGCCTAACTGCTGAATGTGACGCAGCCCAATGGAACCGGCGGCCCCTTTGATTTTATGGCCTTCATCGACAATGCCTTTTTGGTCCCGGGCGGTGAGGTTAGACTCCAGCACGCTGAGGTAACCCGGCATCATTTTTTCAAATACCGCCAGGCCATCGGTGATCAGCTTTGGCCCCACCAGCTCAATATATTGACTGAGCATATCGGTATCCAGCGCCGTCTGGTTTTTGCTTTCATGGGCGGCCGGAATAGGGCAAATATTGTCCTCGTCCTTGGTATCCCAGAATTTCTTGATGATGGCGGTGAGCGCTGGCACAGCCAGCGGCTTGCTCAGTACATCGTCCATCCCGGCATCCATGTACTCCTGCTTGTCTTTCAGCACGTTGGCGGTCAGGGCCACCAGCGGTGGCAACTCCTCCCGCGAGTAGCGCCGGGTTAGCTCACGGGAAATATCCAGCCCGGTCATATCCGGCAGCTGAATATCCAGCAGTACCAGGTCGTACTCACCCGGCTCAAAGGTATCCAACGCTTCTTGCCCGGTCATCGCCACGTCCACGCTGTTGCCCAGTTTCTCCAGCACCGAGCGGGCCACAATCACGTTCAGCTCGATATCTTCCACCAACAGCACATGGAGCGCCGGCAGCGGCATATCGTCTTCTTCCAGTAAATCTTCAACCTCTTCGGCAACCTTTGGTGCCTGCACCGTCAGAACAAATAGCGCGCCTTTCCCGGGCGCGCTGCTCACGGTAATATCGCCGCCCATGCTCTTCGCCAGACGGCGAGAAACCGCAAGACCAATCCCGGTACCAGTGGCCGGTTTACCGCCGTGGCTATCCTTCACCTGATAATACATGGCAAAGATTTTATCCTGCTCAGCAGGAGGAATACCGATACCGGAATCTTCTACCTCAAAGCGCAGCGTCCCGCTCGATTGATAACTGACCCGTACCGTCACGTTACCGTCAGCCGGAGTGAATTTCACCGCGTTGCTGATCAGATTCCATAGGATTTGGCGCAGGCGGGTGCCATCAGTGATGATTTTATGGGGCATCGGTAAATCAGGTTTGAGGCGGAAATGCAGCCCTTTTTGCTGGGCCTGCAAGCCGGAAAGATTCTCCAGGTCCGCCAGGAAGCCGGTGAAGTCGATAGGCTGGTTATCTAGCTGAACTTTACGGCGCTCAATCTTATCCATATCGATAATATCGTTGAAGATGTTACCCAGCGTTACCGCAGAAACATGAATGGTTTTCAGGTATTTTTGCTGCTCGGTGGTCAGGTCAGTGTCCATCAAAATGCGGCTCAGGCCGACAATCCCATTCAGGGGGGTACGCAGCTCGTGGCTGATGGTGGAGATAAACGTAGTCTTATCCCGGCTGGCCCGCTCCAGGGCATCCTGATAACGCTTACGTTCGGTAATATCGCGGCCAAAGCCCATCAGGCCGTGGCGTTTACCTACCCGATCGTAATAGGGCACTTTACGTATTTCAAAACAGGCTTTGCGGCCATCGGGGTAGTCCAGCCACTGTTCATAGGTTAATGACACATTGTGGCGGAAGACCTTTTCGTCGGTTTCGATGACTTTCTCTGCGGTTTCATCGGAATAGACATCGTGGGGCTTCAGACCAATCAGCTGTTTCTCGCTTTTACCGGTCAGCAGTTCCATCGCCCGGTTACAGCCAGAGAACGCCTGTTCTTCATTACGGTAGAACACTAAGTCCGGTGAGGCATCGAGGAAGGAGCGCAGGAAAGAGGATTGTTGCTCAAGCTGGATCTGGGTTTGCTCGCGTTCTTGCACTTCGACCTGGAGCTGTTCCAGGGTGGCATGGCGCTCAGCCTCCGCCTTTTCACGGTCGGCAATTTCCTGGTTTAGTTGGGCGATGTTGTCCTTAAGCTGGACGTTTAGCGTTAAGTCACGCTCGCGCATCTCTTCCAGTTTTTCCACCAGCCGGGACAGGCGCTGGCGCGACTCCTCCAGTTGCTCCACCACCACGGATAAGAAGTAGACCGCCCACGGGGTAATTAATAAGCCAAAGAAGATTGAACGGATCACGTCGATGCTTTCGACCTGGCCGCGCAGCAGCATGGTCACCGCCATCTGCACCACAATTGCCAGAACTACCAGCGCCATCGCCAGCAATAGTGAGAAGCGGACCAGCCCAAGCTTCATCATCAAATCAACGTAATATTGCGCCAGTAACCTGATTTGCTTCATGGAGAATTCCTTCGCAGAGAGTCTCTCCAATCATACCGGAAAATGCGCGTAATAAACCTATTCGCCAGGGCTATCTTGTTGATCGGTTAGCGGGCGGGTTCAATCCAGGGTTTGCCCAGTGCCGATCCCTGCACCCCGTGGGTGAGCAGATAGCGATCCAGCTCTAGCATGCCGGTCCAGCGGTTTTCACACCACAATGGGGCCAGTAGGGTTGGCCGCCGGGCATTAGCCGAAACACGGTGGTAAATCACCTCATTGGGGGTGTGACGGATCATCTCCCCGGCGATATTCACATACTCGTCCAGTTCAATACCGTTTAACCGCCCGGCCTGCCAGGCTTTTGCCATGGTGCTGCCAGTGACGATATGCAGCGGGTGGAGCTTAATCCCTTCCACCCCAGTTTCTACCACCTGTTCGAGGGTGTTCATGCACTCGCTGGCCCCTTCCCCCGGTAGCCCGACAATCAGGTGGGAACAGACCTTAAGCCCTCTGGCACGGGCGCGGCGGGTGGTGTCCTGGTAGCAGGCAAAATCATGGCCGCGGTTAATACGGTGTAAGGTTTTATCCTGGGCGCTTTGCAGGCCCAGCTCCAGCCACACTTCGTAGCCCTGCTCCCGGTAACCACTAAGCAAGTCCAGTACGCTTTCCGGCACACAGTCTGGCCGCGTACCGACACACAGCCCCACCACGTTAGCCTGGGTAATCGCTTCCTGATACATGCTGCGTAGCAGTTCGACCTCGGCAAAGGTGCTGGTATAGGCTTGGAAATAAGCGAGATAGCGTTGGGCGCGGTTAACCTTGCTGGCCTGATCCGCCAATTGCTGGGCAATACTATTATGCTGCTGAGCTTCATCAGCAAAGGACGCCACGTTACAGAAGGTGCAGCCCCCGCGCCCGATGGTGCCATCCCGGTTAGGGCAGCTAAATCCACCGTGGAGGGTAAGTTTATGGACTTTTTCACCATAGCGACGGCGAAGATCGCCACCGAACATATTGACTAATTTCTGTAACTGCATAATCTGATGAACCGGGCCTGAAAAAGTGGCCCAGCCTGCCACTTTTAGCTCCGCTTAGCGATGACTTGGATCAAGCGTCGATGGCGAAGCCTATCCAATGAATTTTCATTCATTATTTCTGCAATTTAATTCATCTTCACGATTATCACTTTTACTTATCATTCAGGGTATTACTGAAAAAATCGGCCCTCGATAAAAAATAGTGCGCTAATCCGCATTCCAGCTAGCAAACTAGAATAATGCACTGCTAATGAGGTTTCTGGCAGCATTCATTTATAATTATGCCGTTGACATATAGTGAGTCAGATCACATATCCTTCCCATGAATTTGTCATGCCATAAGAATAAATC
>CBIFWW010000056.1:0-19454 GCA_966186435.1 uncultured Enterobacteriaceae bacterium
TCTGAAGAGATTGCTACCCAATTGGCAGTTAAGCTGAAGGCCGAGAAGATGATTGGCTTCTGTTCTTCCCAGGGCGTTATCGATGAAATGGGGCAAATTATCTCCGAGCTATTCCCCAATGAAGCCCAACAGCGGGTAGAAACCCTGGAAGCCAATGGTGATTACCAATCCGGTACGGTGCGCTTTCTGCGCGGGGCGGTAAAAGCCTGCCGCAGCGGGGTGCGCCGTTGTCATCTGATTAGTTACCAGGAAGACGGCGCACTGTTGCAGGAGTTGTTCTCTCGCGACGGTATCGGGACCCAGATCGTGATGGAGAGCGCCGAACAGATCCGCCGCGCCACCATTAACGACATTGGTGGGATCCTCGATCTGATCAGCCCCCTTGAACAGCAAGGGATCCTGGTGCGCCGCTCCCGTGAGCAACTGGAGATGGAGATCGATAAATTCACCATTATCCAGCGCGACAACATGACCATTGCCTGTGCCGCGCTCTATCCATTCCCGGAGGAGAAAATCGGTGAGATGGCTTGCGTGGCGGTGCACCCGGACTACCGCAGCTCCTCCCGGGGGGAGGTGCTGTTGGATCGCATTGCCCTCCAGGCGAAACAAAGTGGGCTGGAAAAACTGTTCGTTTTAACCACCCGCAGCATTCACTGGTTCCAGGAGCGTGGCTTTACCCCGGTCGATATCGAACTGCTGCCAGAGAGCAAAAAGCAGATGTACAACTACCAGCGCCGCTCCAAGGTTCTAATGGCCGACCTGGCCTGATGCTTACTGGCGGCTGAAAATGGCCGCCAGCCCGCTACGCCGCTCGGTGCCCTGGGTAATGGCATGGAATAACACTTTGCGGTCGGCGTACATCGACAGCTGCTTACGGGCGCGGGTGATGGCGGTGTACACCAGTTCACGCGTGACCACTGGCGAAAATCTATCCGGCAACACCAGGGCAGCATGATTAAACTCAGAACCTTGGGATTTATGCACCGTCATCACCCAGGCCGTGTCATGGGCAGGCAGGCGGTTTGGCAACACTGACTTAATCGTGCCATCGGGTAATGGGAACCACACCCTGATCCCCTGGCCGCGATCCAGTGCCACGCCAATATCCCCATTAAACAGCCCCAGGGCGCTATCGTTAGTGGAGATCATCACCGGGCGGCCTTCATACCAGCGGGAGCCGGGCGAGGGAGTGGCCACTTTGCGCTGCTGCTGCATTAATTGCTCCAGCCGCTGGTTTAACCCTTCCACCCCGAATGGCCCGGCACGTAGGGCGCATAATAGCTGGAACTGGCTAAAGGCTTTTAGGATTTCATCGGGGCTGGCCTTGGCGGCCACTTGATCCAGGTAGTATTGATACCCCTGAAGCGCATCCTGAATCATCTGGCGGTAATCAGCCCCGTCCAGCACCGGCTTAAGCAGTAGATCCTGATGATCGGCGTCGAGGATCTGCTCCACGGATCGCCGGTCGTTACGGTTTACCGCCGCCGCCAGCAGCCCGATGCCGGAATACCCGTCAAAACGGTAGCTTTTGCGTAGCAGGGCCAGGCTATCGCCCAATACCGTGGTGATACCCTCTCCCGGGGGAATGTCATAGCCGGTGAGGCGGGAGAGCTGCCCGGCGCGGGCCGGGCTGTAGCCCTGGTTAACAAACTGGCACAGATCCCCTAATACCGCCCCGGCTTCTACTGAGGCCAGCTGGTCACGGTCCCCGAGGAAAATCACCCGCGCATGGGGGACCAACGCTTCCACCAGCCTGGCCATCATAGGTAAATCAACCATTGAGGCTTCATCCACCACTAATACGTCCAAGTGGAGCGGGTTCCCGGCGTGATAGCGCAGCTTCTGGCTACCGGGCTGTGCGCCTAATAGGCGGTGCAGGGTGCTGGCATCAGAAGGCACCAGCCGTTTCTGTTCTTCGGTCAACGGCAATTGTTGCATTGCCGCCCCTAGCGATTCCGTCAACCGGGCCGCCGCTTTGCCGGTGGGGGCCGCCAGTTGGATCCGCAATGGTGCATCACTCAGCTGAATCAATGCCGCCAGCAGTTTTGCCACGGTGGTGGTTTTACCGGTGCCGGGGCCACCGGAGATCACCGAAGTGGAACGGGTTAGCGCCACCGCGGCTGCCACCTTCTGCCAGTCAACGCCCTGGATTGCGTTAAACAGGTTGTTTAACACCGTAGTGATTTTCGATTCATCACTGGTTAATGCGGCGCTTTCCCGCTGGAAAAAAGCCGCCACCGTGCGTTCATCACGCCACATCCGGTGCAGATAGAGGTTACCCTCAGCCAGCTTTAAAGGCGTAGCATCCTCCCCCTCGCTGACTGCGCCGCCCGCCAGTAGCAGAGTATGCCAGTCGCCCTGAATTGCCGCCGCGGAAAAGAGCGCTGCCGCCCGCTCCGGATGGCGAGGGAAGCTCATGCCATGGGACAAACGTGACAGCGGTAAGCACACGTGACCTTCCCCGGCATCCCGGCTCACCAGCGCTGCCGCCAGCATCAGCGCCGGTTGATTATTACCCGCCACCATATTAGCAAACTGAATATCCAGCGAGCGCAATATCCCTTCCTCCACCGCCAGCTGTAATTGCTCCATCATGCTCATAGTACTGGCACCCCTTCAAACAGTTCACTCATGGCTTCTACAAATTCAGCCGAGGGCCGGGTGCTGAACACCCCCTGGCCTGGCTCGCCGTCTGCGGCCCCGCGCAGGAACAGATAAATCACCCCGCCGAAATGGGTATCGTAGTCATAATCAGCAATGCGGTGGCGCAAATAGCGGTGCAGCGCCAGGGTATAGAGTTGATATTGCAGGTCATAGCGATGGGTCTGCATGGCTGCGGCCATCGCCTCCGGGGTATAAAATTCACTGTTTTCACCTAGCCAGTTAGATTTGTAATCCAGCAGGTAGTAGCGCCCTTCCCAGCGGAATACCAGATCAATAAAACCTTTGAGCATGCCGCGCACCTGATAAAAATCCAGCGGTGGGCAGCCAGCAGAAAGCGGGTCATTGGCACGTATTAGCGCATCCAGTTTGTTGGACTGAAGTGCCTCAGTGATTGGCAGATAAAAGGCCAGTTCTACCTGTGTATCCGCCGGTGAAAGCTGGTTCAGGCAGATGCCGTCCGGGGTCAGCGGTGCGGCCAGCACTTGCTCCAGCCAGCCCTGCAAAACCGGGAGCCAGACCAAATCAAAGCCGTGTTTTTGTAGCAGCGCTTCCAGCCACTGCTCATCCACCGGTTGGGTAAAATCGATCCCTTCAAACAGGCTGTGGAGGAAGGTGCCCGGAGCCGCCCCACGGGGGAAGGTATGGGCATTAAACTGCGGTTCAGGGGCAACCCCTTGTTCCCCGGCGGCGTCCATATCCAGGCGCGGCACCCATTCCACAGCATCACGAGTGCCATGCTGCTGGAGGCCAGAATAACTGGTCACCCGCCAGTCATCATTAGGGCTACGGGATACGCGGCAGGCAGACAATGCATCGAAGGGAGTCACAACCGGCTGCCATGGCTCCAGAACCAGTGGTTTAACAGGTTCTACCTCCAGCCCGGATTGTGCCAGCGCCTGTTCCAGCTCTTCCCCGGTGAGGGCTTCGCCCTTTTGTAGCAGATAGCCAAGGCCGCTCAAATGGAAATCCGACGGCCCTTTTTTGCCGCGGTTGCCGCGGAATAATGGTGCAATCCCCAGGCTGCAATGCCAGATGGAACGGGTCAGCGCCACATACAGCAAACGCAAATCCTCCGCCAGGCGTTCTTCTTCCGCCAACGTCATACTGGTTTCATCCCCGGCCAGATCGAGCAGCGTTTCATAGGTGCTACGGTCATGATAGAGAGCCTGTGCTTGGGCGCGATAGCTGGCGATAAACGGCAAGCAGACGATGGCGTATTCCAGCCCTTTAGATTTGTGGATGGTGACCACCTGCACCAGGTGCTTGTCACTTTCCAGCCTGAGCTGCTGGCTAGAGGCATTGGTATCCGGCTCGGCGATATGTTGGGCCAGCCAACGCACTAGGCCATGTTCACTATCCAGCTGGACGGCAGCCTCCTGCAACAGTTCGCTAATATGCAAAATATCGGTTAGACGGCGTTCGCCGCCAGGGGTGGCAAGAATATTCTCGGCAATCTGGCGGCGGGACAGCATCATTCTGAGCATCGGCATCACGCCCCGGCGCAGCCATATCTGATGATAGTCATGGAACTCTTCCACCAGGCTATCCCAGGCCGTTTCATTCTGATTAAGACCATCAATGGCCGCGGCATCCAGCCCAATCAGGCTGGTAGCAATGGCGCTACGCAGCGTGGCTTCGTGCTCAGGGGTTAAGGCTGCTTGCAAAATGGCGAGAATTTCACGGGCCTCCGGCGTGATAAAGACGCTATCCCGGTTGGACAGATAGACCGACTGAATATTTAGCGCCGACAACGCATCGCGTATTAAAGCGGCTTCACCCCGGCTGCGCACCAGCACGGTAATATCCGCCGCACTCACCGGCTTGGGTTTGTCGCCTTTGCTCAGGGTGGCCGTGCCCGCTTGCCCGGCACTAAGCCAGTCACGGATTTGCCCGGCACAGCGGGTAGCCATGGCTTGTTGGTACTCACTTACCCCCACGCCATCGCCAGGTATCGTCCACAGCGTTAATGCTGGCTGAACCACGCCATCCACTTCAAAACGCAGCCCCTGATTTTTGGCTGCTGACTTCACCGGCAGGAAGGGAATATCGCGGAACAAAAAAGGATTCTCCACCAGGCCAAACACCTGATTTACCGCCTCAATCATGGCCGGGGACGAACGCCAGTTGGTGTCTAATGTATAGTGGGCGCTTACTTCTTTACGGGCCTTCATATAAGTGAAGATATCGGCACCGCGGAAGGCATAGATGGCTTGTTTAGGGTCCCCGATAAGCAGCAGCACGGTTTCCGGCTGGTTAATATACAGCCGGTTAAAAATGCGATATTGCTGGGGGTCAGTATCCTGGAATTCATCGATCATCGCCGCCGGGTAGCGGCTGCGGATCGCTTGCGCCAGCGCCGGGCCGGACGGCAGGCGTAGCGCATCATCGAGGCGGCTAAGCATGTCGTCAAAGCCCAGTTCCGCCCGCTTGCGTTTCTCATTCGCCACGGTGTAGCGGATCTCGGCGATGGCCCGGGCCATCATCAAATCGCGCAGGCTGAGCGGCTCCGCCAAGAGTTGCTCGATGGCGCTAAACAGAGGATGGCGGGGGACCTCACCCTTTTTGGTTTTCTCATCAAGGAAGGATTGGGCAAACTTTGCCAGGGCATCCGGCAAGGCGTAGGAAGCCGTCGGCTCAGTGGCCCACTGCCCTACTTTCTCCAGCCAGTTAGGCAGGTTTTTACTGCTGAAACTGCGTTTATCAACGCCTGAAGTGCTTATCAGCGGGCCAATTTCTGCCGCAGCTGCTAACCATTGGGCTTTAATCTCATCAATGCGCTGGACGATTTTCTCGTGGCGCTGGGCCAAGGTTTCATCATCCCTGGGCGCTTGTTTCAGGCGCGGCGCATCACCCTGCAAATAGCTGCGCACGTCGCGTAATAGCGCCTGCGGGCCGCTCCAGATTTCACTTACCGCCCGGGCAATGGACTTTTCCAGGGGGTAACAATGACGCCGCCAGAAGTCGGCGCTGGCCTGCTGGAATAACGCACTTTCATCCTCAATCAGCTGTTGTTCAAACAACATGCCGGATTCGAAAGCATTAAGGTTTAGCATTCGCTGGCAGAAACCGTGGATGGTGAAAATAGCCGCTTCGTCCATCTGGCGTTCCGCCAGCAGCAGCGTCCGCGCCGCCTGGGCTTTGTCGAGGATTTGCGCCAGCATCTGGCTGAGCAGCGGGTCATCGGCGTGGTTACGAATACAGGCAATGCGCAGGGCGTGGATATTGGCACGAATACGGCCCCGGAGTTCTTCCGTGGCCGCTTCGGTAAAGGTCACCACCAGCAGCTCTTCTACCCCTAAAGGGCGGGGAAAGGCAGTTTCACCGCCTAACCCCAGTAGCAACCGCAGGTATAGCGCCGCGATGGTGTAGGTTTTCCCGGTGCCGGCAGAGGCTTCGATAAGCCTCGCCCCCTGGAGCGGCAGTAACAGCGGTTCAAGGGGCTGCGCGGTCATCTCGGTCATGTTAATCGCTCTTTATTGGCATCGTTTTTTGCAGGTCGCTGACATTGTCCCAGCGCTTCCAACCTTTAGGTGTGGCAATAGCCGCCTGGCCTTTGTGGCTGCCAGAAATTTGCGACAATATCGCCATTCCCTGACGTTGCACCACCGCCTGGTGGAAGAAGTCCGCCAGCTTTTGTGGGGTCAACAGCTTAATTTGGCTGATGATTTTATCACGGGAATCAAAGTTCAGGTTAGCCCGGTCAAAATCCTGGCTCAGACGGGCCGCCTCTTCAGACAAGGTTTGCGGCGCCTGAAGCATTTGATTAATCAATGCTTGCTGAGTTTGAGTGAAAACTTTCGGGTCTATTTCGCGCAGGCGTTTCTCCGCCGTCGGGAAGAAGGCCTGATAGCGGCCCCACAGGTAGTCCGGCTGCTTATCGCTGCTTTGCAGCAGGAAGCCCATCCCCCACTGGCGGCCTACGGACATCGGGAAGGCAAATACCGCATAGCCGAGCTGCTCTTGAGTACGCAACTGGGTGTAGAACCAGGGCTGAATGATCTGCGCCAGCATATTGCTGTAAGCTGCACTGGTGCTTTCATCAAAACCGGTAGGGACAAACACCGCCGCCAGGGCTGAATCGGTGCTGCTTCCGGGTTTTTCGAACACCACCCGCTGGGCTTTATCCACCACCACGTCTTTATTACGGCACCATTCTGTGCCCTTGGTGGCTAAATCCTGCTGGATTTCATGGGCCAGAGTTTTGACCTTATCTTCCTCAATATTGCCGATGGCTAAGAACTCAGGCCGGGCATCCTGGCGCAAGTTATCGCGGTACTGCTTTACGTCATCCACGGTGATGGAAGGCAGCAGCGCCCGGCGCGCTTCGCGGGCGAAATACGGCACCTGGGATAACATTTGCACCGGCATGATGGCCTGGTCGAAGGCTTTACCTTTGTCTGCGGAATCCAGCATCTGGGCATACCAGGACTTAGCCTGTGCCAGGGTGGCTTCATCAGGGGTGTAGGAGAAGTACCCCTTAAGCAGCGCCCGAAGCAGGTCTGGCAGGTGCTGGGTGTAACCATTGGCGTTAACCATCAAACCGCTGTTGGCATTAGAAGAGAAGCTGATCCCGCCAATGGAGGCCTGGTTGCTTAACTCATCCAGCGCCAGCCCCGCCATATAATCGTTTAAGGCAAACATCACCTGGCTCTTGGCGCTGTCCATCGCCTTAGGATTACGCAGCACCACGGTGATATCAGATTTCGGCTCATTGGCAAACTTCTCGCTCGGCATGTACATCACCCGCAAGTTTGGCTCATCCACCACCAGTTCAGGGTGGGCATAGTGTTTCGCCGGTTTGATCAGGGTGAAGTCATCGGGGATATAGGGGTTCGGCGCAGGCAGCGATAACTGAATACCCTGTGCCTGTTTATTCCATTTATCAAAAGTCGCCGCCGGGATTTTATCCACCTGGTAAGGGGCATCCACAAAATAGGCGGTTTTATTATTCGGCTCCTGCGGGCTGATATACCAGATGCGGGCGTTTTGTGGCGTCATCATGGCCAGGCGCGCATTAACCGCATCGGCATCAAACTTATCGGCAATATTGACCGCATCCAGGGTATGGACCACTGGCACGCGGATCATGGTGTCAGCCAGCCACTCTACGTAGTCCATATCGCGGGTGATTGAAGGATAGCGGAAGTCGAGATCCAGCACGTGGGCCAGCTCATCGAAATAACGCTTATCCACCCCATTCTGGCGCAGCAGATTAAGATAGCTAAAGATGGCGCTGACCACGGCATCGCGATCGGCCAGCCCTTTGTCAGTCAAAGAGACAGAAATAGCGAACACGCCGCTATTACCGGTTACCGCTGGGTCAGAGCTGGCACGGATGCTATCGGCCAGGCCTTGCTTTTGCAGCCAGTCAGAAAGGGTATTTTGAGTACGGTTATCAATCATGTAACCGATCAATTCATCGGTTTTGCTGCGGAATTTATCGCTATTGTTTTCGATACGGAATTCAACCCGCAGCACTTTACGCGGCTGAGCCGGGACGTAATGGATCACTATCCCCTGTTGGGCGGGCGTCACCACCGGCACAGTAATATCCGGCTTTTGAATATTTTTGTTTGGCACCCGGCCATAGGTTTCAGCGGCGATGTTGGCTAACTCGGGCAGCGGCTTGTTGCTGTAGATCACCGCCTTCATCAGATTGGCTGAATACCAGGTATCACGGAAGTGCACTAGGGCATCGTGCAGTTTGCTGCCCGGCTTGTCGCGCAGGGTGTCCAGGTTACCACCAGAGAAACGAGAGCCTGGGTGGGCCGGGTTTATTGTTTCAGCGCTAACCTGGGCCATACGCATACCATCCCGTGAGCGGGCCATGGTCAGCTCGGCATTCACTGCATTACGTTCACGTTCGGCGTATTCAGGGGCGAGGTTTGGTTGGGCCAGGGCATCGGCAAGCCGATCCACCGCCGGGGCCAGCGCATCGTTTTCCACTTCCAGATAATAGGCTGTGCGATAAGGCGCGGTACTGGCGTTGTGGCTGCCACCGTGCATTTTCAGGAATTCAGAGAGGCTGTCTGGCTCAGGGTATTTTTTTGACCCCATCAGCGTCATATGTTCAAGGTAGTGGGCCAACCCCAGATGATTATCCGGATCCTCAAGGGAGCCAACGGGCAGTACCAGCGCGGAAAGGGATTTCACGGCCTGAGGGTCGTTGACCAAAAGCACAACCATGCCGTTATCGAGGGTTATCGCCTGATATTGACGGTTGTCTTTGTCACTTTTGCGGATGGTATCCTGAAGGGGCTTCCAACCCGTGTCGGCCTGACTTAATGGTGCCCAGAGGGCGAACAACAAGAAAAGCGATTTAATCCAGATGCTACATTTCGGCATTCACAAACCTCACCATCACTTACTGCTTACGCCAATCATCACTAACAAATCCACTAGCAGGTAGCTTCAGATCACTGATTTACAAGGATAAACCGGGGTTTTCCCTGCTCTTTTTATTCAGGTGGAATGGGTATCCACTCCCCCGATGTATGTTGTGTTGTACTACCTGGGATAACTGAAGGCGAACACTTTTGCCTGCCAGTCCGCAATAGGTACCGCCCGTTGCGCGCGCATAATAATTCACGGTTCTTTGCTGTTCAATTTTTAACCAAAATGAATTATTTCTGGTTATGTCGCAACAACGGCAATACGTAACGCTCGGCCCCCCGCAGGATGGCCTGGTAATATTCAGTATCCAGGGTGCGCCATAGCCGCTGAAGCCACATGTCAGCCCCTTCGCCTGTCACCATTTGGTTGCCTTCAAAACGCTGGAGCAAGGCGGCTTTGGCCTTTTGTTGCGTAGGCTCATCCCACAAAATGACATCATTTTCTGCGTCATAACAAACTTTTAGCCAAGCCCCGGCGCATTCAGGCAACAGGATAAGCGGAGCCGCCATACCGGCCTGCATCCCAGATACCCATTGTTCAAGCAGGCTTACTGCCTCCTGCTGTGGCAGGGCCGGGAAGGACCAGCGGGTATCCTTGCGGCCTATGACCCGGCTGGTCCCCATCCCTCCGCAGGCACAATAGACAAGGTGCTCCACCCAAAGTTGCATACCGTGCTGGATATTCAACACTGAAGGCCGCCATCTGAGAAGCCCGTCACTTTGTACGTTAGGTAGCCAGCCCGTCAGGCGTACTCCGCAAAGGTTAAGATCCACCTCCAGCACCTCTTCATGCTGCCTTTCCGTCAGCACCCTGTCTGCCAGGTTCATCATCTCCTGATACTGGTTTTCCCAAGTGATTTCCCCCCAAGGGCCGAAGGGTAACTCCCCGGCAGCACGATAGCGGCGGAACAACAGCTCTGGGTCCCCCCCTTCCACCAAGGCATTGAGTAATTGGTTGTTGAGCTGATAGCGCTCCAGCCCTTCCACAATAAAAGGCTCTTCATCAGGCACTTCCGGGTCTTCAAGGCAAAAGTTTACCCCCAGGCGCATCCGGAAGAAGGCACGCACCGGGTGCCGCCAGAAGCGTTGTAGGCTGTCAAGGGTAATTTCATCGGCGCTCCACGGCGCAAGTGGCTGGACAAAATCAGGCTGGCGCTGGCCAGTATCGCTGGCGGCTTCCAGCCATTCACTGGCATAGCTCTGCTGTGGGATACCGGGCTGGAAATTGGCCGGATCGAAGGGTGTCCGAGTATGGAGATGGGTAATGTGCTGGCGCACTTTGTCCGCCGTCTCATCACTGCCCCGGGAGTGATCTTCAGGCAGGTAGTGGCTTTGAGCGATGTAGTCAATCAGCTCCTGCACCAGTACCGATGGGTAACGCAGGCTGTTGTCCTGAATCGAACGACCAATATAGCTGATATACAGCTGCTGCTGTGCGGAGAGCAGTGCCTCAAGGAACAGATAACGGTCGTCGTCCCGGCGGCTACGATCGCCGCGCTGGGGATTCTGGTTCATTAAATCAAAACCGAGGGGAGCCAGGGTGCGCGGATAAACGCCGTCGTTCATCCCTAACAGGCATACCACTTTGAAAGGAATGGAACGCATCGGCATCAGGGTACAGAAGTTGACCGGCCCCGCCAGGAAGCGCTGGCTGATCCGCTCCTGATCCAGGCGCTGGGCCAGATCATCGCGCAGCAGCGCCAGCGGAACCGGATCCTGGTAGCAGGATTCCATCCCTTGATTGATCAGGGCCTGCCACTGCTGCTCGATCAGCGCCAGGGCATTTTCAGTTTCGGCATCGGGCAGGAAGAAGCTGTCGAGCATCTCCCGGCACAGCGGCAGCCAGGCCTCCGGCGTCCGGGCTTGTGCCAGAGTTTTACGCCAATGGTCGAGTTGGAACAGGAAATCTGCCAGATGGCCTACCAGGGTGGCTATCAAACCGCTGGATTCATCATAGGGCAGGATGCCCTGCCACTCGCCGCTGCGGCTTTCCATGGCGTACCCCAACAGCATGCGGCTTAAACCAAAGCGCCAGGTGTGTTGCCCGGTAGCCGGCAGGGAAAGTTCGCGCACGTTGTCATCGTCCAGGCCCCAGCGCACCCCGGATTCTGAACTCCATTGGCGCAGGTGCCGCAGGCCGGTTTCATCGATGGAGAAGCGGTTGGCTAATGCCGGGACTTCCAGCAATGCCAGCACATCTTCGGAAGCAAAGCGGCTATCCGGCAGGCCTAACAACTGGACGAAAGCCTCCAGCGCCGGGTGGGATTGACGCGCCCGACGGTCAGAAATCGCAAACGGCAACCGCCGATCCCCCGGCGCGCTACCGAACACTGCCTGAATAAACGGGCTGTAGCTGTCGATATCCGCCACCATCACGATGATATCGCGGGGGGATAAGGTAGGGTCGGCATCCATCATGCGCAGCAGGTTGTCGTACAATACTTCCACTTCCCGCTGGGGGCTGTGGCAGGCGTGAATCATCACGCTGCAATCATCAGGGTCGAGCAGGTTTTTACCTTCACTGCTGGTCAGCTCTTTTTCAGTCAGCCCCAGCACCGCGCTGTTTTTTAATTCCAGCAAATCATACTGCACCCGGTGTAGCAAGTTGCCCGGGCTGATATCGGCAAAGGCATCCACCTCTTCCACTCGGGATAGCTCTGAAAGCAGCCAGGTATAGTCGCGGCCCAGTTTGCCCCAGGAAGCCAGCAGCGGGTTGGCGGTGTCCTGTACACCTTCGTCGTTGAATAAGGTGGAAGCCTCCTGCGGCGAGTGGAATAGGCTACTGGTGCCTGACTGATGCTGTTTTTTGCGCTGGCGACTCATCAAACGGGCCAAAAAGGCCGCGTCTTTGATATCGCCCCAGTAGTAGCGGCAGGGATTGGTGAACAGCAGATGGACATCAATATGTTTGCCCAATGCCTGGAGCGCCGCCAGATAGATAGGGGGCAGTGCGGAAATCCCACAGATAAATACCCGGGAAGGCAGCCCGGCCGGTGGGGTGGCACTGTGCTCCAGGGCATCAATAAAGCGCTGGTATAAATTGGCACGGTGCCATTCCGGCTGCCCCAGCTCGCGGGTTTGTTCCACCAGCGCCTTCCACAATGGGGCTTGCCAGGCCTGGGCTTCACCCACGTCCTGCGCAAGTTTGCCCTGCTCCCACAATGACAACCACTCAGGGCGATAAACCAGATATTGGTCGAAAAGGTCAGCAATGCGCGAAGCCAGCTGGAACAGTTTACGTTTGTCACCGTCATCCGTCAGATAGTGGCGCAGCATGTCAAACTCCGGCAGCGCCAGCTTCTCAGGTAGGATCGCCATTAGCTTCCAGCTCATGCTGGTTTTGTTAAAGGCACTCTCTTTGGGCACCCCGGGCAGCACCCGTACAAACATGTCCCAGATAAAGCTAGCGGGCAGCGGGAAGCTGATGTTGGCGGCGATGCCAAAGCGCTGGGCGAGGGTCATTTGCAGCCATTGGGCCATACCGGTGCTCTGCACCAGGACCACTTCAGGCGCGAACGGATCGGCCAGGGGCTGGCGTTCAATAATGAACTCCATGATCTCTTCCAGTACGTCCAACCGATTAGAATGATAAACCCGTAACATTTCCGCTCCTGTTATTTCGCCGCCGGGCAGTCTACCCGCTCTAGCCGCCCCGTTTTCCCCGCAG
Source organism: uncultured Enterobacteriaceae bacterium (assembly GCA_966186435.1). GTDB lineage: Bacteria > Pseudomonadota > Gammaproteobacteria > Enterobacterales > Enterobacteriaceae > CBIFWW01. The sequence continues at coordinate 12,724 of CBIFWW010000056.1, forward strand.
GGCTTATCGCCGTGGCTGTGATGCTGACACATTCTGCAATTGATGTCTCCACCCGGGAAATCTGCCAGCCGTCTTTGGTTTGTTGGGGAGCATGCTCCAGGGCGACTCTGGCTCTGCGCCAGGCTTCCCGGCTTTGGGATTGCATCTCGCCGCTGTAGACCAACCCACGCCATGCGCCTGACAAGGCCAACACCACCAGCGCCAGCAGGCTGGTAGCCAGTAGAACTTCCCACAGGGTGAAGCCAACCTGGTTTATTGTGGGATCGCGCATAGGCTGGCCTCCAGCGGGCAAAAATCACTCCAGCCCCGGGCCATGGCCGCCACTCGATTAGAGCGGATCGTCACTGCCTGCCAGAACCGGATTGGAGCATCGTCCGCCTTGCCTAGGGCTGATGCCGCCAGTAACCCCACCCCCGCTTCCAGCCTGCGTAAGCAAACCCAGCCCTGTGATTTAGGCCCCGGCTGGCAGCGCCATTCGTCCGGTTGCTGATGTGACCAGGAAAGCCGTAACCCCCAGGCCAGCGCGGACAATGCCTGCGCCTCCAGGATCATGGCCTCTCTTTCCCGGCCAATGGCGGCGTACTGACTGTCCTGAATTGCCTGTACCCCACCCAGTAAGGCCGATCCCAGCATCATCAACATTAATGGGAATAGCGCCACACTGAAGCCGCCCTGATCGCCTCTCACAGGTTGTAGCCGCGCACATTGTGCTGCACTTGGACCTGGTGCAAACCACGGCCCTGTCCTTGCAACTCCAGTAGCACTAATGGTGGCCCCCTCCTGCCAGGGAGGCGTTGGATGGCAAAGCGGGTAATGGTTAACCCAGCCGGATCGGTTACCCGCTCCCAGCCGTTGCCCTGGCAGTGAGTCACCCCGCGCCGGGTTTCTATTTGGCCGGCCCGCAGGCGGTAACCAGTAGACTCCCCGGCGCTGCTACCTTCCATGTCCAAACGGCCATTAGCGTTTTCATCCCAGCGGGCAATCATGCAACCGGGAGCAAGGGTTAACCCCACCCCGTTACATCCCCCCTGGCAGTAGCCCGCCCGGCGCATATGTTTGCCGATAGTGAGCGCCAGTTGCCACAGCTCCTCTTCAAAGTTGCGCTGGCGATGGGATTCAATCACCCCACCGTGAAGGGCAGGTAAGAACCGGGCGGCGCCCAATGCCACCAGGCTGGCCATGCCCATTGCCACCAGAGTTTCTGCCAGGGACATTCCACGTTGAGTAGTTAACATGGCTGCCCCCCTTCCGGGCGGCACAGCCGGATGCGGCCCCAGACGGAGATCACCACCCGATATGCCCCGGCCTGATTACGCAAGGTGATATTCCCTGGCCAGGCTGTCCCGCGCAGCCCAAAGAACCCGGGCTGGCCCTGGATAGCTGCCTCCACCGCGCCAAGGTCCCTTTGCCAGCGGCTATCTGCACAGGGCGTGACCAACCCACGGCTCTCACTAAACAGGCAGCCGTTTTCTAACCGCAAGCGGTGCTCCCGGTTGAAGTAGTTGGCATCATCCCGCAGCTGGATTAATAGCGCCTGTACCCCCGAACCACTGCTGTTGAGCTGCTGCCGCCACTGATAGTGCCGCCAGCCGCTGAAGCCAATGCTGCCGCATAGGGCCACGATCAGTAATACCACCATCATCTCCATCAGGCTGAATCCATCCTTGTGATTTTTCATCACCGGGATTTTGCCAGCGTTTTTGTGCCGCACCAGCGGGCGTGAGCGTTGTTCCGAGGCACTACGCAGGCTTTGTTATCGGCTTGCACGCAGTTGCAGTTTTCAGGAAGGCAGGCCGCAAATGGGCGAAAAAAAACCGGCCATTTGGCCGGTTCTGATGAAGATTGCGCAGGGTTAGATTTAAATCGCCACTGGCGCTTTAATGCCCGGGTGCGGGTCATAACCTTCAATCTCAAAGTCTTCGAAACGATAGTCAAACAGGGAGGCAGGCTTGCGTTTGATCACCAGTTTCGGCAATGCTCGCGGTTCGCGGGTGAGCTGGAGCTTAGTTTGTTCCATATGGTTGCTGTACAGATGGGTATCCCCACCAGTCCAGACAAAATCACCCACGTCCAGATCACACTGTTGCGCCATCATATGCACCAGCAGTGCATAGCTGGCGATGTTGAACGGCAGGCCGAGGAACACGTCGCACGAGCGCTGATACAGCTGGCAGGAAAGCTTGCCATCTGCCACATAGAACTGGAAGAAAGCGTGGCACGGTGCCAGCGCCATCTGGTCCAGCTCACCCACGTTCCAGGCTGAAACAATGATCCGCCGGGAGTTAGGGTCAGTTTTCAGCTGGTTTAATACCGTGGTCAGCTGGTCAATATGACGGCCATCGGGCGTGGCCCAGGCGCGCCATTGCTTGCCGTAAACCGGCCCTAGATTACCATTTTCGTCTGTCCATTCATCCCAGATTGAGACTTTGTTTTCATGCAGATAGGCCACGTTGGTGTCACCCTGCAGGAACCACAGCAGTTCATGGATGATGGAACGCAGGTGGCAGCGCTTAGTGGTCACCAGCGGGAAGCCGTCCTGCAAGTTAAAACGCATCTGATGACCAAAGATGGACAGCGTGCCGGTGCCGGTACGGTCGTCTTTTTGCGCGCCCTCAGCGAGGACTTTTTTCATTAAATCAAGATACTGTTGCATAGTTCCTCAGGATGCCTGTGGTGCAGGGCGGTGGCGGTAAGCCCACACCATCATGATGATGCCGGCCAGGATCATCGGAATGGAGAGAATCTGCCCCATACTGATGTATTGCACCCAAGTGCCGGTGAACTGCGCATCTGGCTGGCGGAAGAATTCCACGATAATACGGAACGCACCATAGCCAATCAGGAACAGCCCGGATACCGCGCCAGCCGGGCGAGGTTTGCGGATATACAGGTTCAGAATGATAAACAGCACTACGCCTTCCAGCGCCATTTCATACAGCTGAGACATGTGGCGTGGCAGCACGCCGTATTGGTTGAACAGCTGCTGCCATTCCGGGTGTGAAGCCAACAGCCCGATATCTTCGCTGCGGGAGCCTGGGAACAGCATGGAGAAACGGAAGCTTGGATCGACACGGCCCCACAGCTCACCGTTAATAAAGTTACCCAAACGGCCAGCCCCCAGACCAAATGGGATCAGCGGAGCAATAAAGTCAGATACTTGGAAGAAGGTACGCTTGGTGCGCCAGGCGAAAATCAACATGACACAGATCACGCCAATCAGCCCGCCGTGGAAGGACATACCGCCGTCCCAGACGCGGAACAGATACAGCGGATCCGCCAGGAATAGCGGGAGGTTATAAAACAGCACATAGCCGATACGCCCACCGAGGAATACCCCGAGGAAGCCCGCATACAGCAGGTTTTCAACTTCGTTTTTAGTCCAACCGCTGTTAGGGCGACCGGCACGGCGGGTGGCAAGCCACATAGCAAAAACGAATCCAACCAGGTACATCAACCCGTACCAGTGCAGAGAGAGGGGCCCGATGGAGAATATGACTGGGTCAAAATCGGGAAAATGCAGATAGCCACTGTTCATCTGTCACCACAAGATATTGTTATTTTGCCAGAAAGGCTGAAAACCGATGCGCACGCGGAGTGCGCTCCCAAGGCCGCGAATAATAGCATAAAGGATGGCGGGGAGCGGCGTTCAAGATGTAAAGAAAGCTATCGTATGGACTTGGTTTAGAGGCCGCCGCGGATCAGGCCGCCCATGCCCCGGCGCTCCATAAAGGCCGCCACCTGATGGCGAACTTCAGTGGCTAACTGGGCATCCAGACTGCGCCCTGCCAGGGTTTGCGCCTCTTCAAGGGTGATGTGGCGCAACAGGTATTTCACCCTGGCCACCGAGCGGCCGTTCATTGATAGATGGTGGTAACCCATGCCTACCAGTAGCGCCACGCACATCGGGTCGCCGGCCATTTCACCACATAGCCCCAGCTCCAGCCCGAGGCGTTCTGCTTCGAGGGCGATCATTTTCAGCGCCTGTAGCACCGCCGGATGAAGGCTGTCATACAGGTTAGCTACCCGGGTGTTATTACGATCCACCGCCAGCAGATACTGGGTTAAGTCGTTAGAGCCGACGGAGATAAAATCCACCCGGCCCGCCAGATGGGGCAGCATAAACACCATGGAAGGAACTTCAACCATCACCCCAACCCGTGGGCGCGGGATTTCATAACCGAGGGTTTCTTCTACTTCCCGCCCGGCACGCTCGATAAGGCGGCGGGCCTCGTCCACTTCATCAATACTGGTGATCATCGGCAGCAAGATGCTCAAGTTGCCGGAGGCCACGTTGGCACGCATCATGGCGCGCACCTGGATCAAGAAGATCTCCGGTTGATCGAGAGTGATGCGGATGCCGCGCCAGCCCAGGCATGGGTTTTCTTCGCTGATAGGCATGTAAGGCAGCTGTTTATCCGCCCCGACATCCAGGGTACGCAAGGTGACCGGCTTCTCATTGAACAGTTGCAACATCCCTTGATACTGAGCCACCTGTTCTTCTTCTGAAGGGAAGCCGCTTTGCAGCATAAAGGGGATTTCCGTCCGATAAAGACCGATCCCGTCGATCCTGCCACCCAGTTTTTGTTCATGATCTGGGCTAAGGCCAGCGTTAAGCATCACCTGAATACGCTCGCCGCTTTTCATCTCTGCCGGTTGATCGACGTCCCCTTCCGCCAGGCGGCTAAGTTCGTCTTCTTCACTAACCAAGCGCTGGTACTCGTTGAGCAGCACTGGCTCAGGATCGATCAGCACTTCCCCACGGTACCCATCCACTACCAGATTGCGGTTGTGGAGCAACACAGGCTGCATGTCGGCACCCATCACTGTAGGGATGCCCATAGCCCGCACCATAATGGCGGCATGAGAGTTAGCTGCACCGTCGCGCACCACCACACCCACCAGCCTATCTTGCGGTAGTTCCGCCAAGGTGGTGGCTGAAAGCTCATCGGCCACCAGAATAAAGCGTTCCGGCCAAGTGTTCGGGCTTTGGATCGTGTCATCAAGGTGGAACAGCAGGCGCTGGCCCAGGGTGCGCAGGTCGCCAGACCGCTCCTTTAAATAGCTGTCGGTGAGTGAAGCAAACTGCTCGGCAAATTTCTCAATAACCTTTTTGACCGCCCACTCTGCTACGGCACCGGTTTCGATTTCCGCGTAGAGCGCTTTGCGCAGACGGTTGTCGGAGAGCAAGTGCAGGTAGAGGTCAAAAATCGCCGCCGTCTCTTTTTGCGCCCCGGCGGTAAAGCGTTTGCTGTAGCGGCGGAACTCCGCTGCGGCTTCTTCCAGCGCGGCGGTGAGGCGTTCTGTTTCCTGCCCGGCATCCAGTGCCGAGGCCTCGGACACTTGCTCCATTAGCGGCAGGGTGGCATCCATCCAGCCGTGAGCGATCGCCACGCCCGGTGCGGCCGCAATGGCCCGAATCCGAGTCTGGCGATACTGACCAAACAGGGCTGTCAGTTGGGATTGAGAAAGAATAGCCGCCATTTGAGTGGCGAGGGTGACGAGGAAGGATTCTTCGCTTTCGTCAAATTGACGCAGCTCACGCTGCTGTACCACCAACACACCTAGTAATTGGCGGCGCTGGATGATCGGGACACCGAGAAATGCCCGATAACGTTCTTCTTTTACTGCGGGAATGTATTTAAAGCTGGGGTGTTTTTGGGCATCCGCCAGGTTAATTGGCTCAGCCAGGCGGCCTACCAAACCCACAATACCTTCATCAAAGGCAAGGGTAATGGTGCGGCCACGTGGTTTTTTTAGCCCCCGAGTCGCCATCAGGTAATAGCAATGGCGATCGTTATCTGCCAGATAGACCGAGCAAACCTCGGTCTCCATAGCGACACAAATGTCGTTTACCAGGATATCCAGCGCCTCATTAAGGCGCGGCGCACTGGCAACTCTTTCGACAATCTCTCGTAACGGGGTGAGCATATTGGCTGTGGCTTAACCTCTTTTTTTCCGATAAGCCGGAGGCGTATTACGCTGAGGCACTAGCTCCTGCAACGGCATGACCACACTGGCAAACTCTTTCATCACGCGCCGGTACACGTCCCGTTTAAATGAGACAACCTGACGAACCGGATACCAATAACTGACCCAACGCCAGCCATCGAACTCCGGCGTACTGCTGGTTTGCATATTGATATCGGCATCGCTTGTGACCAACTGCAATAGAAACCACTTCTGTTTCTGGCCGATACAAACCGGCTTTGTGTCCCATCGCACCAATCGTTTCGGTAATTTATAACGTAGCCAGTTTCGGGTAGAGGCCAGGATACGCACATCTTTGCGCTGTAGCCCGACCTCTTCAAACAACTCGCGATACATGGCTTGTTCTGGGGTTTCACCGGGATTGATCCCACCCTGGGGAAATTGCCATGAGTGCTGACCAAAACGCCGGGCCCACATTACTTGCCCTTGACGATTACAAATTACGATACCAACGTTCGGGCGGTAGCCATCATCATCGATCACCGGACTACCTCAATCATAATTCTGAATTGATGTGATTGTTTCATACTCCTGTAGGGCGGTAAACCACTGTGTTCCAGACCAAAACGCGGAATAACAATTGAATAACTCACAAAAAATAGCCAAGTTATAAACAGGCGACGTAAATCACCCCGGTTTTTATTCACTTTTTCTGTGGATATCGCTGTGAAGAACTTCAGTATTACACAGGGAAAACTTTTTACAGATTGTTCTTACCAATCTGTACACAAGATTATTAATCA
>CBIFWW010000057.1:0-19440 GCA_966186435.1 uncultured Enterobacteriaceae bacterium
GGTTATGCCCACCGGCGGCGGTAAATCCCTGTGCTATCAGATCCCGGCACTGGTGCTTGATGGCCTGACGGTGGTGGTTTCTCCGCTTATCTCGTTGATGAAAGATCAGGTAGACCAACTGCTGGCCAACGGCGTGGCGGCGGCGTGCCTTAACTCCACCCAATCCCGCGAGCAGCAGCTTGAGGTGATTGCCGGGTGCCGCACCGGGCAAATTCGCCTGCTATACGTGGCCCCGGAACGGCTGATGATGGATAGCCTTATTGATCAACTTAGCCAGTGGAACCTGGCGGTGGTGGCGGTAGATGAAGCCCACTGTATTTCCCAGTGGGGCCATGACTTCCGCCGCGAATATGCCTTGCTGGGCCAGTTGCGTACCCGCTTCCCAACGGTACCGTTTATCGCCTTTACCGCCACCGCCGATGACACCACCCGTCTTGATATCGCCCGCCTGCTGGATTTACAAGACCCGTTAATCCAGGTCAGTAGCTTCGACCGCCCGAATATCCGCTACATGCTGATGGAGAAATTCAAACCCATCGATCAGCTGATGCGTTACGTCCAGGATCAGAAGGGTAAATCCGGCATTATTTACTGCAACAGCCGGGCAAAAGTGGAAGATACCGCCGCCCGCCTGCAAAACCGGGGGATCAGCGCCGGGGCTTATCATGCCGGGCTGGAAAACAATGTCCGCGCCGAGGTGCAGGAAAAATTCCAGCGCGATGATTTGCAGATCGTGGTCGCCACTGTGGCCTTTGGCATGGGGATTAACAAGCCCAACGTGCGTTTTGTGGTGCACTTCGACATCCCGCGCAATATTGAATCCTACTACCAGGAAACTGGCCGCGCCGGGCGCGATGGCCTACCAGCAGAAGCGATGCTGTTTTACGATCCGGCGGATATGGCCTGGCTGCGCCGCTGCCTGGAAGAGAAGCCTGCTGGGCAGTTATTGGATATCGAACGCCACAAACTTAATGCCATGGGGGCCTTTGCCGAGGCGCAAACCTGCCGGCGCCTGGTGTTACTCAACTACTTTGGGGAAGGGCGCCAGGAGCCGTGCGGCAACTGCGATATCTGCCTCGACCCACCGCGTATGTACGACGGCCTTAAAGATGCCCAAAAAGCGCTGTCAGCCATCTACCGGGTGAATCAGCGTTTTGGGATGGGCTATGTGGTGGAAATCCTGCGTGGGGCTAATAGCCAGCGCATTCGGGATCAGCAACACGATAAGCTGCCGGTATACGGCATTGGCCGCGATCAGAGCCATGAGCACTGGGTGAGCGTGATCCGCCAACTGATCCATCTGGGGATGGTGACCCAGAACATCGCCCAGCACTCCGCGCTGCAACTGACGGAAGCCGCCAGGCCGGTATTACGGGCTGAGATCCCGCTCTCGCTGGCGGTGCCAAGGGTGGTAGTCCTAAAGCCGAAAGCGATGCAGAAATCCTACGGCGGCAACTACGACCGCAAACTGTTCGCCAAGTTACGCAAACTGCGTAAAGCCATTGCCGATGAAGAGAACATCCCGCCTTATGTGGTATTCAACGATGCCACCTTGATTGAGATGGCGGAGCAGATGCCACTTAGCCCTAGCGAAATGCTCAATATCAACGGCGTAGGGATGCGGAAACTGGAGCGTTTTGGCAAACCTTTTATGACCATGGTGCGCCAGCACGTTGATGGGGACGATGAGGAGTAGTCACCCCACCTTATAAGTGCCAGGATAGAACCTTATTTCTTTTCCTTTCCCGCGAGTATTTTATGTTAACGCTTTTTCTGACGGTAGCACTGGTGCATCTGGTGGCCCTGATGAGTCCTGGCCCGGACTTTTTCTTTGTATCGCAAACGGCGGTAAGCCGATCGCGTAAAGAAGCCATGATGGGTGTGTTGGGGATTACCGGCGGCATTATGGTTTGGGCCGGTGTGGCCCTGCTTGGTCTGCACATCCTGCTGGAGAAAATGGCCTGGCTGCATAACCTGATTATGGTCGGCGGTGGGTTATACCTGTGCTGGATGGGTTACCACATGATCCGTGGGGCGCTGAAAAAAAATGCCCAACTAGCGGAAGAAGTATTAGAAGTAGAGCTGGCCCACGGTGGTCGCAGCTTTGTGAAAGGGCTGCTGACCAACCTGGCTAACCCAAAGGCGATTATCTATTTCGGCAGCGTGTTCTCGTTATTTGTGGGTGACAACGTGGGCGGCCCGGAGCGGGTAGGCCTGTATGTGATGATTGTGCTGCTGACCTTCGCCTGGTTTAGCGTGGTTGCCAGCCTGTTTGCTTTACCGAAGATGCGCCGTGGCTACCAGCGCATCGCGAAGTGGATCGATGGCATGGCTGGGGGCTTGTTTACCCTATTTGGCCTGCACCTGATTATTTCCCGTTAAGCCTTACCCCTGGCGCGCTGCACCCAGCAGTGCGCCAACCAGAACAAACAACCCGCCAAATACCCGATTCAAAGTCTTCATCTGCCGTGGCCCTGTTAGCCAGCGGGCGATGCTGCGTTCCCTGACTTCGCAATTTTATGCCACAATACGCTATTGTTGACCGATGTGCTACGCGCCCTGAACGAAGGGCGTTTCGCAGATAAGAAAATGAAAATTAAAGCGATGTCACAGCAAAAAGCCAACTTATATAGCAGGGAAAACCACTTTGCCGCCTTCACTACCGGGCCGCTAAATGACTTCTGGCAAACCCGTGAAGAACGTGAGTTCCTCGGTGTGGATAACGTGCCGGTGCGCTACGTCCGTTTTCGCTCTCAACAACATGACCGGGTGGTTGTGGTATGCCCGGGGCGTATCGAAAGCTACGTCAAATATGCGGAAGTGGCCTTTGATCTGGTGAACCGGGGGTACGATGTATTGATCATCGACCATCGTGGTCAGGGTCGCTCTGGCCGTCTGCTCTCGGATTCTAACCGGGGTCATGTGGTGAACTTCAGCGATTATGTGGATGATTTTGAACATTTCTGGCAGAGGGAAGTGGCCAAAGGCCCCTGGAATAAGCGCATGATCCTGGCCCATTCCATGGGCGGGGCGATTGCTACCCTGTTTTTGCAACGCCACCCCGAAGCAGCTCAGGCCGCGGTGCTTTGTGCGCCGATGTTTGGCATTGTTATCCGTCTGCCGGATTGGGTGGTACGGCCTATTTTAGATTGGGCTGAGAATCACCAGGCCTGGAGCGAAAGCTATGCTCTGGGGACCGGGCGCTGGCAGGCGCTCTCCTTTAGCCTCAATGTATTAACCCACAGCCGCGAGCGTTACCGGCGCAATCTGCGTTTTTATGCGGATGATCCGGCGCTGCGGGTGGGCGGCCCCACCCATCATTGGGTGCGGGAAGGTATACTCGCGGGGGAACAAGTGTTGGCAGGGGCCACTGCCGTCACAACGCCGCTTTTGTTGCTCCAGGCAGAAAATGATCATGTGGTGGATAACCGCATGCATGGCAAATTTTGCCAGCTTAAGGCCGCGGCGGGCCACCCCTGTGAGGGGGGTAAACCTCATGTCATTAACGGTGCGTACCATGAGATCCTGTTTGAAAAGGACGATATGCGCGCCACTGCATTAACGGCGGCGTTTGATTTCTTTGCCCGTTACTAATGCCTGCGTTGGCGTAAGCCGCATTTTTCTTCTTACCACCAGAGGTTAGTTATTCTATGTACCAGGTCGTTGCGTCTGATCTTGATGGCACATTGCTCTCCCCGGACCATCTGTTAACCCCCTACGCCAAAGAAACCCTGAAATTACTGGCCCCAAGAGGCATTCACTTCGTTTTTGCCACCGGCCGCCACCATATCGACGTGGGCCAAATACGCGATAATCTCGGTATTGAAGCCTATATGATCACCTCCAACGGCGCCCGGGTACATGACACCGCTGGTAATCTGGTGTTTGCTCATGACCTGGATACGGATATCGCCGCCGATCTGTTTGGCATCGTCACTCACAGTGAAGAAATAGTGACTAACGTTTACCGTGGGGATGAGTGGTTTATGAATCGCCATCGCCCGGAAGAGATGCGCTACTTCCAGGAAGCGGATTTCAGCTACTCCCTGTTTGAACCCGGCCTGCTGGAGCCAGAAGGCGTGAGCAAGGTGTACTTCACCTGTGATACCCACGAAGGGCTGCTGCCGCTGGAGCAGGCGATCAACGCCCGTTGGGGCGACCGGGTGAATGTCAGCTTCTCCACGCTGACCTGTCTGGAAGTGATGGCCGGCGGGGTATCTAAAGGCCACGCGCTGGAAGCAGTGTCCAAAGCCATGGGCTATACCATGAAAGATTGCATCGCCTTTGGTGATGGCATGAACGATCAGGAAATGCTGTCGATGGCCGGGAAGGGCTGCATCATGCAGGAGGCCCACCAGCGTTTGAAGGATCTGCACCCTGATCTAGAAGTGATTGGTTCTAACGCCGATGATGCCGTGCCGCACTATCTGCGCCGTCTCTACGGGATAAGTGAATAAGGATTTATTGACGGCTGGTTTTAAATTAACCAGTCGTCAACCAAATAGCCGGGCTGCGGCCTGGCCCTTTCGCTACAATGTGCTCCATCTTACTCAGATGGAATCACCACTGTGCCACTTCTCATCATCACCACGATTTTGTGGGCCTTCTCTTTTAGCCTGATCGGGGAGTACCTGGCGGGCCACGTTGACAGTTATTTCTCAGTACTGATGCGTATTGGTCTGGCGGCATTGGTGTTCCTGCCATTCTTACGCTGGAAGGGCCGACAGGCGTCGACATTACTGCTGTATATGCTAGTGGGGGCGCTTCAGCTTGGGGTGATGTACCTGCTGAGCTTCCGGGCCTATCTCTATCTGAGTGTTTCCGAATTCCTGCTGTTTACCGTCTTTACTCCGCTGTATATCACCCTGATCTACGACATTCTCAGCAAACGCCGCTTACGCTGGGGTTATGCCCTGAGTGCGCTACTGGCGGTAGTGGGGGCGGCGATTATTCGCTATGACAAAGTCAGCGATCACTTCTGGTATGGGCTGCTGTTGGTACAGCTGGCTAATATCAGCTTTGCCATGGGTATGGTGGGATACAAACGTTTGATGGAAACCCGCCCGCTGCCGCAACACACGGCGTTTTCCTGGTTCTATTTGGGGGCATTTTTAGTGGCCGCAGTGGCCTGGCTGGTATTAGGTAACCCGCACAACCTGCCCACCACCAGCCTGCAATGGGGCATTCTGGTGTGGCTGGGCGTGGTGGCATCGGGCCTGGGGTACTTTATGTGGAACTATGGCGCCACGCAGGTGGACGCAGGCACCCTCGGCATCATGAACAATGTTCACGTCCCGGCGGGTCTACTGGTTAATCTGGCCATCTGGCAGCAGCAGCCCCACTGGCCGAGCTTTATCATAGGGGCCGTAGTGATACTGTCCTCGCTGCTGGTGCATCGCTATTGGGTCGCGCCGCGCTGCGAATAAACGGCAGATGATCGCAGGCGTGCTGGCAGGCTGAACGGATAAAGGCGTCTGTCACCGCCTGGCGCTGTTCGCCGTCGCGCACTGCGGCATACAGCCGGCTCCACAGCCCATCGCCCAAGGTCTTGGTGACAATCAGGCCCTGGCGCTCAAAGGTTTCAACCACCCAATGCGGTAATGCCGCAATCCCCATTTTCGCCGCCACCATCTGCACCAGCAGCAGGGTGTTATCCACGCTTTTAAAGGTTGGCGTGACGCCAGCCGGTTGCAGGAAGTGGCGCCATAAATCCAGGCGGGTGCGCTGAACCGGATAAATCAGCACGGTTTCTGCCTGTAAATCTTCCGGGGTAATTTGCGCTTTACCCGCCAGCGGATGATCGGTAGCCAGCACCAGACGCACTTCATAATCAAACATCGGTGAATAGTGCAAACCACTGCGCGGCAGGATGTCTGATGTCATTACCAGATCCAGCTCACCCTGTTGTAACGCGGGCTGGGGGTCAAAGGTCACGCCGGATTTGAAATCCACTTCTACTTGCGGCCAGTTGCGGCGGAAAACCTCTAAAGCTGGGGCTAACCATTGAATACAGCTATGGCATTCGATGGCGATACGCAGGGCGGATTGCTGTGGTTCATTACAGGCTTGCAGCGCCCGGCTCAGCTGGGGCAGCACTTGCTCTGCCAGCTGAAGCAGGATTTCACCCTGTGGAGTAAAGCGTAGCGGCTGGCTTTTACGTACAAACAGACGGAAGCCCAGGCGCTGCTCCAGATCGCTGAATTGGTGAGACAGCGCTGATTGGGTCTGATGCAGGGCGACGGCGGCGGCGGCGAGTGATCCGCTACTTCTTAATGCCTGGAGTGTTCGTAGGTGTTTTATCTCAATCATGAACAAATCTCACTTAACCATGAATATTTTGCGCTTGAGGAATATACAGTACCTGCGGATTATGGATGTGTAAACATCCAGACGGCTAAACGGAGAAAGATAATGACAGTTCTTAACCATACCCTCGGTTTCCCTCGCGTCGGCCTGCGCCGCGAACTCAAAAAAGTACAAGAAAGCTACTGGGCAGGCAAAAGCAGCCGCGAAGAATTGCTGGCAGTTGGTCGTGAACTGCGCGCCCGCCATTGGCAACAACAACAAGCAGCCGGTATCGACCTGGTACCGGTGGGCGACTTTGCATGGTACGACCACGTTCTGACCACCAGCCTGTTGCTGGGTAATGTGCCGGCTCGTCATCAGAACGCTGACGGTAAAGTCGATATCGATACCTTATTCCGTATTGGCCGTGGCCGCGCGCCCACTGGCGAACCTGCCGCCGCCGCTGAGATGACCAAATGGTTTAATACCAACTACCACTATATGGTGCCGGAGTTCACCCAAGGCCAGCAGTTCAAACTGACCTGGACCCAACTGCTGGATGAAGTGGACGAAGCTCTGGCCCTGGGCCACAAAATCAAGCCCGTGCTGCTTGGCCCGGTCACTTACCTGTGGCTAGGTAAAGTAAAAGGCGAGCAATTCGACCGCCTGACCCTGCTGAAAGACATTCTGCCGGTCTACCAGCAAGTGCTGGCTGAGCTGGCAAAACGCGGCATCGAGTGGGTACAAATTGATGAACCTGCCCTGGTGCTTGACCTGCCACAGGCCTGGCTGGATGCCTTCCAACCCGCTTATGATGCACTGGCCGGTAAGGTAAAACTGCTACTTACCACATATTTTGAAGGGGTTACGCCAAATCTTGATGTGATTACCCGCCTGCCGGTGCAAGGTCTGCATGTGGATCTGGTACACGGTAAAGATAATGTGCAGGAACTGCATCAACGTCTGCCGCAAGATTGGCTGTTGTCTGCGGGCCTGGTGAATGGCCGTAACGTCTGGCGTGCTGACCTGACCGAGAAGTATGCCCAAGTAAAAGATGTCGTGGGCAAACGCGACTTGTGGGTGGGTTCTTCCTGCTCACTGCTCCATAGCCCTATCGACCTGAGCGTGGAAACCCGCCTTGATGCCGAAGTCAAAAGTTGGTTTGCCTTTGCCCTGCAAAAATGTGAAGAGCTGGCCCTGCTGCGCGATGCTCTGAACACGGGTGATACCGCAAATATCACTGAGTGGAGTAAGCCAATTCAGGCCCGCCGTGACTCCAGCCGGGTACACAATGCTGCCGTTGGCAAGCGCCTGGCTGCCATTACCGCCCGTGATAGCCAGCGCAATAGCCCTTACCCGGCCCGTGCTAAAGCCCAGCGGGAACGCTTTAATTTGCCGGCATGGCCAACCACAACCATTGGCTCCTTCCCACAAACCACAGAAATCCGCGGCCTGCGCCTGGACTTCAAAAAAGGGAATTTGGATGCCAACAACTACCACACCGGGATCGCCGGGCACATTAAACAGGCGATTCAGGAGCAGGAGCGTTTGGGCCTCGACGTGCTGGTGCACGGTGAAGCCGAGCGTAACGACATGGTGGAATACTTCGGCGAAAACCTGGATGGCTTTATCTTTACTCAAAACGGTTGGGTACAGAGCTATGGCTCCCGCTGTGTAAAACCACCGGTAGTCATTGGCGACATCAGCCGCCCTGAGGCCATCACCGTGGAATGGGCCAAGTATGCCCAGTCTCTGACCAACAAGCCGGTAAAAGGCATGTTGACCGGCCCGGTCACTATCCTATGCTGGTCCTTCCCTCGGGAAGATGTGAGCCGTGAAACTATCGCGAAGCAAATTGCCCTGGCGCTGCGTGATGAAGTGGCTGACCTGGAAGCTGCCGGTATCGGCATCATCCAGATTGATGAACCGGCCCTGCGCGAAGGGTTACCGCTGCGCCAGAGTGACTGGAAAGCCTATCTGGAGTGGGCGGTAGATGCCTTCCGTATCAACGCCGCCGTGGCCCGGGACGATACCCAGATCCACACCCACATGTGTTATTGCGAGTTTAACGACATCATGGACTCCATTGCGGCCCTGGATGCTGACGTGATCACCATCGAAACCTCCCGTTCTGACATGGATCTGCTGGATGCCTTTAAAGAGTTTGAATACCCGAACGAAATCGGGCCGGGGGTTTACGATATTCACTCCCCAAACGTGCCGTCTGTAGAGTGGATTGAAGCCCTGCTGAAGAAAGCGGCGGAGTCTGTCCCGGCAGAACGCCTGTGGGTGAACCCGGATTGCGGCCTGAAAACCCGTGGCTGGCCAGAAACCCGTCAGTCACTGGCAAACATGGTGAAAGCGGCCCAACAGCTGCGTGAAAAAGCCTGATTTATCCGTTAGCTAGAACGAAAAAAGCTCCGAAAGGGGCTTTTTTTTATGGCGGCTATACACCGCCGCACAGCCGGGCGCGCATACCGGGGTTGAGCAAATAATCGATACACCAGCGGCTGGCCTTGCCGGTCTCCTCGGCATTAGCCGCCAGAAACAGCCGGGTGGCGTGTTTATGCTCGCGCATCGGTTTTTTCAATAACCGCCCCTCATTAAGCAGCGGTAGCGCGAGATGATGGGGGATGTAACCAATCCCGGCATCCTGCTGGATCAACGCAATGGCGGTGGCGAAGTCCGGCACAAACAGCGGCCGCTGCCCTTCCAACAGCCAGGCTTGCTGTGGGGCCAGATTCACCGAGGTATCGCGGATACAAATAGCGGAGTAGTGGCGCAGGGCGGCGTTCTCCAGGGGCTGTAACTGACTTGCCAATGGGTGCCGAGGGCTGACCACAAAATCCCATTCCAGTTGGCCAAGAGATTCGCTGATAATCCCTTCCGGGCTGGGCACCGCATGGGGAGCGCCAATTACCAGATGAGCGCGCTTGCTGTAGAGGGCATCCCAGCAGCCGTTATAGACCTCCTGATTTACCGTCAGAACCGTGGATTTGAAGGCTTGCTCAAAATCACGGATAAACGCCACCAGAGCAGTCGCCGGGATAATGTTATTCACTGCAATAGATAACGCGCTTTCCACCCCATCGTGAATGCGCCCGATATTGCGCTTAAGGTTTTCAAGATCGCCAAGAATCGTTTTACTGTGGTCAATAAAATAGCGCCCGGCAGGGGTGAGCTTGAGGTAGCGGCCATTCCGGCTAAACAGGGTAGCCCCCAGGCTTTCTTCGGCTTTTTTAAGGGTATAGCTAATGGCGGAAGGCACTTTATTCAACTGCTCTGCCGCCATGGTGATGCTTTGGTACTTCGCCACCAGATGGACGATGCGGATCACTTCATCAGAAATAAACATACTGGCTCCTGGGCGGCAGTAAGCGCCAAACAAAATCCGTTTGGCGCTGATTATACCCAGGAATTAGCTGCGGCGAGCGGTCCGGCTTAAGACGGTATAAGCGAGGCAGGCCACAATAATGGAATCCAGTGAGGGAATAGTGGTCAGCGTGAACCAGCTGTTCACTGTCATAAAGCCCACTGCGGAGCCAAATAGCCAGGCCACAAAGGTCAACATCTTAATTTGTGGTTCCTGCTCCAGTACAGACGGCTGATAGCCATTGCGGCGATAGAGGAAGAAATCCGCAATGTAAATCCCGGCCACCGGTGGCGTGGCAATCCCCAGGAACAGTAAGAATGGGATAAACCACGACATAATGTCCATACTGCCGACGATGGCCGCCAGTACCCCAAGGGCAATGGTTATCTGCCATTTAGGGAAGCGGGTAAATAGGGTGGACACCACTAACGTCCCCTGGAACATATTCCCGGCATTGCCGGTAACACAGGCGAAAATCAGCAGCACCGCCGCAGGTAATACCGCACCGAACACCGCCATTGCCTCAAGCAAGGAGCTTTGGCCGCTGAGGGCGCTGGGCGTGGCACCAGCCCAATATAGCAGGGGGTATGCCACCATAAAGGTGGCCACGGCGGCAAAAATGGCGTGTTTACGGTTATGGATAAAGCTGCCGAAATCCGGCAGGGTCGCCACCAGTACAATAATGGTGCCTACCACGGTCGATACCGCCACCCCGGTGTTCATCCGCGCCACTTCGGGCAATGCGCTGGCTGGCGCACCGCTTGCCACATACAGGATGTAGCACAGCACCAAGGCAATCACCGGCACGGCGAATTGGGCCACTTTACCCAACACGGCAAAGCCAAAGGCGGTAGAAGCCACAAAGATAATGCAGCCAGCGGCTACCAGCAGCTGCACCGGGAACTCCAGACCCTGGTTTGCCAGCAGGTTATGCACTGAGTGGCCGAACATATTGGCGGTAACCGCAATCCATCCAAACAGGCTGATAGCCATTAGAATGTTAATCGCTACCGCCCCCTTTTCACCAAAGGCATATTTTACAATGCCGTAGGTAGGTAGCCGGGCTTTCTCCCCCACCGAAATCGTGATGGCGGCCAGCACCGTCAATATCAGGCCGCCCAGCAGCACTACGCTAATTAAGTGGCTACTGGAGAGCTGATTCCCCATGCTGGAGGAAGATAAAATAACCGGCGTGACGGCAATGCCAAGCAAAATCATGGCAATACGCATGCCAGAGGCGGTATTGCTATTTTCAGTGTCTTTACGCATGTCCTGTTCCCTGTGAAACGCGTGATGTTACGAGTGGTGTTACGCGGTGTGGAAATGCCCGGTATAGGTGCGCCAGCAGCCGGATTCGGTGATTTCCCGCTGGCCTTCCGTCAGCCAGTTTTCGGCCAACACCCCCAATACTTCGCTACCGTCTTTAAGCCGCACTTTCCCAACGGCCAGCCCGGCAGGTTCGCTTTCCAGCAGTGCCGCGAAGCTGGCATTGGGCAGTGACCAAATCTCTAATGCGACAGAGGTGCCGCCTTCGGCAACGCGCTGCATCCCCGGGTGTTGGTCATTAATGCTCCACAGCCGATAATGCCCGTCGGTACGGTCTTCGCGAACAAAAACCCCGCCGGCCTTGAGCATATTCGGATTAAGCACCAGGCCGCGCATCAGCGTGCCATTTACCGCAATCAACGTATGTTGAGTCATTCTGTTTCTCCTGAGAGGGAAGGGGTGATCCAGGTGCCGCTTTGGTGTTGCAGAGCGGCGCTGATGGCCTCCGGGCTGGTTATCAACCCTTTGGCGCTTTTACCTGCCTGCTGGCTCTGGTGGATGAAATCCACAATGGCCTCCACCTTGGGCTGCATGCTTCCGGCACCAAACTGGTTTTGATCCATCAGATCCCGGGCTTGATTGGCGGTCAGGGTATCCAGCCACTGTTGCTGCGGGGTGCCGAAGTTAATGGCGACCTTTTCCACCCCGGTTGGGATCAGCAGCAAGTCTGCTTCAAGCTGGCGGGCCAGTAAGGCGGAGGCCAGATCCTTATCGATCACCGCCTCGACACCGGTTAGCTCGCCGCCATCGTTACGCAGCACCGGAATACCACCGCCGCCGCAGGCAATTACCAAGAACCCCTGGCGCACCAGATGGGCAATGGTGGAGGATTCAAGGATGTCGAGGGGGTGCGGGGAAGGCACGGTTCTGCGCCAACCCCGGCCTGCATCTTCCATAATGGTCCAGCCCAGTTTTTGCTGGCGTTCCAGGGCGGTGGCATGGTCCATAAACGCCCCCACTGGCTTACTGGGCTGGGCGAAGGCCCTGTCGTCCTGGCTCACCAGGGTCTGGGTGACAAGGGCGATCACTGGTTTATCAATATGGCGGCGCTGGAGTTCATTCTTCAGGGCCTTCTGGAACATATAGCCAATGGCACCCTGGGTATCGCCAACGGCATAATCCAGCGGCACCGGGGCGACTTCATCACTGGCCATCTCTGACCGGCGCAGGATAAACCCCACCTGCGGGCCATTGCCGTGGGTAAGCACCAGCTCCCATCCGGCTTCAATCATGTCGACGATATGGCGAGCGCTCTCCACCACGGCCTGATACTGGTCCGGGATACTGTTGTGCTGCTCATCAAGGATTAATGCGTTGCCGCCCACGGCGACTACGGCCAGCGGCTTAATCATGGCTCGCTCCTACAGATTCAGACAAGGCACCCAGGGCCTCGATAAAACAGAACATGGGGGCTGTGGTGATGCCCGCGCCAATCTGGCCTACACCTGCTTGTTTATGGGCTATCCCGGTATTGATCACCGGTAAAATCCCGCGGTCTGCAACCTTGCGGGCATCAATGCCTGCGGCAGTAGGGGCGAAGTTCAGCGCCGGGAGGGTAAAGGCCGGGTTAGCGCCTAAAGTGATGCGCTGCATCCGGCGGCTATGCTGAGTGGCGTCCGCCGGGGTGCCGCCGACAAATTTCACAATCGCCGGGGAGGAGGCCATGGCAAAGCCGCCAACGCCTGCGGTTTCAGTAATGGCGCTATCGCCCAGATCGGCGGCAGCGTCTTCGGCACTGTAGCCTGGGAAGAACAGCCCCTCCACCGGATTGGCCGGGGCCTGGAACCAGCGGTTACCTGTGCCGGAAAGCTGGATACCAAAATGGACCCCGTTGCGGGCCATCACCGTGACCATCGAGCTAAAAGGCACATTGGCGGCGGCATCCAGCATCGATTTGCAGGCGGCCATCGATAGATTCAGGAAGAAGTGATCGTTGCCAGTAATAAAGGCCACCACCCGCTGCACCACATCCTGAGGCAGGGAGCAGGCTAACAGCGCAGGCACCAGCCGTTTGATCAGTAAGCCGGTGGCCGCCGCATTACGGTTATGGACTTCATCCCCCATATGCAGCGCCTGGCCCATCAAGGGTTTTAGCTCCAGTTCACCCATCTGGCGTACCGCCGCTTGCAGCGCCGGGGCCAATTCATCCCGCATCCAGGCCAGTCGGGCCAACACATCGGCATTATTGGCCCCAAAGCGCAGCACGCTGCCTAACCCTTCATTGAAATTGCTAAATGCCAGCTGGCCATTGCTGTGGTTTTTAACCACCCACAGTGGCATAGACGGGCTGATCACCCCCGCCATTGGCCCGACGGCGCGATAATGGTGGCATGGCTCGAGCTTTATTTCACCTCGGGCAAGCATGGCTTCGGCCTGTTGGTGATCGGCGGCCCAACCTTCATAAAGCATTGCGCCGACCATCGCCCCTTGCACCGGCCCACACATGTTTTCCCAGGCAATAGGCGGCCCGGCGTGCAGCAGGATCTTCTGCTGAGTCAATTCCGGGATAGCTTGCCCGGCGGGTAGCACGTCAACCAGCACTGGTTGGGCATTGAGGTATTGCGCCATGGCAACGCTGTTGGCTTGCTCGACCAACGGATGGTGCAGCAGCCCCGCCAACAGTAAACCGGCCTCCACATCCCCCTGGGCGGGTGGCTGCCAGCTAAGGGCGCAGACCTCACCTCCCACCTGTTCGATATTGCTGGCGAAGCCCGCTAAGCCGGCGTTCACCACGCTAAGAGGCTGATTAAAGAGAGTGTTCATGCTGTGCTTCCTTTTTATTTGCCTGAATCTGTGCCACGGCTGCCGCCCATTGGGCTGCCTGAGCATTGCAACCGGCCACCATCACGCCGGCCCCGGCCAGTGCATCGAGCTGGCGCTGGCGATCCTGGGGATCGGCATCGGTGCCGCAAACGTGGGCCACGATCGCCGGGCCGTTTTGTGGGCGTTGCTGGAGCATGGGTAACAGATCCGCCACCGGATCCTGGGCGGCGCCATAGCCCAGTACCACGTCAAACAACACCACGGCGGTAGTGGGATCTGAAAGCTCTTGGGCAATACGTTGATTGCGCAGAGTAGGGTCGATCATCGGGTGGGGCTTGCCGCGAGTAAAATCGTCATCCCCCATATCCACCAAGGTATGGCCCTGGCTCAGGTTGATGTCTTCCAGCAACCCGTTACCTGCCACCGGGGTGTTGGAGGCAGCAAACAACTGCTGTTGCTGGCATAACAGCTGGGCTTCATAACAGAAGGTGCCACCGGCAAACACCCCGCGAATATGGCTACGATCAGGGGCCAATGAAACACAGGCTTGCTGTAGTCGAACTAACTCACTGGCGCAGAAAGCGGCCGTGGATGATGCCACGGTGGTATTCATGGCCAGCCCTACGGCGGCCTCCGCAGCCCCGGCCAAAGTAGTGGCTGCGACAATCCCCGGCCGGCTTAAAGTGCCGGGATCGGCCCCAAGGAAGTTCACCACCACCGGTTTGCCCGCCTTCTCAGCAGCTTGCAAGATCTGCTCCGCCACCTGTTGAGAAGGGGGCTTGGAGATCAGCACAATCACCTGGGTGGCCGGGTCTTGCGCCAGGGCGTTGAGGCCCGTCAACATTGAGATCCCGCCGATGGATTCACTTAGATCGTGGCCGCCGGTGCCTAATGCCTGAGAGATCCCAGCCCCCAACTGGTGGATCCGGCACGTGACTTCTTGCACCCCGGTGCCGGAGGCCCCAACCACGCCGATCGAACCTCGCCTCACCACATTGGCGAAGCCCAGCGGGATCCCGTTAATAATGGCAGTGCCGCAATCCGGCCCCATGACTAACAAATTGCGTTTTTGGGCATGGCGGTTGATTTTCTTCGCCAACGCCACGGGGACGTTATCGGTGATCAGCAGCACGTTCATGCCGAGGTTCAGGGCTTTTAGCGCTTCCGCCGCCGCATAATCACCGGGGACGGAAATCAACGCCAGATTAGCTTCGGGCCGGGATTCCAGTGCCATTTCGAAACTGGTTAATGGAATGATGGCCGCTGCGGTTTCTTCGGTGGGTTTACTGCTAAGCAGGGTATGCGCCAGAGAAAGCGCCTCCTGGTTGGCGGTGGTTTCACCTTTGACCACCACAATCAGATCGTTTGGCCCTGCCTGGAAGTCTTCTCCCAGACCCGCACTGCTTAGCAGCGCCAAATTGGTTGGGGTGCCCATCATGACCGAGGCTTTTTCTATCCCCGCCAGCCGGTTGAGCTGGGTGGAAACTTGCATCAGGGATACCGAATCCTGATAGAGATTGCTGTAAATCTTGTGGCAGACATTCATAGCGTTATTCCTGGGTATTCGCCGGTTCTGTGGTTTCAGGCAAAGCAATCCCATGCAGTGCACACAAAGGCACTACAGGGACAAAGTTGTGTTGGATAGCGCAAGGCGCCAGGGCAGCCTGATGCCAATACTAGAAGAGGTGCGGGTTAGCCTTTCAGGCCACGAATGATGGCATTGGCATCACTCACCCAGCCGCAGATTGCGCCTTGGGCTTTAATCATCTCCAGCGCATATTTTTGGAATTCCGGGAAGTAAGATCCCACGCAATCTTCCGGGATGATGCATTCATAGCCACGGTCATTAGCTTCACGGACGGTAGTGTTGACGCAGACTTCGGTGGTGACGCCGCAGACGATGAGCGTCTTGATGCCGCGGTTTTGCAGGATCAGGTGTAAATCCGTTTGATAAAACGCCCCTTTACCCGGTTTATCAATCACTGGCTCACCAGCTTGAGGATATAGCTCGGGGATGATGTCGTGGCCCGGCTCGCCTTGCACCAGAGTGCGTCCCATCGGCCCCGCTTCCCCAATAAAGGTTTTGCCGCCGCGCGTCAGTTTAGCCGGTGGGCAATCAGTTAAATCCTGGCGATGCCCCTCGCGGGTGTGGATCACCAGCAACCCCTTTTGACGGGCGACGTCCAACACGCGCTTGCAAGGCTCAATAGCGCTGCGCACCAGGGAAACATCGTTACCCAGCGCCTCACCAAAGCCACCGGCTTCAACGAAATCACGCTGCATATCAATCATCACTAGCGCGGTGGATTGTGGATCAAAAGCTAAAGAAAACGGCTGGGCATCGAAGGTCAATTGAGTCATGGCATCTCTCCAGTTAATCAGGCAGGCATTGATAAGATGCCTTGAGTATTGAGGAGAGCGCCCGGCGAAAACAGATAAATAGTTTGCGCCGCTGCGACGAATTTTTTGCGGTTGGAAGGGTTTGCATCAACAGAGAAGTTTAAAGTGTGAAAGCGCGCAAAAAATAATCGGCAACGGCAATTTATCTGGTGCTGGAAGGTCGCTGGTTCAAAAAATAAGAACCGATACTGTGATCCAAAGCGAAGATAGCGCCCCGGTAAACCAGGGCGAGGGGCAGGACTATTTTTGTAATGCGTACTGTTTGAACCAGTCCAGCATGCGCTGCCAGCCATCTTCGGCGGAGGGCTGGTGATAGCTGGGGCGATAGTCAGCATTAAAGGCGTGGCCCGCATCGGGATACACCACGATTTCAGATTTGGCATTGGCGGCCCGCAATACCTGGCGCATGGTTTCCACCTGTTCTAAGGGGATGCCGGTGTCCTGCGCCCCGTATAAACCCAGCACCGGGGCTGTGAGATTCACGGCGATATCCACCGGATTGGAGGGTGAGTTCAACGTCTTTTCACCACTCAGGCGGCCATACCAGGCCACCGCGGCCTTAAGCTGCGGGTTGTGGGCGGCATACAGCCAGGCTATGCGCCCGCCCCAACAGAACCCGGTAATCAACAACTGGCTGGCATTCCCCCCATGGCGGGTGGCCCAGTTCGCCACATGGTCAAGATCCGCTAGCACCTGGCTATCGGGCACCTTCTTTACCAGGTTATCGAAAAGGGTAGGGATATCGGTGTACTCCGTCGGATCGCCCTGACGGAAATACAACTCCGGCGCTACCGCCAGATAGCCGGCCTGAGCCAGGCGGCGGCATACATCTTTAATATGTTCGTGGACCCCGAAAATCTCCTGCACCACGATAACCACCGGTAAGCCGCTATCCTTATCTTTAGGCCGTGCGTAATAGGCGGGCATGCTGTTGCCCTGGCTGGGGATAGAGGTTTCCCCGCCGTGAATGGCGTCCGCTGAGGTGTGAATAGTGGTTGATGCTACGGGGGAAACCGCCGGGGCGAACCCTGGCGTAGGGATATCAGTTCTTGTGTTGTTAGTCATGGCATTCTCCGTATCCGTTTGAAACCCGCAGACCAGCACTTAGCTGACCAATGGAATAGCGCGTGCTTTTAACTATAGACTGCGTTAAATACGCTGCAAAAGTCGCCGGTTGAAATTCGAAGTGGGCCTGAATTCACATCTAGATGTGATAAGCATCACTAATTTAATTATGATTGCTGCAATGTGTTTCATTGCGGGTGAGATGAATCACGAAATTAAGTGGCGCACTTCTGTACAGTACCGTTTTGACACGCCAGAAATTGACCTTCAAAGGAGTCAGATATGTCTAAGTCAGATGTTTTTCACCTCGGCATCACCAAAGAGGATTTGCAGGGTGCTACGCTTGCCATCGTTCCTGGCGATCCGCAGCGGGTTGAAAAAATTGCTGCGCTGATGGATAAGCCGGTGCTGCTGGCTTCTCATCGCGAATTCACCACCTGGCGTGCTGAAATGGACGGTAAAGCAGTTATTGTTTGCTCCACCGGTATCGGCGGACCGTCTACCTCTATTGCCGTGGAAGAACTGGCACAGCTGGGTATTCGTACCTTCCTGCGCGTAGGGACCACTGGCGCGATCCAGCCTCATATCAACGTCGGTGATGTTCTGGTGACCACCGCGTCCGTGCGCCTGGACGGTGCCAGCCTGCACTTCGCGCCGATGGAATTCCCGGCCGTGGCAGACTTCACCTGTACGACTGCGCTGGTTGAAGCGGCTGAAGCCGTTGGTGCCACCACCCACGTTGGGGTGACCGCCTCTTCTGACACCTTCTACCCAGGCCAGGAACGCTACGACACTTTCTCTGGCCGTGTGGTTAACCGCTTCAAAGGCTCCATGGAAGAGTGGCAGCAGATGGGCGTGATGAACTATGAAATGGAATCTGCCACCCTGCTGACCATGTGCGCCAGCCAGGGCCTGCGCGCCGGGATGGTTGCCGGGGTTATCGTCAACCGTACCCAGCAAGAGATCCCGAACGCAGAAACCATGAAGCAAACTGAAAGCCACGCCGTGAAAATCGTGGTTGAGGCTGCTCGCCGCCTGCTGTAATTCTCCTTTAAGGGCCAGGTCTTCTGGCCCTGTTATCTTTGCGTAATGCCTCGCAGATAGTTATCTCCCTACCGAAAAACGCTTCCAAACTGGACATCTATACAGCACAATTCCTCCGAATATGTGGCTGGGGGTGTTATGGACAGTGCGTACCTGATTTACATTGTGGTGGCGGTGGTTGCCGGGTTGCTGGGTTGGCTGGTTAGTAGTCAGCGGGCGGCCCAGCAGCGGGCAGACCTGCTTGAAGAGCGGGAAGATATCATTGCCGAGCGTGGGGCGTTAAAACAGGCGCTCTCCCAGACCACCCACTGGCGGGATGAATGCACCCAGCTCAATAATGAAGTTCGCAATCTGCGGGAAATCAACAGCTCGCTGGAGGCGGATCTGCGTGAAGCCACCACGCGTTTGGAATCCGATCGTCAGCACGCTGACGACAAGCTGCGCCAGATGGTGAATAGCGAACAGCGGCTGAGCGAGCAATTTGAAAACCTCGCCAACCGCATATTCGAACAGAGCAACCGCCGGGTAGAAGAACAAAACCGCCAGAGCCTTACCGGATTACTCTCCCCGCTACGGGAGCAACTGGACGGTTTCCGCAAGCAGGTGCAGGACAGCTTCGGGGCTGAAGCCCAGGAACGCCACACCCTAGCCTATGAAATCCGTAATCTCCAGGCCTTGAACAACCGCATGGCCCAAGAAGCACTCAACCTAACACGCGCCCTGAAAGGGGATAACAAAACCCAAGGGAATTGGGGGGAAGTGGTGCTCAGCCGGGTGCTGGAGGCCTCCGGCCTACGGGAAGGCCATGAGTATCAAACCCAGGTCAACATCCAGCTAGATAGCCAGTCACGGATGCAGCCCGATGTTATCGTGCGCTTGCCGCAGGGTAAGGATGTGGTGATTGATGCCAAGATGACCCTGGTGGCCTACGAGCGCTACTTTAACGCAGAAGATGACCTCACACGTGAAGCGGCACTTAACGAACATATCGCCTCAGTGCGCAACCATATGCGCTTATTGGGGCGGAAGGATTATCAACAGCTGCCGGGCCTGCGCTCCCTGGATTACGTGCTGATGTTTATCCCGGTGGAACCGGCCTTCCTGGTCGCTATCGACCGCCAGCCAGAGCTGATTAGTGAAGCCCTACGCCATAATATTATGTTAGTCAGCCCAACCACGCTGCT
>CBIFWW010000058.1:0-19427 GCA_966186435.1 uncultured Enterobacteriaceae bacterium
GCTTATTAAATATTAGTGTTAATAATATCAATAACTTCACTTTCATCTTTAGCGTGTTCAATAAGATCCCTGAAGGTGTCTTCAATAATCGCCGAGGCAAGCCGGGATAAAATACGCATGTGTTCGTCGCCCGCATTGGCCGCTGGCACAGCAATCATAAACACGAATTTGACCCAGTCATCTTCCGCTTCATCCCACAAAATTGGCTGGGTTAAGCGGGCAAAGGCGACCGCTGGCGTTTTAACCGCGTCGCTTTTTCCATGGGGTATTGCATAGTCATAGCCAACCGCAGTGGAGAACTCAGCCTCTCTTTTAATCAGGGATAACATAAAGTTATCGATCCCTCCGGTGATCAGATTTCCGGTTTTTTCTATCCGGGAAGCAAGCTGATGTAAGACATCATTTTTATCCCTGGCTTCAAGCTCCAGCATGACTGCTTCAGCAGAAAAAATGCCCATGGTTCACTCCTGTGTTTTGTAAGACCATATATTGTTTATTATCGATTGTTACCGATATCTGTGTTTGTAAGGCGATAATGATACTAATCGATTGACAACAACAATTGCATGATTACACTCACAGCAATTGAACATGAGACTATTTTTGTGAATAAAACCTAACTGTTCTGGCTTCAGGTGAGCCAAAACCCCCTCCGCGAGCTAAATAAGAGGCCGTAATGAAAGCGATTCAATTGTTTGCAAAAGGCGATTTAAGACTGGTCGAACTTCCAAAGCCCCAGATTCAGCCAGATGAGGTTTTACTGGCCTGTAAGGTGGGTGCTATCTGTGGCACCGATCTGCGGATGTCGGTAAATGGCCACCGTCAATCCCCCCGTGCTTTAACCCTCGGGCATGAGCTTTCCGGGGTGATTGAAGCGGTTGGAGAACAGGTAACGCATTGGAAAAAGGGGATGCGCGTGGCCGTGGCACCTAATTATGGCTGTGGCGTCTGCGATAGCTGTACCAGTGGCAATACCCAGACTTGTCATCAGTTTCAGGCCTTGGGTATTCAAAAAGACGGTGCGTTTGCGGAATATGTGGTTATCCCCGCACGTGCGGTTCAGCAGGGTAATATTTGTGAGCTGCCCGATCACATGAGCTTTGAGGAAGCCGCCCTCATCGAACCTTTCTCTTGCGTCTTCAATGCCTTTGAGCGTTGTAGAACCCAGCCTGGCGATACCGTTATGGTTATTGGTGCCGGCCCTATCGGTTTAATGCATGCGATGCTGCATAAATCTGCGGGGGCAGGGAAAGTGCTGATCAGCGATATTAATCCCGAACGCCTGGCGCTAGCCTGCCAGTTCGACCCGGATTTCATCCCGGTGAGCGGCACGGATACCAAAGCAGAAGTCATGAGAATTACCGGCGATCGTGGCTGTGATATTGTGATTACGGCAGCCTCTACTCCAGAGATTCAAACCCTCTCCTTTGAACTGACCGCGTTAAACGGTCTGGTGCTGTTATTTGGCGGTTTACCGGCGGGTAAAGAAATGGTCAGTTTAAATACCAATATCATCCATTACCGCCAGATCACAGTAACCGGTATGAGTGGGCAAAACCTGCGCCAGTATCGCACCAGCCTGAAGATGATTGCTAATGGTCAGATAAATGTGAAAAAATTACTGACCCATACTTATTCTCTTGAACAATACGATGTAGCCTTTAACGCTGCACGGTCAGGCGAGGCCTTAAAAGTCGCTTTTGTTCTATAAAATTTCTAAAAGAGAAACTCATGAGCGATCATTCGGAAGACAAGGTGTTTACACTGGAACGCCAGCAGGCCATTTTGGCCCATGTGGAAGCGAATAAAAAAGCGACGGTAGCTGAACTGTGCCAGCTTTTTAAAGTGTCAACATCCACCATTCGTAACGATCTCCGTGAGATGGAAAAAAAGACGTTGGTGACGCGGACTCACGGCGGCGTGATGATGCGCAGTAAAACCGGCATGGAAATCATGTATCCCGAAAGAGAGGCATGTAATCATGATGAAAAAGTCATGGTTGCCCGCCTCGCTTTGGAGCAGATTGAAGACGGTGACACCCTGTTACTGGATACCGGCACCACCGCCCACGAGTTGGCTAAGCTGCTGGGTGAGCGCCAGAACCTAACGGTTATCACCAATGATTTGAAGATTGCGATCACCCTTGAGGATTCACCCGGGGTGGCTAATCTGTTTCTGATTGGCGGGGCAGTGCGCAAACAACTGCACTGTGTTATTCCATTCACCCAAGATAATAGTCTGTCAGGCTTTATCATTGATAAAGCGATCATCGGTGCTAATGGTTTTACGTTGAAAAATGGGGCAACCACGCCCGATGTTCGTCTGGCAAGCCTCAAAAAAGACATGATTGCCTGCACATCAATGGTGATTTTACTGGTGGACTCCACCAAGATAGGCCGTGATGCCCTGGCGAAATTCGCCGATATTAGCGATATCAGCGTAGTAATCTCTGACAGCGTTAGCGCAGACGTCCGCTCCGGGCTGGAAGCGTTAGGCGTTGTTGTTAGCACACCTGGCTAAGGGGCGGATAAACCGCGTTGGATTACGCGCCTGGCCTTTTTAGGTGGGGCGCAGCAACATCTTTCTACTCCCGCCAGACTGAATAAATCCCACCCGACCTTTCATAACTATCACGCTTACCGCTTATCGTTTTTCTGCTTTGCCACTCGCTGGTAACATCCGGGCAGCAAGGGCTTGGTCCTGGTGAGTTCTCGTCGATGGCAGGCGTAATGTGGATATCTGGGATTAGCGTGCGGGGTAAGTATAACGAAGAAGTTAATTGGCGGAAGATCACAGGAGTCGAACCTGCCCGGGACCGCTGGCGGCCCCAACTGGATTTGAAGTCCAGCCGCCTCACCGGAGACGACGATCTTCCCGTCCCCATCGCGATATAAGGACCGGCGCATTATAAGCGCTCTGGCGCCATTTGACCAACCTCTACGCCCCATCGGTGCAGGATTAATAAATCAGGCAATCTTCGGGTTACCCCTGGGCTACATCTTTAACAATTCCGCTAAATAACATGCGTAAGAATGCCGCCTAAACAGGCAGAAAAAGTCTTGTATGGGGATTGCCAGTGGCTGGCTGAAGGAGAGAGAACCAGCACGGGGCCAAAGGACCCCGACCGGAGTTGGCGCCCCGCATCTCACCCGAGAGCGTTCTTCCTATCCTCATTGCTACATGGAGGACGGGCGCATTATAGGCGCGTTTCAATGGGTTACCAATAGCTAAAAGTTGTTTTTTTAGTGGGAAACGTTTACCTGGTCACAGCGTAAGCATCACTTAAACGAAATTAATATTACTCTTTATAAGTCAATGCGTTAAATGATGTATTAATAAGTAGGAAGCGGGCCGAAAAGGGGCTTCGGCACCGCTTGATGGGTTATTCCCCTTCGCCCGGGAACAGGAACGGGTTGATGGAACTACGGGCGAAGTTCTCTTGCTCCATGCGAGCATCCAGAACCAGGGTAGCGAGATCGTCGGCCACGGCCTCGACCTTAGCATCCTTCTCCTGATAGAGAATCTTCAGGTAAGTGCCACAATCGCCACAGCTTTCGGCTTTTACCGCAGACTGCTCGCTATCCAGCGACCAGTAATTCAGGTCGCGAGTTTGCTCGCAGTTACTGCATTTAATGCGCACCACATGCCACTCGGTTTCGCACAGGTTGCAGTGCAGGTAACGCAGGCCGCTGGTGGTGCCAATCTGGACGATGCTGGAAACCGGCATACTGCCGCACACCGGGCAGAACTGGCGCTGTTCGCCATATTCGGCGCGGGCTTTACCCGGGATCAGGCTAGCCATTTGCGCCCAGTACAGGGAGAGCGCCGCCCAGATAAACGGCGACTTATCGCTGCTCACCAGGCCAAAATCACTCGCCAGCAGGCTGCTGGCCATCTCTTCCAGCTCCTGCGAAGAGGCCTTTTCCAGATTCTCAATCACTGAAAGGGCCGGGCCGCTCATCTCGGGTTTTAGCTCGGCAATCAGTGAATGCAACAGGCGCTGCCAGTGGCTGCTACGGGGCAGCACGTGGATATCCAACGGTGGCTTGCCTTTGTCTGCCGCATGGGCGATAAGCTCTGATAAATCCATCTCCAGTGGGTGGTCGTATAGCACCACTTCCTGAGCATGGGCAATCAGCGCAGCAAAGCGCAGATAATCGCCCAGTGGGTTATCGGTAGCCAGTTCGCGCAGGCGCTCTGCCCGGCGGTGATAAAGATGCTTAAGTCTGGGGAATAATAACGGCGGAATATAATCCGCCGTGTGCTTATCGCTCTTCTCCAGCTTATCTTGCGGGATTATGCGAATACTCATTCAGCTTTCTTTTCCTGTTTCTGGCGGACTTCCCGGTACCAGCGCGGGTGGTGCTTACGCGCCCACGACGAGGTAACCCAGCCTTCCACCATGGCGGTTATGGTGCCCTTTACCCAAAGGGCGGCGTAGATATGCACCATGATAACCACAATTAATGCCACCGCTGCAAATGAATGGACCATTAACGCCAGGCGAATAAGGGGTATAGGGAATATAGGTGCGAAGTAGGGCCGCCAAATCAGAATGCCGCTCACCAACAATAGCAGCAGCAAGATAATCGCCGCCCAGAACACGCACTTCTGGCCGAAGTTATAGCGCCCGGTGTCGCCCACTTCCTCATTCACAATCACTTTGCGAATGTTTTTTGCCCAGAAGATATCCTCCCGGTTGATCAGGTTGTGGTGCCAGTAACGGAAGAACATGATGATAAACGAAGCAAACATAATCACCCCAACGAAGGGGTGAAGAATGCGCGCCAGCTGCGGCGTACCGAAGATCATCATCATCCAGTTATAGGACGGGAATAAAAACCCCAAGCCGCTGATGGCTGCCAGCAGGAAGCAAAAAGCGGTGATCCAGTGGTTGATACGTTCCGGCGCCGTGTAGCGCACGATGGTGGTTTCACGTCGTCTCATTTGCGCACCTCGTCTTTTTCCTCGTGCAAGTTGTCGTCCTCTTCCTCGGCACGGTTTGGACCCACGCCTACATAGTGGAAGACACTGGCCGCGAAGGTGGCCGCAAAGCCGATAGCCGCCAACGGTTTCCATACCCCTTTCCAGAACTTCACGGTTTCACTGATGGCTGGGTTTTCGGGCAGGCCGTGATACAGATTCGGGTTATTGGCATGATGCAGTACATACATCACGTGAGTACCGCCAACCCCCGCTGGATCATATAAACCGGCGTTGTCATAACCACGGGTTTTCAGCTCAGCGACACGCTCCCCGGCCAGGTGTTTCATCGTTTCCTTGGTTCCGAAATGGATAGCACCCGTTGGGCAGGTTTTCACGCAGGCAGGCTCCTGGCCGACGGTTACCCGGTCAACGCACAGGGTGCATTTGTACACCCGGTTGTCTTCCGGATTGAGGCGCGGCACATCAAAAGGACAGCCCGCGATACAGTAGCCGCAACCAATGCATTGCTCTGACTGGAAATCGACAATGCCGTTGGCGTACTGGATGATAGCCCCTTCCGCCGGGCAGGCCTTTAGGCAGCCCGGATCGGCACAGTGCATACAGCCATCCTTGCGGATTAGCCACTCCAGTTTGTCGTTTTGCTCCACTTCCGAGAAACGCATCACCGTCCAGGATTTAGCCGTCAGGTCGGCCGGGTTATCATAAACCCCGACGTTGCTGCCCACTTCGTCCCGCAGGTCGTTCCATTCAGAGCACGCCACCTGGCAGGCCTTGCAGCCGATACAGGTGGTGACGTCGATCAGTTTTGCCACTTCTTCCT
The DNA here is from genome assembly GCA_966186435.1 of uncultured Enterobacteriaceae bacterium. Lineage (GTDB taxonomy): Bacteria > Pseudomonadota > Gammaproteobacteria > Enterobacterales > Enterobacteriaceae > CBIFWW01. Next base: position 5,768 of record CBIFWW010000058.1, read on the forward strand.
GGTGTTCCCGCGCACGGGGCGCGGGAGTGAAACCATTGGTAGCGGAGCGGCGGATAATGTCTTGCGATTGGTAAGCCATAGGTCGCCTCCGTTATACCTTTTCCACGTTAACCAGGAACGCCTTGAACTCTGGCGTTTGTGTATTGGCATCACCGACAAACGGCGTCAGGGTGTTGGCAATAAAGCCTTTCTTCGCCACCCCTTCGTAACCCCAGTGAATCGGAATGCCGATGGTATCAACTGATTTACCGTCCACGTTCAGGGTGCGGATTCGTTTGGTGACCACCGCCTTGGCTTTAATATAGCCGCGGTTGGAGGAAACCCTCACGGTATCGCCGTGGATAATACCGAGCTTGTTCGCCAGCTTTTCGCCAATCTCCACAAACTGCTCTGGCTGGGCGATGGCGTTCAACAGGGCGTGTTTCGTCCAGTAGTGGAAGTGTTCTGTCAGGCGATAAGTGGTGCCCACATACGGGAATTTATCCGCTTTACCCATGGCTGCCAGGTCATCCTTAAACACCCGGGCGGCGGGGTTTGATACCACATTCGGGTGCAGCGGGTTGGTGCCCAGCGGGGTTTCAAACGGCTCATAGTGTTCCGGGAACGGCCCTTCTGCCATTTTGTCGATAGCAAACAGGCGGCCCATGCCTTCCGGCTGCATGATAAACGGCCCCACGTCGCTGTCTGGCGCGGCGGTGCTGTAGTCCGGGATATCCACCCCGCCCCACTTGGCCCCATCCCACTTCAGTAACTGGCGTTTCGGGTCCCACGGCTTACCGGACGGATCTGCCGAGGCGCGGTTATACAAAATGCGCCGGTTGAGCGGCCAGGCCCAGGCCCAGCCCAAGGTGTTACCCAAGCCCGATGGGTCGGCGTTATCGCGCTTCGCCATCTGGTTGCCATCCGGGGTCCAGCTCCCGGCGAAGATCCAACAGCCGCTGGCGGTGGTGCCGTCGTCCCGTAAATGGGCGAAGGTTGCCAACTGGTTGCCTTTTTTCGCCAGTACCGTGCCGGTGGCCGGGTCGACAACATCGGCTAAGGCTTTGCCGTTGTTCTCCATCGCCACTTCTTCTGGCTGCGGGCTTTCCGGGTTGGCATAGTTCCAACTCATGTTAAGCACCTGCTCAGGCAGCGCGCCGCCTTCAGCGGCATACATCTTACGCAGGCGCAGGAAGATACCCGCCAGGATCTCGCCGTCATTACGGGCATCCCCCGGGGCATCGGCACCTTTCCAGTGCCACTGCAGCCAGCGGCCGGAGTTAACAATGGAGCCATTTTCTTCGGCAAAGCAGGTGGACGGCAGGCGGAAGACTTCGGTCTGGATCTTCGATGGATCAACGTCATTAGATTCGCCGTGGTTTTGCCAGAAGGTCGCAGTTTCGGTGTTCAGCGGATCGATGGTGACCAGGAACTTCAGCTTCGACAGCGCGGCCACCACCTTGTTTTTATTCGGGAAGGAGGCCACCGGGTTAAAGCCCTGGCACAGGTAGCCGTTCACCTGGCCGTGGGTCATCATCTCGAAATACTGCAAGACGTCATAGCCCTTGTCCCACTTCGGCAGCCAGTCAAAGCCCCAGCTGTTATCTGCCGTGGCTTTATCGCCATAGAAGGACTTCATCATCGAGACAAAGAACTTCGGATAGTTGCCCCAGTAGTTTACCTGGCCATCCAGCAGTGGTTTTGGCGTGCTGGCGGCGAGATAGGTCTGGATATCCGGCTGTTTTTCGCTGGGTAGGTTGAGGTAGCCCGGCAGGCTGGTGGAGAGCAGGCCGAGGTCTGTCAGACCTTGAATATTGGAGTGGCCGCGTAAGGCGTTCACACCCCCACCGGCCATCCCCATATTCCCCAGCAGCAGCTGGATCATTGCCATGGTACGGATGTTCTGGGCGCCGACGGAGTGCTGGGTCCAGCCCAGGGCGTACAGGAAGGAGGCGGTTTTATCGTTGGCGCTGGTTTCCGCAATATATTCACAGACTTTGAGGAAGTCTGCTTTGGGCGTACCACAAATGCGTTCCACTATTTCCGGGGTGTAGCGGGAAACGTGTTGCTTTAGCAGGTTCCAAACGCAGCGCGGGTGGGCCAGCGTGGTATCCCGTTTGGCATGGCCGTTTTCATCCAGCTCATAGTTCCAGCTGGTTTTATCGTAACTGCGTTTTTCGGCGTTATAGCCCGAGAACAACCCGTCTTCAAAGTGGTAATCTTCGCGCACAATCAGGCTGGCGTTGGTGTACGCCTCAGTATACTGGCGGTTAATTTTTTCGTTGGAAATCAAATACAGCAGGACGCCCGACAGGAAAGTGATGTCGGTGCCGGAACGGATCGGCGTATAGAAATCGGCCACCGAGGCAGTACGGGTAAAGCGCGGATCGATAACGATAAGCTTAGCCCCGTTATGGATCTTGGCTTCCATCGCCCAGCGGAATCCGACAGGGTGCGCTTCAGCGGCATTACCGCCCATTACCACCACCAGGTTGGCGTTTTTAATATCCACCCAGTGGTTTGTCATGGCACCGCGACCAAATGTTGGAGCAAGACTTGCTACCGTTGGTCCGTGTCAGACACGCGCCTGGTTATCGACGGCTAACATCCCCATCGCCCGGGAGAATTTCTGGGTGAGGAAGCCGGTTTCGTTACTGGAGGCCGAGGCGCATAACATCCCAGTGGTCAGCCAGCGGTTGACCGTGACGCCCTGGTCGTTCTGCGGCACAAAGTTGGCATCGCGGTCGGCTTTCATCAGTTTGGCGATACGCTCGAAAGCGTCATCCCAACTGATGTCCTGCCATTTATCTGAACCTGGCGCCCGATACTGGGGCTTGGTCAGGCGGCTTTCTGAGTGAATAAAGTCCACCAGGCCCGCCCCTTTCGGGCACAGGGCACCGCGGTTTACCGGATGGTCTGGGTCGCCTTCGATATGGAAGATGGATTGTTTTGCGTTTTTCGACCCATCGCCGAGGCTATACATCAATAGCCCACAGCCCACTGAGCAATATGTGCAGGTGTTACGGGTTTCACGGGTGCGCAGTAGCTTGTACTGCCGTGTTTCCGCCAATGCTGTACCTGGGGCAAAGCCCAGGGCTGCAGCAGTGGTGCCTGCCATACCGCCAGCGCAGATCTTAAAGAACTGCCTTCTGCTGACCTGCATGGTTAACTCCTTGTTTCGACATAGTCACATTGCTTGCCCCAGTTTTGCCCGGCAAATATCGGGAAAAGGGTGCGCTCTTTTTTTGCGGTCTGCGCCGCAAGAGTTCAAAATAACGCCCTCCATTTAGGAGGGTTATTGCTAAAAGAATACCACAATGTAGATGAGGCTGTTCTTTAATGGTTAATGCAAAGTGAAAATCAACGCCCAAAATTGGAACAAAAACGTGAACAAAATCACTGGCACCCGCCAACACACCCTATGGCATAAAGGTAATCCGGCTCAGGCACAGTCCGACTGGCTGGCGGAAGAAGTCCCTGTGGCGCTGGTTTACAACGGCATTTCCCATGTGGTGATGATGGCTTCCCCGGTGGCGCTGGAGCAATTTGCCCTCGGTTTTTCTCTCTCAGAAGGCATTATTGGATCGCCTGCTGATATCTATGGGATAGATATTGTCCAAGGATGCAATGGGATGGAAGTCCAGATTGAGCTTTCCAGCCGCCGCTTTATGGGGTTGAAAGAACGCCGTCGTGCGCTGACGGGCCGCACCGGCTGTGGGATTTGTGGCGTCGAGCAACTTAACGACGTGGTACGCCCGCTGCCTGAACTGCCTTTCACCCAAACGTTCTCCCTCGAAAATTTGGATGGCGCCCTGGCCCAACTACGGGATTTCCAGCCAATTGGTCAGCTCACCGGCTGCACCCACGCTGCTGCCTGGTTAGATGGCGCGGGGCATGCGCTGGGGGGACATGAGGATGTTGGCCGCCACGTCGCCCTGGATAAACTGCTTGGTGAGCGCAGCCAACAAGGCTGGCAGCAGGGCGCGGTGCTGGTTTCTAGCCGGGCCAGCTATGAAATGGTGCAGAAGGCAGCCCAGTGCGGGGTGGAGATCCTGTTTGCGGTATCCGCCGCCACTACCTTGGCCGTAGACGTGGCCGAACGCTGCAAGTTGACCCTGGTGGGCTTCTGCCGGCCCGGCCGCGCCACCCTTTATACCCATCCACAGCGGCTGAATGCGTTAGGTTAAAAATGCTGTTAAAAGCCTTAATTACAGGATTATTCGGTTGGGGATAAAAACAGCATTTAATGATCAAGTTTTATTCAATAAATTTGAATGCTATCAGCAAACTATTCCACTATTAACAAATGTGATCTGGATCTACTATTTATTTCAACAGAGGCATAACGCCTTATACCAATAAATAAACTGAAGGATTACGACCATGAAAGATATCAAAATTTTTGCTGCTGCTATCGCTTTTTCTACCCTGTCCTTCGGTGCTTTTGCCGCTCAGACCGTGACAGCGACCGATACCACCTTAGATGGTGCTGAAGCACAAATCGCTGCTCAAGCTAAAGCAGATGGTGCTTCATCCTACCAAATTACCGAAGCGTTTAACGGTAACCAGGTTCATATGACTGCTGAACTGACCAAATAAGATTTTTGCGAAGTACCGCCGGAAGAGCGCCCAGAGGGCGCTTTTTTTTGCATTTTTTTGCGGAGATCTACGGGCTTTTGGCTGAAACCGGATTTAACATCTGGCTGTTTTTTGTCCGGCAGGATAGGGTGGTGTGGCGGGTGTAGCTCGATAGCCTGCTGATATTTACCAGGATAAACAGCGTTAAAAGGAGGTTGTTATGGCGCATTGGGAGATGCAAGAAGCGCGGGAAAAGTTAGATGAAGTTGTTGAAAAAGCTTACGAAGACATTCCCCAAAGGATTTGTGTTGAGGGTAAGGAAGTTGCGGTAGTGGTATCCATTGAACATTACCGGGAGTTGATAGGTGAAGCAGAGTCTTTTGTAGCTTTTATGCGGCGATCGCCGCTATACGGCTGCGAAGATATTGAATTTGGCCACGATCGTAATTTACCTGTCGATATTTCCCGATGAATTATCTTCTCGATACCAACGTGGTCTCAGAGCTAAAGCGTCCACGCCCTGAACCACGTGTCATTCAATGGTTTACTGAGCGTTCTGCTCATCAATTATTTATGAGCGTGTTGACGTTGGGGGAAATTCGCAAAGGGATTCAGCTTGCCCCTGAAGGCCAGCGGCGTAGCACGCTAGTGAAGTGGCTTGAAGAAGATATACCGGACTTTGCTGCGGGGCGATTATTGGTTATTGATTCACATACTGCAGACCGCTGGGGAAGGATGACAGCGGCTGTTCGTAGGCCGATGCCAGGGGTAGATGGTCTTTTGGCGGCCACGGCCTCACAGCACCAACTCACTATTGTGACGCGTAATGTAAAGGATTTTTTGGATTGGGGTTTACCTGTGCTTAACCCCTGGGAAGCAAGTTAAGTCGCTGTTTAAAATCAGTACTGTGGGAGAAAGGAAATCTATGCCCGATTATTCAACCCTAAATAATTCCAGTTGCAGGAAGGCGGCGACACAGGGAGTCCCCAAGAGCTTACATGAGTAAGTGACTGGGGCGAGCGAGGAAAGCCAACGCCCCTGCAGCTTGAATTATAACGGGTTTAAGGAGATTCAAATATGGTAGTTATACCCATGAGCTATTCAGCAGACACCGTCGCCAGGCGCTTTAAAGTGCTGAAAACGGCGGTGCTAAAAGGCGTGGAATATCAGGTGCTATTTGAGGAGCCGCTGCTTTTTGTGGTGGTGATTGAAACTGCCCTGTCGATGATTAACGGTAGGCCACGCCATAAGATCGTTGCCACTCTGGAATTAGTACGCCGCGAACATCTGGAAGGGGTACTGGTGAGTGATTTCTGGCAAGAGGTCGACGTGGCGCAAATTGAGGGGGCAGTGGTGGACGGTCAACATCGCGGGATCGGCATGGCTACGCTGGTATATGAAACAGTGGTAAACCAAGCTGGGCTTACGTTGCTTAGCGATCACCAACACTATGGCGGTGGTAAGCGCCTCTGGCAGAGCATTGCCCGCCAGTCCTCTGAGTTAGATGTCTATATTCTGGATAGTGATATGGCAAAGTTCTACCCCTACAATGGTTATCGCTTGTGTTACGACGGGGTAAGCATCCCCGAGTCGGCCATTTGGAGTAGCCACCCCGATTGCAGCCAACATGGCGTAGTGCTAGTGGCGGAATCCCGTGGTAAGCATCAGGCAAGCGCCTAAAAAAACCTGGCTCCCACAGGAGCCACAGCCAGATTTGGGTAACTTACTCCAGATAAAACACCGCTTTTAACTCATCGCTGATGGGGCTGTTATCCGGGTTGCTTGGCATCACCTCCCGCATATGCTGCCACCAGCGTTGGCATACCTCGGTTTGCGCCACCGCCGCCCAGCGGGCCTCGGACTCAATCTCTACTGTGGCAAATAACAGATGGCGGCGGGTATCCAAATAAATAGCGTAGTGATGAGCACCGTGCTGTTTAAGTACCGCCTCCAGCTCCGGCCAAATCGGCGAATGGCGGCGCTGATATTCCTCATGGGCATCGGGGTTTACCTGCATCATAAAGGCTTTGCGAATCATAGGGCCTCCAGATACAGCGCCCGCACTTCATCACGGCTGGCGCTGCGGGGGTTACAAGGGGCGCAAGGGTCTGCCATGGCCGGATCTAACCAGCCCTCGATATCTGCGGCGCTAATCCCAAGTTGGCGAAAGCCGGTGGGGATACCCACCCGGTCAGAGAGCTGGCGGATAGCCTGAATCGCGGCATGGCTGGCCTGTTCTTGATCCATGGCATGGGTATCCACGCCCATCGCCGCAGCAATACGGGCAAATCGGGCGCTGGCGCAAGGCCGGTTAAAGTTTTCCACCACCGGCAGCAGGATGGCGTTGCATACCCCATGGGGCAGGTTATGGGTGGCGCCGGGCTGATGGGCTAACGCATGGACCATCCCCAGGCCAGCGCTGTTAAAGGCCATACCTGCCAGGTATTGGCCATAGGCCATCATCTCGCGGGCCTGTAAATCCTGGCCGTTATCCACCGCCAGCGGCAGCCACTGGCTAATCAGGCGGATGGCTTCCAGGGCATTAGGGTCTGTCAGCGGGTGAGCACCCACGGAAATATAGGCTTCAATGGCATGGGTCAGGGCATCCATCCCGGTGGCTGCGGTAATATCCGCAGGGATCCCCAGCATCACGCTGGCGTCATCCACGGCAATATCGGGGATGATATTACTGTCGATAATCACCTCTTTGACCTGGCGCTGGCTGTCGATGATCACTGCATTGCTGGTCATCTCGGCGGCGGTGCCGGCGGTGGTATTGATAGCCACTAGCGGTACGCCGGGGTGCGTCACCTTACCCACCCCGCTATAGGCGGTAGAGGGGCCGGGGTTGGCCGTCAGGATTTTAATCGCCTTGGCGGTATCAATCGGGCTGCCGCCGCCAAAGGCAATAATGTAATCACACTGGTTTGCTTTGAAGGCGGCAAAGCCTTGCTGCACTAAGGCTTCAGTGGGATTAGGGAATACCCCATCAAACAGCGCATAAGGTAGGCCGCAGGCCGCCAGGCCGCCAAACAGGCTGTCCAGCAACCCGAGTTTAACCAGCCCATCATCGGTTACAATCAGCGCCTTGCCCCAGCCCTTTGGGGCCACCATTTTGACCATATCTTCGATAGCGCCCGCCCCATGCAGGCTAATTTTTGGTAATGCCAGTTGGAAGCTCATCCTGTTTCCTCCGGTAAGGGTTACAGCGCCAGGGCGCTGGCCATCGGTGTCACGCCAAAGCGTTCACCCAGAGCAATCAGCTGTTCACGGCTGATGGTCTGTTTCATCCCACCCATCGATATTACTTTTACCAAAATCTCGGCGGATTTCTCGGCGGTGTCGATCAGCCCAAAGGCTTCATCAAGGGTAGGGCCGCTGCCAAATACCCCGTGGAACGGCCATAAAACCAGTGAGTGCTTTTTCATCTGCTCGGCGGTGGCTTCCCCGATGCCATCAGTGCCGGGCACCATCCACGGCAAAATGCCAACGCCATCGGGGAACACCACCAGGCATTCAGTACTGCCTTCCCACAGCTTGCGGGTGATGATGTCGGTATCGTTTTCCAGCACGTAGGTCAGGGCGATCAGGTTGGTGGCATGGCAATGCATGATCACCCGGTCGACACCGCCGGTGGCCTGGATGCGGGTGCAGTGGGAAAGGAAGTGGGCCGGGAGTTCAGAAGTAGGTACGGCTTGGTTCTCCAGCCCCCACAGGACGTGATAGCCCGCGCCGTCACTGTCCACCTGAACGATGCCCAGGTTAGCCGCCGGGTCGAGCTGCACATTGCGGAAGAACTTACCGGAGCCGGTCACAATAAACGGGGTGTTTGCCAGCATCGGCATCGGTTGGCTGAGGGCGATATAGCGTGGTTTAGCATGGAAATCACCGCGATATTCGTCAATATCAGCTTCATCGAGGCGTAAAGTCAGGTTACCGCCGTTACGCTCATCCCAGCCCTTCAGCCAGGCATCGGTGGTGGCTTTAATCATCCCCTGGACGAACCAGGCATTCAAAATTGTTGGCATTGTCATGTTCCTATGGCCGGGCCGTAGCCCGGCGTTATCGTTAATCAGGCGCGCTGGCTAAGGGTGGTTTTTTCGTAATTACGCACGTTTTCCAGCCACTGGGCGTTAGCCGGGGTGTCGTGGCGTTCACAGTAGGTTTCCCACACCGCTTGCCATGGCAGGGATTTCTGCTCCTCCAGCAAAGCCAGGCGGCCGGTGTAGTCGCCGCTGTTTTCCAGCTGGCGCAAGGTGTCCGTTGGCTCCAGCAGGGCGCGCAGCAGGGCGCGTTTCATATTGCGGGTGCCGATTACCCAGGCGGCAATTCGGTTGATGGAGGCATCGAAGAAATCCAGCCCGATATGGACACGGTCGAACAGGTCATGGCGCACGATTTCACTGGCGATGGCCTGGGTTTCGTCATCAAGTAGCACTACGTGGTCGCTGTCCCAGCGCACCGGGCGGCTCACGTGCAGCAGCAGGCGCGGCACATACAACATGGCGCTGGAGATCTTGTCAGAGATCACTTCCGTTGGGTGGAAGTGGCCCGCATCCAGGCATAGAGCGGTCTGGCGGCTGGTGGCGTAACCCATATAGAACTCGTTGGAGCCGACGGTATAGCTCTCGGCCCCAATACCAAACAACTTACTTTCCACCGCATCAATATGATGGGCCGGGTTGAGCTTCTCGCTGATTACTTCATCCAGGGCGGCTACCAGGCGCTGGCGCGGGGCCAGGCGGTCTACGGTGACGTCCTTCATGCCATCGGGGATCCAGATGTTCATCACCGACGGGGTACCCAGCTGCTCACCAAAATAGGCAGAGACCCGGCGGCTGGCCTTGCAGTGATCAATCCAGAACTGGCGGATTTTTGGGTCGGCGTGGGCAAGAGTGAAGCCATCGACACTCAACGGGTGAGAGAAGCACGACGGGTTGAAGTCCAGCCCTAACTGGTGCTTTTTGGCCCATTCCACCCAGTTTTTAAAGTGCTTCGGCTCGATTTTATCCCGGGAAACAGGGGTATCTGATTCCAGATAAATCGCGTGCAGATTCAGGCGTTTTGGCCCGGGGATCAGCGCCAGCGCCTGCTCCAGATCCTGGCGTAGTTCGTCGGCATTGCGGGCTTTGCCCGGGTAATTACCTGTGGCCTGGATGCCGCCGGTCAGTGCGCCTTCTGGGTTTTCAAACCCGGCTACGTCATCGCCCTGCCAGCAATGCATTGACACCGGCAGGCGGTCCAGCTGGCGCAGGGCCTGCTCTACATCAACGCCAACGGCGGCGAAACGTTGTTTGGCCAGTTCCCATACCTGGTTTGTTTGAGTGCTCATGCGCAAAGCTCCTTGGTTTGGAGTGAGGGCAGAAACTGCGCCACATAGCGGGCAATTTCGCTGTCAGATTCAGGGGTGAAAGTGGCCAGAGGGTGGCAATGGGCCACGGTCTGGCGGAAAGCGTCTACGTCCGGTAATTCGTCGAGGGCCATCAGCTGGCAGCCAATATTGCCGAGGGTGGAGGCCTCCACCGGCCCGGCCAGCACCGGGATGCCACAGGCATCGGCACACAGCTGGTTAAGCAGTTGGTTCTGGCTACCGCCGCCCACCACATGCAGCCGGGTAAAGGAGCGGCCCCGCAGGTCGCTTAACTCGCCCAGCACCCGGGCATACAGCAAGGCCAGGCTATCGAAGATGCAGCGCGCCAGCTGGGCATCGGTTTCGGGCACTGACTGATGGGCTTCCTGGCAGGCCTGGCGAATGGCATCGCTCATCGAGGCCGGGTTGATAAAACGCTCATCATTAGGGTTGATCATAAAGCGGCAGGCTGGCTCCTGACGGGTACGGGCCACCAGGTCGTTGATATCACTCACCTGTTGCTCTTTTAGCACCCGCTGTAGCAGCCACAGGCCCATAATATTTTTCAGCACCCGGTAGCGCCCTTCGGCCCCGCCTTCATTGGTGATATTGGCGGCCAGCGCCTCCGGCGTGGTCCAGGGGGTTTTGCTTTCGAAGCCCATTAGTGACCAAGTGCCGGAAGAGAGATAAGCCGCATCACTATCGGCCAGCGGCGCGGCAATCACCGCACTGGCAGTATCGTGAGTGGCGACGGAAACCACCGGGATCGGATTACCCTGGGGGCATAGCCAGTGGCCAATCACATTGCCGGGATGAGTAGGGGTACCGAACCAACGGCGCGGGGCGCCGGTCCAGGCCAGCAGGGTGTCATCCCAGTTATCGGTATTAATATTCACCAGCTGAGTGGTGGTGGCGTTGGTGTACTCCCAGTTCATCTCCCCGGTCAGGCGGTAAGCCAGATAATCGGGCATCAGCAGGGCATGCTCGGCCTGGGCCACCCATTCCGGGTTTTGCTCTACCAGAGCACGCAGTTGATAAAGGGTGTTAAAGGGCAGGAACTGGATGCCACTGCGGCGGTAGATCTCCTGGCGGCTCAGGGTTTCACAAGCTTGCGCCATCACGCCATCGGTGCGTTTATCCCGATAAGCCACCGGCAGGCCAACCCGTTCGCCGTCTTTATCCAGCAAAACAAAGTCCACCCCCCAGGTATCAATACCAATACTGTCGATGCGCACGCCCTGATCGCAGACCTGGTTCAGGCCCTGGCGGATATGCTGCTCTAAATGGTCGACATCCCAGGTATCAACGCCATCCACCGGGCACAGCGCGTTGGTGAAGCGGTGGATTTCCTGCAACTTCAGGCTACGTTGGGCGGTGTTATAGCGCGCCAGCATTACTCGGCCGCTTGAAGCACCTAAATCAACGGCCACGCAGTGGCGAACAGTCATGATAGGCTCCTTCCATAAAACGATGAAGCCAGTCTACGGAGGAGGGGCGGGGTACACCTTCTGCTGACGGACAGCAGAGGATCCCGATTGGCAAAGGTGCAAAGGTGGGAGTGAGTGGACTCACACTTCCACCACGGCAGTCTCACTTCTCAATTGCGGTTGCCCGTTTCATAACCTTAACAACCGGCTTGTGATAGCCTCCGCAAATCCCGATTTTTCCCCGCGGCTTCTTGAAAAAACAGCAAAATTTGCGTGCCTGGACGTCGAAAATTGAAGGTGGCCATTGCCCCGCTTCACTACTATCGGTGCAGGTTTCTGGCAGAGGATGCATCAATGACACAATTACATGGTTTTGACTTCTTCCCTTCCGGTACCGCTTCTTTGGCGATTGAACCCCGGCAGCCGCAAATCCAGTTCCCGGAGCATTACCATGATTTCTATGAAATTGTGATTGTGGAACACGGTACCGGCAGCCATATCTTCAACGGCCAGCCCTACACCCTGAGCGGCGGCTCGGTGTGCTTTGTGCGTGACCGTGACCATCATCAATACGAACATACGGACAATCTGTGCCTGACCAATGTGCTGTACCGTTCACCGGAGGGTTTTGCCTTCCTCAATGGCATTAACAAATTGTTGCCCCAGGAGCAGGAAGGCCACTATGCCTCCCACTGGCGGGTTGGGCAGGGGGTTTTGCAGCAGGTCAGGCTGCTGGTGGATCGCCTGGCGGCGGCGGAACTTGCCGGGGACGACGGCCATCAGGCCAGCCGGGAAATCATCTTTATGCAGCTGTTGGTACTGCTGCGCCAGGCCTGCCAGCAAGAAGGGGCTGGGGATAATGACAGCCGCCTTAATCTGCTGATTACCTGGCTGGAAGATAATTTCGCCGAAGAGGTGTGCTGGGAATACTTAACTGACCAGTTTTCGCTGTCATTACGTACCCTGCACCGCCAGCTTAAGCAGCGCACCGGGTTAACCCCCCAGCGCTACCTCAACCGGCTACGCCTGGGTAAGGCCCACCATCTGCTGCGCCACAGTGAAGAAAGCGTTACTGATATCGCCTTCCAGTGTGGCTTTGGTGACAGTAATCACTTCTCTACTCTGTTTAAGCGGGAGTTTAGTTATTCCCCCAGAGATATCCGCCAGGGGCGGGATCTGGTGCGCTAACGCGAACAGCATCACCGACAACACCCGCTCCCGGCTGGATAATACCCGCCTGAGCCACATCCGGGAGGCGCCATGACCGGCCAATTAATACTTCGTCAGAAAGACTTTTTCCCCCATGCCCACCATCCGGTGGCGGTGGCCGATCGCTATCCCCAAAATGAATTTGCCGAGCATACCCATGAGTTCTATGAACTGGTATTGGTGTGGCGCGGCAACGGCCTGCATCTGCTGAATGACCGGCCCTACCGCATTACCCGTGGCGATCTGTTTTATATCCGCGCCCAGGACCGCCACGGTTATACCTCGGTCAACGATCTGGTACTGCAAAATGTGATTTATCGTCCAGACCAGCTCACCCTAAATATGGACTGGGCCGGGTTAATCCCCGGTCTGGGGGAAGGCCCCTACACGCCTGGCTGGCGGTTAACTGGCCAGGGGATGGCCCAGGCGCGGCAAATTATCGGCCTGATTGAGCAAGAAAGCGCAGGCAAGGATAAACGTGGCGCACTGATGATTCAGACCTTGTTTGCCCAGCTATTGGTTACCCTGGAGCGCCATCGCTTTGCCCCGTAAGAGAGTGCAGAGGTGGAGGAGCAAACCGTGCTGGACGGGCTGATCAGCGCCCTGGCGACCCGGCTTAATCATCCCTTTGATCTGGAGGCTTTTTGCCAAAAATACCAATGCAGTGAACGCACATTGCGCCAGCAGTTCCGCACGCAAACCGGTATGTCGATCAATCAGTATGTGCGCCAGCGCCGGGTGTGCCACGCCCAGTTTCTGCTGCAACATACCGGGCTGATGGTGAGTGAGGTTGCCGCCCGCTGTGGTTTTGAAGACAGTAACTATTTTTCGGTGGTGTTCACCCGGGAGACGGGAATGACGCCGCGCCAATGGCGGCAAAGTCGCGCCCCTCGTTGGAGGTCAGCACGCCGTACACGTTCTCCAGCACCACGATGCGCGGCGCACGCGCCTGAGCCTGCAGCTGCTGCATGAGCCGCCAGAACACCCAGAAGGTGCCCGAGCGCGTCTGCTGCTTGTCCTGCCAGTGGCCAATGCCCTTGTAGGCACCGGCCAGCGAAAGGTCCTGGCACGGGAACGAGGCCCAGGCCAGGTCGGCCTCGTTCCCGTGCCAGGACCT
>CBIFWW010000059.1:0-19369 GCA_966186435.1 uncultured Enterobacteriaceae bacterium
CTGATCAAAATTGCGGATAATAACCAAGTTAACGCAGGCAGGAGCAATAAAACGCCCGAGGTGAAAGTTAATTTACAAAGTAAAGATATCTTTTATTTCGAAGGGCAAGACGCAGTAAAACGTATTCTTAATCATCTGACATTCCCACAACTGGTGGTAGTCACCTCTGATTTGGAACAATTTATTTTTGAAGCCATTCCTGAGAAAGAACCTGAGGATAACGTTCAGATCGCCGACAGCGTTGTTGATTCACATGGCCGCCCGGCTCTATCAGTGGACTATGTGCCACCGGAAAATGACATTGAAAAAGAAGTGGCGAAAGTCTGGCAATCGATCTTGGGCATTTCAGGTATTGGCGCACTGGACAACTTTACCGAACTGGGAGGTAACTCGCTACTGGCGGTTCAGGTTGTCTCTATCGTTGCCGGTATTTTTGAAGTTGATATTCGTGTCGATCTTTTCTATCAGGATCAAACTATTAGGGGCATGGCCAACCTGTTGGTTAGCGAATTAATCGAGTAGTAACTTACCGTGTTAATTTTACGTGTTATCGCCGCCTTGGCGGCGATAACACGATATTAAAAGAGAACTGTGAAAAATGACGACTAAAGGCGATGCTATTCGTTCATTATCTTTGGACGAAATAAAAAAACTGGCTCAACAAAAAAAAGCCAACTCAGCAGGTAATATCTCATCCGTGATACCACACGGCTCGGACTCCACTAGAAAAATTTTCCCGTTAACCAGCGCGCAAAAAAGTATCTGGATCCTTGATCAATATCTGGACGATAAAAGGGCTTATAACAATCCTTATGCTTTTGTATGCCAGATGGAACTGGAATTTAATCCGGCACAAGCCCGCCAGGCGTTAGCCCTGTTAGCCCGTAAGCACGCTATTTTGCGTACCACCTTCCAGATGATAAATGACGAAGTAATGCAGTGCGTGGCGGACGATATTGTCTTTGATTTTGCATATCAGGATATTGTCGGCATGCCGGAGCAAGAGCAGGCAGAGCATATTAATAAACTAGCCATCGAAGAAGGATGCCGGAATTTTGATCTAACGCACGGGCCGCTTTCCCATTGGCGGGTCATTAAAACCCAGCGCAACAAATATGTGATGATGCTGACGCTCCATCATATTATTTCCGACGGCTGGACTATGGGCCTGTTTTTCCGTGAATTAATGGGCATTTATATGCAACTGGAGAACGATGTTACCCCTGAGGTAGATGGCTTTTTACAATTTACTGACTATGCCCTGGCACAAAACCAGTGGCAACACAACGGCCATTACGATCGGGGCCTGGCGTACTGGAAGCAACGATTGGATGGCGCGGAGGGGATCCTGAATATTCCCACCGATATGCCGCGGCCCGCACGCATCAGTTCGGCAGGCGGCCATATCAGCCAACTATTAGATAGCGATGTGCAGCAGGCGTTGAGCGCGCGCTGTAGCCAATATAACGCCACGTTATTCCACGCCATGCTTACCGCCTGGCAAACTTTGCTGCACTTTTACAGCGGCCAGGATGACATTATTGTCGGCATCCCATTTGCCAACCGTAATCAGGCGCAAACCCGCGATTTAATCGGGCTTTTTATGAATACTCTGCCACTGCGCGCGAAGATGCATGCGGAGTCCCGGCTGGATGAAATGTTAGCGCAAACCCGCGATGACTGCGCCCAGGCAATGCGTTACCAGGACGTTCCTTTCAACCTGATCCTCGATAATATTAGTTTTGCCCGCTCGCCCCAGGTTAACCCGTTGTTCCAGGCGATGCTAAGTTACCAAGTTTTCCCGCATTTCTATAATGATGATCAGGTCACTATTAAACCGCTAAAAGTGGATTATGGCGTCTCGAAAACTGACCTGAACCTGTGGATTGAAGAAGACGGCGATAACCTGTTACTAACGTTGTACTACAACTCGGCAATTTATCATCCAGGAACTGTCCAGCAAATGCTGGCTCATTTTGAGCAAATATTACGGCAGTTTGTTCTCAGGCCCGATATTACCCTCGGGCAGATTACACTGTTGAGCGATGAACAGCGCAACCAGCTGCGCAACTTAAATACCCAGCCGCCGGTCGATTTTACGCCGGTACATCAACAGATTGTTCAGGCCGCCGGGAATTCTCAGCATCAAACCGCGGTACGCTGCGATGGGCAAGAACTGAATTATCAACAGCTGGAAACGCAGTCGGCTAATCTGGCGCAAACATTGCTAGCGGCAGGCTTACAACCGGGCAACGTGGTCGCTATTTACATGGAGAAAGGTATCGCTTTCCTGATCGCGATGATGGCGGTATTGCGCGCAGGCGGCTGTTATCTGCCGCTGGATACCTCCCTGCCGCCAGCGCGGCTGGCTTTTATGCTTGAAGATGCGGCGGCACGCTGGGTATTTAGCGAACGCGATGACCTAGGCTTCAGCACTGCGGCTTGCCTGAATATCCATACACCACCCCAGCACCTACTCCACCAGCGCCTCCCGCAGGTGATGCCGCATTCTCCCGCCTATATCATCTACACCTCAGGCAGTACCGGCACCCCGAAAGGAGTCCAGGTTAATCACGCCCAGCTGTCCTGCTATTGTGCCAATGCCCGGCAGCTCTTACAGCAGCCTACCGGGGCGGAGTACGGCATGTTCTCAAGCTTCACCACCGATCTGGCGCACACTATGATTTATCCGGCCCTGAGCAGCGGCGGCTGTTTAAATATTATCAGCAACAGCGCCTTACAGGACCCAGCCCAACTCACCGCATTACTGACCCATCGCCCCCTCGATTGTATAAAAATTACGCCGTCTCACCTGAGTGCATTATTACACGACGAAAACGCCTCAATGCGGCTCCCGGCTTCGTTACTGGTACTTGGTGGTGAACGCGTGCCATGGTCACTGATTGAGCGGGTGCGAGCATTAAATTCCCGCTGTCGTATTGTGAATCATTATGGCCCAACTGAAAGCACGGTGGGGGCGGCAACTTGGGAAGTGGCACTGGGCGCATCATGGCCGGAAGGCGGCTACCTGCCGATTGGAAAACCCTTCCCCGGAGTTTGTTTGCTGATAATGGATAGCCAGCTGCATCCAGTTGCGGACGGCCTACCTGGCGAAATCTTTATTGGTGGTGCGCATCTTAGCGCAGGCTATATTGGCAGCCATCGGTTGAACAACGCTAGCGCGTTTATTCCCCACCCATTGATGGAAGGTGAGCGCCTTTATCGCACTGGCGATAAAGGCCGGCGCCTGGCCGATGGCAATATCGAGTATTTGGGGCGCATAGACCGTCAAGTAAAAATTCGCGGTTTCCGGGTTGAACTTGCGGAAATCGAACAGGTGCTACACCAGTGCCCTGGCGTTACTCAGGCTGCGGCATTGGTGAAAGAGGTGGGTGATCACGAGCAGCAACTACAGATGTTTTTCACCACTGAGCCAGGCCAGCAAGACACAGTGATTAAGGATTTTGCCCGCGCCAGGCTACCCCATTTTATGTTCCCGGACCGCTGGCTATGGCTGGCAGCAATGCCTCTGACCACCAGTGGTAAAATCAACTATCGCGCGCTGAGGGAGATGGCGATGCCACAAGATACCCCGCGCCAAATGCCGCAAAATGCTACTGAGCGCCAATTGCACCAACTCTATTGTGACGCGCTTAATGTGAGCCAGGTTGATACTCATGACAGTTTCTTTCAGTTGGGTGGCAATTCAATCAACGGCCTCAAACTGATTGTGCAGATTAACCAGCAGTTCGGTAGCACCTTGACCTTAGGCCAATTGATTGAGCACAGCAGCATTGCGCAATTGGCGATGTGCCTGGAACAAGCCAGCGCCTCCACTGCCCTAGTCACGCTTAATCGGGGTGATGATAGCCAGCCAACTTTTTTGATGGTACATCCGGCAGGCGGCAACGTGATGTGTTACCGCCCGCTGCTACAACCGCTGGGGCCGCAATATCCGGTTTACGCTATTCAGGTACCAGATTTCAGCCAAACCCATGACTATGATCGCGACATTCCTGCCCTCGCCGCCTTCTACCTGCGGCAAGCAGGCGATCTGATCCAACGCCCCCGGCTTATTATCGGCGGCTGGTCGCTAGGCGCTACCATCGCTTTTGAGATGGGACAGCAAATAACCAGCCTCACTGGCCGGGCGCCAACGCTGCTGGTGCTTGACCAACCTGCGCCGCAGGTGCGTATCGACGCGGCTGAAGAGATGAACGACAGCCAACGGCTGGCCTACTTTGCCCGTAAAGTGGCTTTGTTTACCGGTGCCCGCTTCGACATCAATGAACAAAAGCTGGCGGCGATGACCGATGACCAGCGCACCCGGCTATTTATGGGCGAATTTCAACGCGTCGGGTTAGTGCCAGCGACGCTCAGCTTTGAACACTTCCGCCACTTCCTGGTGATCCTGTGGGCGCATATCAACGCCAGCGATCGCTATGTTGGCATGTCTTATACCGGCAATATTGTGGTGGCCGAAGCCCAGGAAGATTTGCCTGGCAGGGTGCGCTTACCCGGGCTTGGCTGGCAACGTCTGACGGATAAAAAAGTCACTCTGGTGGCTGCACAAGGCAATCACATTACCATGATGAACCAGCCCTTCATCACAGACCTTGTCAAGCGAGTCATGCAGGTGCTGCTATGAGCCAAACCGAACCAACTCAGGCTCCGGATGTTGAGCCAAACGCCAAGGCCGATACCAGAGTATCTGTTCGTGGCTGGTGCGCCGTTATCGGCGGCCTGCTCGGAGGCTTTATGGCAATTCTGGATATTCAGATAACCAATTCATCCATGAAGGTGATTCAAGGGGCGCTATCCGCCACGTTGGATGATAGCTCGTGGCTGATGACCTCTTACTTTACCGCAGAGATTATCGCCATTCCGTTATGCGGCTGGCTGGCGCAGGCGTTCGGCACCGGTCGCTATGCATTATGGTGCATCGGCGGTTTTTTGGCGGCGTCGATACTGTGCTCGTTTTCATGGGATCTACATTCGATGATTGTCTTCCGGGCACTTCAGGGGTTCAGCGGCGGTGCGCTAATACCGCTCTCTTTTCGCCTGATCCTCGAAGTCTTACCGGGGGAAAAACGCCCCTTAGGCATGTCTTTATTTAGCATTGTCGGGACGTTTGCGCCTGCCATAGGCCCTTCTCTGGGGGGCTGGCTAACCGATACGTTATCCTGGCACGCCATTTTTTATATCAACGCAGTACCCGCTGTTTTTGCCTACGGCTTAATACGTTATGGAATGAAGCGCTCGCCTGCCCGTTGGGAGGTGATCCGCAACGGCGATTTCATTGGGGTCGGCACTGCAATTTTATGGCTAGGCGCGTTGGAAATTGTGCTGGAGGAAGGCAGAGCTTTGTACTGGCTGGATTCCAATATTATCTGCACCCTGATGGCTATTTCAGCGTTGGCATTTGCCGTGTTTCTTTACGATCAATGGGTGCACCCTTCACCGTTAATTAATATCCGTATATTTAAAGACAAGACGTTCTCTCACGCCTGCATGATGTTCTTTATGCTGGGGGTAGCGATTTACGGCACGCTCTTTATGGTGCCGTTTTATCTCACCGCCGTGCACAACTATGACGCATCACAGATTGGCAGCGTACTGGTTTGGATGGGGCTGCCGCAGCTGGCCATTCTGCCTTTTATCCCTAGGCTACTCAAAATCTTTAATCTGAAGTATATGATTTTTATCGGCTTCGCCGGTCTGGCTGTTAGCTCGTGGATGAATGGGCACATGGATAGCGATTTCGCCGGGCAGCAAATGAAGCTGTCATTACTGATTCGCGCGCTGGGGCAGCCGTTTATTATGGTGCCGCTGTCAATCATTGCCACACGCAATATCCAGTCCAAAGACAGCGCCTCATCCGCTATTTTAATCAATATCACCCGCAGCATCGGCGGCTCAATGGGCACAGCAATCCTTTCTACTCTTTATGTCAACCATGCCTGGATGCACGCCGCACAAATCCAATCCACCATAGCCTACGGCAGCAATGCGTTTGATCGCTATATCAATAACGTTAAGGCGCTGCTGATGCATCACGGTAGCCCATTAAATAGCCTTAACGTCCAACAAACCGCTTATGCCATGTTGACCAATGCCATCAAGATTCAGGCACAAATCATTGCCTTCAATGACATTTTCTATGTGATGAGCGTAATGATGCTGGCGACAGCGATGATGGCACTGCTGGCAACCCAAGATTTCAGGCTGCTGCAACCCGCTCAGGAGATAAAGTAAAATGTCCAAAAGTAATTCCTATACTTTTTTGCATTACCTGCGATCCCGTGCAGCAATGCTAAATATCATCATACCGCTCACACTTTACTATGGCGCGGAGTACTGCTTTGGTATCGGTGCCGCATTACTGGCTAGCGCTTGCTGGGCCGTCTTTCTGGCGCTGCAAAGTAAAAATCGCCAGACGACATTGGCGGTAGCCGTGATGATCCTACTTTCCGGACTGGGCCACTTTCTGTTTACACACTATGACAGCTGGTTGCCGGTTCAGCGGGAGGATGTATTTATATCGCTTACCGGCGGGCTGACGGTGGCAGTGGTGTTCCTTTTTTATTCACTGCAGGGCAAACCGGTGATACAGACCTTTGCCGAGCAGGCCCGCCCCCAGCTTCAGACCATGAACATCTATGGTTCGCCAGCCTATATCCGCGTCTGGCAAGAAATATCGTTGATATGGGTGGCAATATTTCTCGGCAAAACCGTTGTGGTTTATCTGCTGTATCACTACCACAGCCCATTATTAAATACGTTTCTGGCGCTGGCTGGCTGGCCGCTAACCCTGATGATGATATTTATCAGCATACGTTGGCCACGTTACCGCTGGCAGGCAACCGCGCGCCAATCCTGAGCGTTTTCCGTCACGAAGCTAACACCCTAACCCTTTTGTTTAAGGTAAGCAGATTATGATGCACTATGAAAACAGCACCATCGTATTGGCCAGACACCCTGAAGGCCCTCTACAACTCAGTGATTTCCGCCGCCAGACTTCGCCCGTAAGAGATTTAGAGGACGGCGAGTTTCTTATTGCTAATCAATGGCTTTCTTTAGATCCTTATATCCGCTCACGCCTGAATGCCTCTACTGATTATGTCAGTTCTGTGGAGTGCGGTGATGTTGTCGCCGGGGAAACCATAGGGGTAGTCGTCGCATCCCGTAACCCAAGATTTAATCCGGGTGACAAAGTTTTTGCTTATTCAGGCTGGCAGCAGTACCACATCAGTAATGAACGTGATTTTATTGTTCATAGGCTGCCATCAACCGATTTGCCCGATACCGTTTTTCTTAATACTGTCGGCACACCCGGGCGCACCGCTTACTTTGGCATGACGCGTATCGCTAAACCGCAGACAGGGGAAACACTGGTGGTATCAGCAGCCACTGGTGCGGTCGGCTCCACCGTGGGGCAGATGGGCAAAATGGCGGGGTGCCGGGTGGTGGGTATCGCCGGTAGTAAAGAGAAATGCCACTATGCCGAGCAAGAGTTAGGCTTTGACATCTGCATTAATTATCGCAACGCTGATTTTAAGCAGCAATTGCGCCAAGCGTGCCCGGATGGCGTAGATATTTACTTTGAAAACGTGGGTGGGCGTATTTCTGTACTGGTGGCGCAGCTTTTGAATGACGGGGCGCGGGTACCGGTGTGCGGCAATGCAGCGAATTACGATCGCGCATCCGGCATTGCGGCTTCCAGCCCGGCAGACTTCTTCTCGTCCCTGCCTACCCCGCCTGTAAATCGGTTCTTTCTGGTAACCGAATGGTTTAAAGATTACCCGGAATCGGATGCGTGGCTATTAAATGCGCTGGACGAGGGGAAAATTAGATACCGTGAAACAATAATTGACGGGCTGGAAAACGCACCGCAGGCATTTATCGACCTGCTAAACGCCAGGCATTTTGGCAAACAAATTGTCAGAATCAGTTGAGACTACACCGCCAGGGATAGGCATTTTAACTTTCATGTCCATTATACTTCTTACTCGGTAATCGCTAATGAAACACGTTAAAAAAATACTTATTCCGGTGATTGTGGTTTTGCTGATAGGGATTTTTTTGTACTGGTTATTATACTGGCGCTATATTCAGACCACTGATAATGCTTACACTCAAAGCGATATCACCAATATTAGCGCGCGAATTAATTCGCAGGTCATGGCATCATATATTAGCGACAACCACGTGGTAAAAAAGGGGCAGCTATTGGCTGTTCTTGATGATCGTGCATATCAAGTCGCGATTCAAAAAGCTGAAGCTGATGTCGCAAAATCAACGGCGGCGCTAAATAACACCCGTGCCAATGCAAAAATGCAAATAAGCGTCATTAATCAGCACAGTAGCGGCCTGGTTTCAGCGCAGGCTAGCGCCAAGTATGCCGCGCAGGAGCAAAACCGCTTTAGTCAGCTTAATTCACGCCATTACATTGCCCAAGGTGATATGGATAAGGCAAATAGCACTTATTACGTGGCCGCCGCCGACGTAGCGCAGGCGCAGGCAAGCCTGAAAACGCAGCAAGACAAATTGACGGTGCTAAACACTATCATTGAACAAAATCAGGCGCAGCTCAAACAGGCCCAGGCCAACCTGGCCGATGCCCGGTTACAATTAACCTACACGCGAATTATCGCCCCGGTTTCCGGCGTTATCGGTAACCGTAACCTGCAGGTAGGGATGTTTACTCAGGCCGGGCAAACCATTGCCAGCATCGTGCCGGAACAACACCCGTGGATAGTGGCAAATTTTAAAGAAACCCAGCGCGGGAGAATGAAACCAGGGCAAAGGGTGAATATTACTATTGATAGTTATCCAGGCCGAATATTTGAAGGCCACATTCAAAGTATGGCACCAGCCACCGGTTCGATTTTTGCGTTATTACCTGCGGATAATGCTACCGGTAATTTCACTAAAATTGTCCAGCGTATTCCGGTTAAAATTGTGTTTAATGAACCGATTATTATACCAAGCGGGCTTTCTTGTGAGGTCACCGTGGATACCCGTCATCAAATCACGTCAATTTGATAGCCTATCTTACAGTGAAAGGGAACAAAAGCATTGTGATGAAACGCCTGACTGATAAACGGACGGGAATGTAAGTGACCTTATTTCATGACTTGTATTATCCTAAGATCACGCATTCCACGCCCGTTCAATTTACCCGCTACATACTGAAGGTTTATCAGTACAAAGATCTTTTGTTGCAATATCAGAACCGATAACCGGCGGAGAACATAAAGACAAAGGGATCGATGCGGGTGTTGATATTCTGATGGCTATCACCGGCTTTAAAGCGTACCTCGGTATCAATATCCATGTACCACAGGGACATGTTAATCAGCCAGTCGCGGTTGATCATATAATCCAGCCCCACCTGCCCAGCCACGCCCCAAGAATCTTTTACGCTCAGGTCACTCAGGCCCGCGTCACGCCCGGTCTCATTAAACTTCTCATCAAAGAAAGTGGTGTAGTTAACCCCCACGCCGACATAAGGACGCGCTTTAGATTTAGCATCCATAAAGTACCATTGGGCCATCAGGGTTGGCGGGAGTTGTTTCACCGTTGCAATATTGCCCATCGGCCCCAGGCCTACTTTGTGGCGAAAAGGTGTCGCCGCCAGTAATTCAACCCCAATATTATCGGTAGCCATGTAGGTGAAGGTCAGGCCCATCTGGGTATTATTGCTGACATTAAAGCCACCCATCCCTAATACGCTGTCTGAGCCTTCCGATGGACGAACGGTTGCGGTACCTGCTCTGATAAAGAATTCATTGGCTTCGTGAGCAGAAGCCAGCCCAGAAAAACAACTTAATGCCAAAAGCGCCATGCGCAACTTTTTCATAGTCCCTATCCTTTATGGGTATATTTGCGCGATGAATATACCCAACAATCGAACAAAAATGATCCAGTCACGGTCACACTTTGTCTTAAGTTTTAACATTTATTGATCTGCGTTAATTTTTGGTAAAAGCTAGGATTCGACATTTACGTTAAATATCAATTTCTGCAAACAACCGCACAGTATTCTTCCATTCTCCCTCTTGTAGAAACATCCCCTGACGAATTAACGTGGATGTTCCAAATTTGCTGCGTAATGTTGCAGGTTTTTGTATGAGTGATATTAACCCGTGCATGACGTGCGGTGCCTGTTGTGCCAATTTTCGTGTCTCCTTTTACTGGGCGGAAGGCAGTGATGCTGGTGGGCCGGTGCCAGAAAGCTATACCGAGCCGTTAACGCCCTTTTTGCGTTGTATGCAGGGCACTAACCAGAAGCATCCCCGCTGTGTGGCGTTGGAGGGTACGCCAGGCGAAGCCGTGCGCTGCACGATTTATGAGGGCCGACCAAGCCCCTGCCGGGAGTTTACCCAGCACGGTGAACACGGGGTCAGCAATGATGCCTGTAACCGCGCCCGCGCACGTTTTAACCTTCCACCGTTAATTGGCGCGAATCTGCTGCCAGAGCCTCTTCTCGATGGTGCCACTCCCCTGCCAGACAGTGTACAATCCCCTGTTTTCTAATTTCAGAGGGTATCCAAGGAGAGTGCATGTCTATCACGGCAAATAGCGTTTACCGTGACACGGGGAACTTTGTCCGCAATCATTTTGTTCACCTGTTGTTGATTGCTTTACTTTGTGCGTTTATTTCGCTGGTGCTAAACCATGCGTTTTCACCGGATGATGCACAGTTATCCATTCTGAATGAAGGCGAACATCTAAAAGGCAGTAACAGCTTTTTTGAGCTGATCCAGAATATGACGCCAGAGCAGCAGCAGGTGCTGCTGAAAGCCTCTGCGGCCTCGACCTTCGCCGCATTGGTGAATAACAGCATCCTGGTGGGCGGCGTATTGTTCCTGATCCGTATCGTCTCAGCAGGGCAGCACACCAGCGCCCTGCGTGCTATTGGCGCATCGGCCCCTGTGTTACCCCGGCTGTTTATCCAATTATTTATTATTACTTTCTTGGTTCAATTTGGGTTCGTGCTGGTGGTGGTCCCTGGGATACTGTTGGCTGTGTTGCTGGCCTTGGCACCGATTATGCTGGTACAGGATAACCTGGGGATATTCAAATCCCTGCGCGCCAGTCTGCGCCTGGCCTGGGCCAATATGCGCCTGGTGGCCCCTGCAGTGATGGGCTGGCTGATTGCCCGTCTGGTTTTACTGCTGGTAGCCTCAAACCTGGCGGCCCTGGAACCTAACATTGCGACAGTTATAATTAACACCATCACCAATCTGACCTCGGCGGTGCTGCTGGTTTATCTGTTCCGTCTCTATATGCTGATTCGTCAATAACCATTTGGCTGCGGGTTTAGGCCCGCACCAGGATTTATGGAAGTCACTATGAAGCAGTTTCTCGATTTTTTGCCCCTGATTGTCTTTTTCGTTTTTTATAAGTTCTATGACATTTTTGTGGCCTCCGGGGCGCTGATTGCAGCCACCGCGTTGGCATTGATTTATAGCTGGTACAAATTCCGCAAGGTTGAAAAAACCATGCTGGTCACTTTTGTGCTGGTAGCAATTTTTGGCAGCCTGACCATCTACTTCCACAATGCCGAATTTATTAAGTGGAAAGTCACCATTATTTACGCTCTGTTCGCCCTGGCGCTGTTGATTGGCCAACTGGTGATGAAGAAGTCCCTGATCCAAAGTATGTTGGGTAAGGAGATCACCCTGCCTGCGGTGGTATGGTCGCGGTTGAATATGGCTTGGGTACTGTTTTTTATTGCCTGTGGTTTGCTGAATATCTATGTGGCCTTTTGGTTACCAGAAAGCGTATGGATCAACTTTAAAGTGTTCGGCCTCACGGTACTGACCTTGGTCTTTACCTTGCTAAGCGGCGTGTATATGTATCGCCATATGCCCCAGGAAAATGAACATGAGTGATGCTTTACCCCAGGGCGACCTGGTGCTTCGCACCCTGGCAATGCCTGCCGACACCAATGCCAATGGCGATATCTTTGGCGGTTGGTTGATGTCGCAAATGGATATGGGCGGCGCGATCCTGGCAAAAGAAATCGCCCATGGCCGGGTTGTCACCGTGCGGGTAGACGGCATGACCTTTATGAAGCCGGTCGCCGTTGGTGATGTGGTGTGTTGTTACGCCAGCTGTGTCAAGCGCGGCAGAACATCCATGCATGTGAACGTGGAAGTGTGGGTGAAGAAGGTTTCCACTGAGCCTTTGGGTCAGCGCTATCGGGCAACAGAAGCCATGTTTATTTATGTGGCGGTGAACAGCGAAGGTAGACCGCGCCCTCTTCCTGCGGAATAAAACGGCGGTACAGATTCAGACAGCAAAAGGGCCACTTGATGTGGCCCTTTTTTCAGGTGTGGCGTCTTAATTAACGCTGGCCCCGCCATTCAGACGGAACTGGACAGTTACCATCATGCCCGCACCTGGGCGGCCAGGCTGATACTTCCACCGTTTCATTGCTTGCTTAACTTCCCGGTCAAACATATTGGCCGGATCGGAAGACACAATACTGACGTTATCCACACTGCCGTCAGCCAACACGTCAAACTTCACCCGCACACTCCCTTCAATCCGCAATGCCTGAGCACGGGCCGGGTACGCCGGCTGTGTGCGGCTCATGGCTTTCGGGCCTTGTGGCGCAGCAGCTACGGCCGTGGCCTGGGATGGAGTATTGGTATTCGCTGTGGATGCACGGGCCGGGGCGCTGTTTTCCGCAGGCGCGGCCTGGCGCGGCGGATCAATCGGCTTGGGGCGCTCTTCCACTTTTTTTACTGGCTTTGGCTTCGGTTTAGGCTTCGGCTTGGGTTTGTGGATCACCACCGGTGCCTCTTTCGGTGGTTCAGGGACGACTTCAGGCTCTGGCTCTGGCTCTACCACAGGCTGTGGGGCGACTGCCTTAGGGGGGTCAAGCTGTTCCGGTGCGACCATCGTAATGCTGATAGGCTCAGAAGGTGCAGGCAGTTGAATCACCTGGTGTACGGAAGTGTAGAGCAAACCCGCCACAACGGCACCGTGGATAGCAACGGAAAGAACCGTTGGCCACGGAAAGCGACGAGGTAAATCTAAAGTCATCGAAGTCATAACGGAGTCAGTATGCGAATGATGAATAGATTTTAAATGCAAATAGCAATCATATTCAACAAGCGCTGCCAGATAAGTGGTGGAAATCCCTATCGGACGCTGGCTTTAACCACAATGGTGTTAAAGGGTTAACAAGCTGGCGAACTTTAAATTGCAGTTGGTAACGCTTTCACTTAACGTTACGGCCACCTCTATTCTTAAGGAGTTCCCCACTGTGCTGTATGTGATTTATGCCCAGGATCATGCGGATTCACTGGAAAAGCGTTTATCGGTGCGCCCTGCCCATCTGGCGCGCTTACAATTGTTGCGCGATGAAGGACGTTTGCTAACCGCCGGCCCTATGCCCGCCGTAGACAGTAACGACCCTGGCGTGGCGGGTTTCACCGGTTCCACCGTGATTGCAGAATTCCCTTCTCTTGAAGCCGCGCAATCTTGGGCCAATGATGACCCCTATCAGGCTGCCGGTGTTTATCAGGCTGTCACCGTCACCCCTTACAAACAGGTGTTCTGATCGCCACATGTTGTTTACCCGGCGCACCTGGTGCCGGGTATAAAAATTCCCGAGTTTTATTCAATAAATGACAAGTAAAGCGACCGCTGCATGGGATCTGTAGAGGGGTACAACCGGAGCAGATAACCGGGCCACCCTGGGGCGCCCGGTATCACGCTTAGAAATCATGAATGGCAAACAGCAGACAATGACGCTGCCGATGCACCAAGGACTTACGAATAGCGTGAATACGCATATTGCGGCGAGACTGGGCTTCCAGCCAGCGCGCTTTACGCCGCTGCACCTGCCGCTGCATACGCCAGCGGCCTACTTCCGTTCTGCTATGTCTCATTCTACTACTCACTTCAGTATCAGAGGCTCCATTATAAACCTGACATTTGGTTAAACCAGCCGTTTTATGCCCACAATGGTTCCCAATCCTGTAACTTGAACGTAAACTCTTAACAAAATATTTCAAAAGGATTTCAGGTAATGACGACCTTCTATGCCGTGATGAGTTGGCTGGTCATTTTGGGGTACTGGCTGGTGATTGCCGTAGTAACGCTGCGTATCCTGATGAAGCGCCGGACGGTTCCCTCAGCCATGGCATGGTTGCTGATCATTTATATCCTGCCGCTGGTGGGGATAATCGCCTATTTATCCTTCGGTGAATTGCATCTCGGCAAGCGCCGTGCCGAGCGGGCCAGAGCGATGTGGCCCTCTACCGCAAAATGGCTTCACAACCTCAAAACCCATAGCCGGATTTTTGCCACAGAAACCAGCGAAGTCGCCGCCTCACTATTCCAACTTTGCGAACGTCGTCAAGGTATTGCCGGTGTCAAAGGCAATCAGCTTCAGTTATTGACCACCTCAGATGAAGTGATGCAAGCGCTGATCCGCGACACCCAGCTGGCCCGCAGTAATATCGAAATGGTTTTCTACATCTGGCACCCCGGTGGCATGGCTGATCAGGTGGCAGAATCACTAATGGCTGCCGCCCGTCGCGGTGTTCATTGCCGCCTGATGTTGGATTCTGCTGGCAGCGTGGGCTTTTTCCGCAGTCCCTGGGCGGCGATGATGCGTCATGCCGGGGTGGAAGTGGTAGAGGCATTACAGGTAAGCCTGATGCGTGTATTCCTACGGCGTATGGATTTACGTCAGCATCGTAAAATGGTGATGATCGACAACTATATTGCCTACACTGGCAGTATGAACCTGGTGGACCCGAGGTTCTTTAAACAAGACGCCGGCGTAGGCCAGTGGGTGGATCTGATGGCGCGCATGGAAGGCCCGGTTGCCACCTCAATGGGCGTGGTTTACTCCTGTGATTGGGAGATAGAAACTGGCAAGCGTATCCTGCCCCCGCCGCCAGATATCAATACCATGCCTTTTGAGCAAGCCAGCGGCCACACCATTCAGACCATTGCTTCTGGTCCCGGTTTCCCGGAGGATTTGATTCACCAAGCTTTGCTTACCTCGGTATATGCTGCCAGGGAAAGCCTGATTATGACCACCCCTTACTTCGTGCCAAGTGACGATCTGCTCCACGCGATATGCACCGCCGCCCAGCGCGGGGTGGATGTCAGCATCATTGTCCCGCGCAAAAATGATTCGGTACTAGTAGGCTGGGCCAGTCGGGCTTTCTTTAGCGAACTACTGGAAGCCGGGGTCAAGATTTATCAATTTGAAGGCGGTTTATTGCATACCAAAAGCGTTCTGGTGGACGGGCAGTTGAGCCTGGTGGGCACCGTCAATCTGGATATGCGCAGCCTGTGGCTTAATTTCGAGATCACGTTGGTGATTGATGATGCCGGGTTTGGCAATGATTTAGCCGCCGTGCAAGATGATTATATTTCCCGCTCACGCCTGATAGACGCCAGGCTGTGGGTCAAGCGTCCGCTGTGGCAACGGATCGTAGAGCGAGTGTTTTACTTCTTTAGTCCGTTGCTGTAAAACGTGCCCATTAACGCTAATACTGGTACAACCTGATGGAAATGGATCTGAATAACCGTCTGACAGAAGACGAAACCCTGGAACAGGCTTACGATATTTTCCTTGAGCTGGCGGGTGACAATCTCGATCCGGCAGACATCATTCTGTTCAACCTGCAATTTGAAGAGCGCGGCGGTGCAGAACTTTTTGACCCGTCTGAAGATTGGGTTGAGCATGTGGACTACGATCTGAACCCGGACTTTTTCGCTGAAGTGGTGATTGGCCTGAGCGAACAAGACGGCGGCGAGATCAACGATATTTTTGCCCGGGTACTGCTTTGTCGTGATAAAGACCACAAGCTTTGCCACATTTTGTGGCGTGAGTAATTAATCCGGCCCTGCCGCTACCCCCTAATACAGCACCCGGCTCACTGGCCAGGTGTTTTTTATTTGGAGCGCAGTACCACACTGGTGGCAAAAACGAGCGTGTGGTGGTTGATCG
The DNA here is from genome assembly GCA_966186435.1 of uncultured Enterobacteriaceae bacterium. Taxonomy (GTDB): domain Bacteria; phylum Pseudomonadota; class Gammaproteobacteria; order Enterobacterales; family Enterobacteriaceae; genus CBIFWW01. Next base: position 15,992 of record CBIFWW010000059.1, read on the forward strand.
CGAGCATCACAGGCCGGGCAATATAGCTGCCGTTTTTTGCGCTGCATTTCACTATTGAGCTGGGCGCCGATAATCCCGGTGGGGATGGCTATCACCGAGTAACCAATCAAGATCAATAAAGAAGCCACTAACCGCCCGGCTACGGTATGGGGCGTAATATCACCGTAGCCCACGGTGGTGACCGTTACCACCGCCCAGTACAATGACATCCCCAAGGAGGTAAAACCATTGGCTGCCCCTTCCAGTCCGTACATGGTGGCCCCGGCTACCACCAGCAAAATACCAATAAAGGCATAGAACAGGATCAACTGATGGCGGGCGGCGATAACGGCCTGCCATAGCGTATTTACCGCGGGCATCAGACGAAGCAATTTTAATATTCTCAACACCCGAATTGCCCGCATAGCGCGCCAGGCCACCAAATAACTGATGGCTATTTCTGGCCAAAGCCACATCACATACAGCGGTAATAAAGTGGCTAAATCAATAAAGCCCCAGAAGCTAAAAACATAACGTGCCGGGCTTGGCCAGCACATCACCCGCAATAGATATTCCGCCGTGAAAAACAGTGTGAAGGTAAGTTCGAATAATACAAAGATGTGCCACTGATGGAAGCTTAGCTGGTATTGGGTACCGGCACCGGATTCCGCAAACACCGCCGCCACGCTCAATAGGGCCACCAGCGCGCAAAGATATTCCACACTACGGCCTGAAGGAGTATTGAGGCGAAATAGCCGATGATAAAGCCGGGATCGAAAGGCAGAGAGTGAATACATCCGTGACCTCGTTTAACCAAAAAGCCGCTCAATGAAGCGACTTTTTGGTTGGGGTAATCAATTAATTCTTATTTTCATTCGCAGCGGCAGCAATCAGTGCTGCTTCGCGGCTGGCAAGCACTCGCTCTACGGTATCGACAACCGCCTGGGTTTGTGGGTCGATTTCAATATTTACCCGCTGGCCCAACCGCTTATGGCCGAGGATAGTACGCTCCAGGGTTTCCGGAATCAGGTGCACGCAGAAACGGGTGGCGGTGACTTCGCCCACGGTCAGGCTGATGCCATCAATGCCAATAAATCCTTTGTAAAGGATGTACTTCATCAGGGTTGGGTCCTGCACCTTAAACCAAATCTGGCGGTTGTTTTCGGTGGTCAGGATCTTGACGATTTCCGCCGTCGTCATGATGTGGCCTGACATCAGATGGCCACCAATCTCATCGCTGAACTTGGCCGCACGCTCGACGTTGACCTTATCACCCGGGATAATTTCACCCAAGTTGGTGATACGCAGGGTCTCTTTCATCAGATCGAAACTGATGTGGTTATTATCGATTTGTGTGACCGTCAGGCAGCAACCATTGTGGGCAACTGAGGCCCCTGTCTCCAGGCCCGCCAGCATATTCTCCGGCAGGGCTACGACGTGAGTGCGAAAGTTCGGTTTTTCATCAATGGATACCACCGTGGCGGTGCCCTGAACGATACCGGTAAACATGGTTTACTCCTGAGGTTAATTGGGGCTTATAAGCTAAAGAATCCGTCCATAATGCAGCACAATAACAGCTGGAAAAAGCCCTTTCCACTATGAACGTGCTGCCAAGAATGATTTTGCTGGCGAATAGTTCATCTGCCGCTACAATACCTGAAAACTTCCCCTGATCTTTCTTCTTGCTGCCAGTTAAGGCGGCTATTTTCGTCTGATTAATAAAAACAACATAGGTGCACGCGTGCAGAAGTATTACGTCGAAGCGCGCCAGTTGCTGGCGTTGGCAATCCCGGTGATCCTGGCGCAGGTTGCGCAAACCGCCATGGGGTTCGTCGATACGGTGATGGCCGGGGGCTACAGCGCCACCGATATGGCGGCCGTTGCCATCGGCACATCAATCTGGTTACCGGCCATTTTATTTGGTCACGGCCTGCTGTTGGCCCTCACCCCGGTCATCGCACAAATGAACGGTTCTGGCCGCCGGGATCGCATTGCCCATCAGGTGCGCCAGGGCTTTTGGCTGGCAGGTATCGTCTCAATCCTGATTATGGTGGTGCTGTGGAACGCCGGTTATATCATTCGTTCGATGCATAATATCGACCCGGCATTAGCGGATAAAGCCGTGGGCTATCTGCGGGCGCTACTGTGGGGCGCACCGGGGTATCTGTTCTTCCAGGTATGTCGTAACCAGTGCGAGGGCTTAGCCAAAACTAAACCGGGGATGGTGATGGGCTTTATCGGTCTGTTAGTTAACATCCCGGTGAACTATATCTTTATTTATGGCCATTTCGGCATGCCTGAGTTGGGCGGCGTGGGCTGTGGCGTGGCAACAGCCTCGGTGTACTGGGTGATGTTTATCAGTATGCTTTCCTACACCAAACGTGCCGGCGCCCTGCGGGATATTCGCAACCCGGAAGGGTTTAGCAAACCGGATACTGCGGTGCTAAAGCGGCTGGTGCAGCTGGGGCTGCCTATCGCGCTGGCGCTGTTCTTTGAAGTCACCCTGTTTGCGGTGGTGGCCCTGCTGGTTTCCCCGCTGGGTATCGTCGATGTGGCCGGGCACCAGATTGCCCTGAACTTTAGCTCGCTGATGTTTGTACTGCCGATGTCGCTGTCGGCGGCGGTAACTATTCGCGTGGGCTTCCGCCTGGGCGAAGGCTCTACTCTGAATGCCCGCACCTCGGCGCTGACCGGCCTGATGGTGGGTGTCACTATGGCGGTGATGACGGCGATATTGACCATTACTATGCGGGAGCATATCGCCCGTTTATACAATGATGATCCGGCGGTGGTGGCCCTGGCAGCCCAGCTGATGCTGCTGGCGGCGGTGTATATGATTTCTGATTCTATTCAGGTGATCGGTAGTGGGATTTTGCGTGGTTATAAAGATACCCGCGCGATCTTCTTTAGTACGTTTATCGCCTATTGGGTATTAGGCCTGCCAAGTGGCTATATCCTGGCTTTAACCGATGTGGTGGTGCCGCGCATGGGTCCGGCAGGGTTTTGGATCGGTTTTATTATCGGCCTGACGGCGGCGGCCATCATGATGATGCTACGGATGAAGATCCTGCAAAAGCAGCCTGCCGCCAGGATTTTGCAACGGGCCTCACGCTAACGCACCGGAGCCGCCTCACCGGGCGGCTTATTTTTTATCACAATTGCACAGTTGTGCAGCAATCAGGTGATTTCAGAAAGATTTTTACGTTTTAGCCCTTGCCAGCCCCCGGGGCTGCCGTTAATATTCGTCCCGCTGTCACACACAGTATGCGTTCATAGCTCAGTTGGTTAGAGCACCACCTTGACATGGTGGGGGTCGTTGGTTCGAGTCCAATTGAACGCACCATTTCTTCAGTGCGTCCGTAGCTCAGTTGGTTAGAGCACCACCTTGACATGGTGGGG